>NZ_JBWJVM010000063.1:0-51923 GCF_056428985.1 Streptomyces sp. CA189 | reverse complement strand
CCCCCTCACTCCCCCACCCCCCAAGCCGACCCCCCATAGCGCGTCGCGAGCGCCGCAGCCCGGTCGCGCAGGGCGCTGCGCAACGACTGCGGGGCCAGGGCCTCGCCATCCATGCCGAGCTGCCACAGTGCCCATTGGGCATGTCGTGAATCCTGGAAGGTCACCTCCAGGCGCAGCCAGCCGTCAGGGTCGGCGTCGGGCTCCTCCGCGCGGACCGCCAGGGCGGTGTTCAGCAGGTCCTCCCGCCGCGCCGGGTTCACCCGGACCAGCACGGCGATGTGGTCGCCGCCGGAGAGGAACTGCGCGGAGCGCTCCCGCCAGATCCGGTCCAGGTCGACCCGGTTCGGCCGCTGCGCCGCTTCCGGGAGTTCCTCGGCGGCCAGGACCCGCGACAGCCGGTAGGTGCGGTCCTCGCCCGCTCTCGTGGCCAGCAAGTAGCCCCGGTCCCGTACGGTGACCAGCCCGATCGGGTCCACCGTGCGCCACTGCGGCGCCTCGCCCGTGGCCGCGTAGTGGATCCGCAGCTTGCGTCCACCGAGCACCGCACGCCGGACCTCGATCATCGCGGTACCGGACACTTCCTCGGCGACCAGCCGACGCGAGAGCAGGTCGGACTCCGGGTCGACGAGAAACCGCTGGGCCGCGTCGCTCGCGGTGGCCCGGTGGCTTTCGGGCAGTGCGTCGACCACCTTCCGCATGGCCGAAGCGAGCGCCGAGCCGAGGCCGAACACCTGCTCGCCCCGCCCCGATCCGGCGGCCAGCAAGGCGAGGGCCTCTTCGTGGTTCAGGCCGGTGAGCTCGGTCCGGAATCCGGGAGACAACGCGAACCCACCGTGCCGGCCACGCTCGGCGTAGACCGGGACCCCGGCAGCCGACAGCGCCTCGATGTCGCGCAGCACCGTACGGGTGGATACCTCCAGCTCGCGGGCCAGCGTGTCCGCAGTCAGCCGACCGCGCTGACGCAGCAGCAGCACCAGCGAGACCAACCGGTCAGCGCGCATGCAAAAAACTTTATCGGAATACACGACAGAGGGTGTCGTGATTCATTGCGAAGCTCGTCAACAAGACAAACGGCGGCCGCCAGCCAGCGGCTAGCCAGCCAACGACCCGACGGAGAGCCGACATGGCAATGCAACGAACCGCGATCAACCCGGTGACCTGGTCAGTCGAGATGGGCTTCAACCAGGGCGAGGTCGTCTCCGGACACACCCGGACCCTCTACATCTCGGGGCAGACCTCGATGAGCAGCGAAGGCAAGCCCGAGCACGACGGGGACATGGCCGCGCAGCTGGCGCTCAGCGTCGACAACGTGGAAGCCGTGCTCACCGAGGCCGGCATGTCCCTCGCGAACCTCGTCCGCCTCAACGTCTACACGACCGACGTCGATCTCCTCTTCCAGCACTACGGCGAGCTGGCCGCGCGGCTGGGCGCCGCCGGGGTGGCGCCGACCACCACGATGCTCGGGGTGACACGGCTGGCGATCCCCGGCCAGCTGGTCGAGCTGGAAGGGACCGCCGTCGCATAACGCGACGCCGCGACGCCGCGCCGACGCGACCGCGCCGACGCCACACGGACGGGGACACCGCGTCCCCGTCCGCGCCGCCCTCCCCTACCCAGTCCTCCGGATCAGCGCCAGATACATCGCGTCCGTCCCGTGCAAGTGCGGCCACAGCTGTACGTCCGGGCCGTCGCCCAGCGCCGGGACATCCTGCATGTACGGTCGCGCGTCGATCAGTTCCGCCGCGATCGGGACCGCGCCCGCGCCACGACCCTTCAGTACGTCCTCCACGACCACCCGCGTCTCCGCCAAGTGCGGCGAGCACGTCGCGTAGCCCACCACGCCGCCCACCCGCACGGCCGACAGCGCCTCGCGCAGCAGCCCGCGCTGGAGCGGCGCGAAGCTCTCCAGGTCCTCCGGGCGCCTGCGCCAGCGCGCTTCCGGGCGGCGGCGCAGCGCGCCCAGGCCGGAGCAGGGCACGTCCATCAGGACGCGGTCGAACGATCCCGGCAGCCACGGCGGACGCGTCCCGTCCGCCGTGATGACCTGATACGGACCGGGGTTGCCCGCGAGCGCCCGCTCGACCAGGCGGGCCCGGTGGGGCTGCTTCTCGGAGGCCAGCAGGAACGCCCCGCGCTGGGCGGCGAGCGCCGCGAGCAGCGCCGCCTTGCCGCCCGGCCCCGCGCAGCCGTCCAGCCAGCGCTCGTCACGGCCCTCGACCGGGGCGGCCGCCAGAGCCATCGCCACCAGCTGGCTGCCTTCGTCCTGGACACCGGCGCGGCCGTCGCGCACCGCCTCCAGCGCGCCCGGTTCGCCGCCCTCGGCCATCCTGACCGCGTACGGGGACCATCGCCCCGGCAGCGCCGAGTCCTCGCCCACCGCCTCCAGCAGCTCCTCCGCCGTGGACCGCCCGGGCCGCGCCACCAGCGTGACCTCGGGCCGCTCGTTGTCGGCCTCCAGCAGGTCCTCGATCCCGGCGCGGCCGCCGCCCAGCGAGTCCCACAGGGCGCTGACGACCCACCGCGGGTGCGAGTGGAAGACCGCGAGGTGCTCCTCCGCGTCGTCCTCGTACGGCGGGGCGACCTTCTCCAGCCACCCCTCCAGGTCGTGCGCGGAGATCTTCCGCAGGACCGCGTTGACGAACTTCGCCCGCCCGTCCCCGAGCACCACCCGGGCCAGCTCCACGCTCGCGGACACCGCCGCGTGGGTGGGGATCCGGGTCCCGAGCAGCTGGTGCGCGCCGAGCGACAGGACATCGAGCACCGGCGGGTCGACCTCGCGCAGCGGCCGGTCGATGCAGGCCTTGATGACCGCGTCGTACGTGCCCTGGCGGCGCAGGGTCCCGTACACGAGCTCGGTGGCCAGCGCCGCGTCCCGGGCCTGGAAGGTCTCGTCCTTGCGGGCCTTCTTCAGCAGCGGCGGCAGCACGAGGTTCGCGTACGCGTCCCGCTCGTCCACCGCCCGCAGCACCTCGAAGGCCAGCATCCGGACGGGGTCCTTCTTGGGCCTGCGGTGCGGCTTGGCCGGCTTGGCCGACTTAGCCGACTCGGCCGGCTTGCTACGAGGCTGGTCGCTCACGTGAAAGGTGCTCCGGGGGTTACGGGAAGAAATAAAGAAACGCGAAGAACGAAGAATTACGAACTACGAAAATCAGCCTACGTCGGCCCCGCCGCCCAGCCGCTCACCCGGGGCGATCCGCACCCCGCGCGCCCAGTCGGCGGCCTTCATCGGCTTCTTGCCCTGCGGCTGCACCCAGAGCAGCTCCACGGCGTGCGAGCCGGTGCCGACGTAGACGTTGTTCTTGGCCACGCTCAGGTCGCCCGGCTTCAGGTCGGTCCGGTCCGCGACCAGCCCGACCGAGACCAGCTTGAGCCGCTCCCCGCGGAACAGCGTCCAGGCCCCCGGCGCCGGCGTGCAGCCTCGCACCAGGCGGTCGGCGCGCATCGCGGGTGCCGACCAGTCGACCCGGGCGTCCTCCACGGTGATCTTCGGCGCGAGCGAGATCCCGTCGGCGGGCTGCTCCACCGCGCGCAGGGTGCCGTCCTCGATGCCGTCCATGGTGGCGACCAACAGTCCGGCGCCCGCGAAGGCCAGGCGGGTCAGCAGGTCGCCGCTGGTGTCGGTGGGCCGGATCTCCTCGGTGAGGATCCCGAAGACCGGGCCGGTGTCCAGCCCCTCCTCGATCCGGAAGGTGGAGGCACCGGTGACCTGGTCCCCCGCCATGATCGACTGCTGCACGGGCGCGGCACCGCGCCACGCGGGCAGCAGCGAGAAGTGCAGGTTGACCCAGCCGTGGTTCGGAATGTCCAGGGCGCTCTTGGGGATCAGCGCGCCGTACGCGACCACCGGACAGCAGTCAGGCCCGATCTCCCTCAACCGGGCCTGGAAATCCGGGTCGCGCGGCCGGGCGGGCTTGAGCACCTCGATGCCGGCTTCCTCCGCGCGCTCGGCGACGGGGCTGGCGACGAGGCGACGGCCCCGGCCGGCCGGGGCGTCGGGCCGGGTGACGACGGCGGCGACCTCGTGGCGCCCGGAGGCGATCAGAGCGTCCAGGGCGGGCACGGCGACCTCGGGGGTGCCTGCGAAGACGAGCTTCACTGGGGTCTACCTCGCTATCTCGGCTGTCAGCAGCACATCAGTCTATGGTCTGTCCGCCCACGGTCCCACCTGCGTCGCGCCGCCCGCCCGAGGGGGCGTACGCACACACGCGCGCTCCTCGCATATGCCGACACGCCCCCATAGCGTGACCTGCCCACCGGGTAGCGCGTTGGTCAAGAGAGATTGACCGAAACGGGCCGCGAAACAGAACGGTGTCTGCGGCCCTATCCGCTCTTCAGCACCGGTTCGAGAGGCTTCTTCATGGCCGACCACGCCACCCACGACGCCCAAGCACGGGCCAGCCTGCACCTCCTGGTGCGGGACATCGAGCGGGTTCGCCGGCAGGTGGATGCTCTGCGTACGCTCACCGCTCAGCTCGGCAACGTCTACCGCCCGCGCCGCTCAGGCCCCTCCACGGGCTTCGTCGTCTACGGCCGGGCCCCCGCGCCCACCGTCCGCCTCGCTCAGGAGCTGCGGGACAGCGTCGAGACGCTGGTCACCGCCGCGGTGGACTTCGACCGCTCGCTCGGCTTCTCGTGGGACGCGGTCGGCTCGGCGCTCGGCGTCACCAAGCAGGCCGTCCACCGGCGCTACGGCGCCCGCCGGGCACAGAGCGCCGAGCCCGGCGCCGAGCGGGAGCCGCTGGCCGAGGGCACGACGCCCCGGACCCTGGGGCCGCTGCCCACGATCCCGGCGGCGCGCTCGGTGCCGCCGCAGCCGGTGCGCGAGGAGGCGGGCGCATCCCGCCCCGCCGCCTTCCCCGGCCCCCGCAACGGCTGACCCACCCCCGTCGGGACGCCGACCCCCGACGACCTCCGCCCCCGGCGACCCGGCCCCAGGCCACCCCGCCGGGGGCTCCGTCATTCCCGGCACCGGCACGGAACAGAAGGGGGTCCCCTACCCTCCCTTCGCCCGTTCCCCGGGCTCCGCCCGGACCCGGTCCTCAAACGCCGGACGGGCTGGATGCCGCGCAGCGGCAAATCCAGCCCCGCCGGCGTTTGAGGCGCGGGGTCTGGGGCGGAGCCCCAGGGAACGGTGGAAGGCCGGGTAGGGGACTCCGCCCCGCAGGGCCATCCGCCCGGGCCCGCCCAAGGCGGACGGAGCCGGCCGGCACGCCACACGAGGCAACGCTCAGCCGATGTCCAACGGATCGATCCGGATCCGGACCGCCTCCGCCGCCGGAACCCCCCGCGCCAGCCGAGCCACCTGCGCCGCCTTCAGCGCAGCCGCCAGCGCGGCCCCGCTCCCCGGCGGGACCCGGACCAGCGCCCGCTCCCCCGCGGACGGCTCCCCCCGGAGCCCGGGCAGCGGCACCGGCCCCAGCACCTCCGCGTCCGCCGGCAACCCGGCCCCCGCCAGAAAGGCTTCGACGGCCTCGGCGCTGCCCGCGGCGACCGCCGCCATCCGGGAAACCGGCGGGAACCCGAGCTGCGCCCGCTCCGCGAGCTCCCGTACCGCGTGCCCGACGGGATCCCACCGCACCAGCGCCTGCACCGGCCGCAGCGTCGGCTCGGCGACGACCACCACCTGCCCGTCTCCCCGTACCAGCGAGGCCGCCGCGATCCAACGCCGCAGCGCGTCCTCGCTCGCCCGCAGGTCGGGCCGGCTCAGCATGGCCCAGCCGTCCAGCAGCAGCGCCGCCGCGTACCCGGCGCCCGCCGCGACCGGCTCGGCGCCGGGCGTGGACACCACCAGCGCGGGCCGGTCCGGCACCTCGTCCAGGATGTGGTCACGCCCGGAGGTCCGTACGGGGACGGCCGGGAAGGCCCGCCCCAGCTCCTCGGCGGTCCGCCGCGCTCCCACCACCTGGGCCCGCAGCCGGAACGCTCCGCACTCCTCGCAGTGCCAGGCCGGCTCGGCCCGCCCGCACCACCCACAGTGCAGGTCCCGCGCGTCGGGCGCCTCCAGCGGCCCCGCGCAGGCCGTGCACCGCGCCGGCGTCCGGCACCGTTCGCAGGCCAGCCGGGGCGCGTAGCCCCGCCGGGGCACCTGTACGAGTACGGGCCCGGTCTTCAGCCCCTCCCGTACGGTCTCCCACGCGAGGCTCGGCAGCCGGGCGGCCCGCGCGGCCCCGTCCCGGGCCAGCAGCTCGTCGCCGACGGTCCGGATCCGCGGCGCGTACGTGCGTACCGTCTCGCGGTCGGCGACCAGCGGGCGGGCCCAGCCGGACTCGACGAGCTGCGCGGCCTCCACCGTGCAGCTCGTGCTGCCCACCAGGAAGGCGCAGCCGTCGGTGACCGCGCGCAGTTCCAGTACCTCCCGCACGTGCGGGAACGGGGCGTGGACGTCGCTGTGGCTGGAGTCGCCGTCGTCCCAGACGGCGACGAGCCCGAGGTCCCGTACGGGTGCGAACATCGCGGCCCGGGTGCCGACCACGGCCCGCACCGAGCCCCGGCTGACGGCCAGCCACTGGCGGTAGCGCTTCTCCGGCCCGGACTCGGCGGTCAGCAGCGCGTGCCGCCCCTCGCCGAGCAGGGCGGTCAGCGCCGCGTCGACACGGCCCGCGGTGCGCCCGTCGGGGACCACCGCGAGGGCGCCGCGTCCGGAGGCGAGGGTGGCGGCCATGGCGCGGGCCAGCTCGTCGGCCCAGCCGGGGCCGGGCAGGGCCGTCCACACGGCGCGCGGGGTACCGCCGCCTGCCAGGGCCCGCAGGAAGCCGGGGCCGGCTCCGTACCGCTCCCAGCCGGCGGGCTCGGGCGCGGCGGGCGGGGGGAGGGGTTCGGGGGACGGCTTGGCCTCGGCGCGGGCGCTGCGGGCGGGCAGCGCGAGCTGGAGCACGTCGGCGAGGCTGCCGGCGTACCGGTCGGCGACGGCGCGGGCGAGGGCGAGCATCCGGGGACCGAGGACGACCTCGGGCGAGACGACCTGGGCGAGGGCCGCGAGGGCTCCGTTGTAGTCGGACTCGGCGCGGCGCTCGATGACGAAGCCGTCGATGAGCCCCCCGCCCTCGCGGCGGCCGCCGTGGACCCGGTGGGAGCCCGCGCCGAACCGGACCCGGACCCGGACACCGGGCTGGGCGGACTCGGACAGCTCGGCGGGGACCGCGTAGTCGAAGAGCCGGTCGAGGTGGAGCACGCCCTTGTTCACGAGGACCCGGGCCACGGGCAGCTCCTCGGCCACGGAGGCCCCGCGCCACGTTCGCGGTTTGGCTTTGGGCGCCTTGGCCTTCGCCTCGGCGACCATCTCCCGCATCAGCGCGAGCTGCTCCGGCGGACCGCCCGGCCCGCTCCGCTCCCCCGCGTCATTGGTGCTGCTCACACCCGCATTCTTACCAAACCCCACCGACAACGGCGGACGGGGCGCCGCACGCGGACGGCCCCGGACCACAAGGGTCCGGGGCCGTCCGTCGATCAGGCGGGTACTACAGGCCGGCAGCGGTGCGCAGGGCGTCCACGCGGTCGGTGCGCTCCCAGGTGAAGTCCGGCAGCTCGCGGCCGAAGTGGCCGTAGGCGGCGGTCTGGGCGTAGATCGGACGCAGCAGGTCGAGGTCGCGGATGATCGCGGCCGGACGCAGGTCGAAGACCTGGCCGATGGCGTCCTCGATCTTCTGCACGTCGACCTTGTGCGTACCGAAGGTCTCCACGAACAGGCCCACGGGCTCGGCCTTGCCGATGGCGTACGCGACCTGGACCTCGCAGCGCGAGGCGAGGCCGGCGGCGACCACGTTCTTGGCGACCCAGCGCATGGCGTAGGCGGCGGAGCGGTCGACCTTGGACGGGTCCTTGCCCGAGAAGGCGCCGCCGCCGTGGCGGGCCATGCCGCCGTAGGTGTCGATGATGATCTTGCGGCCGGTCAGACCGGCGTCGCCCATCGGGCCGCCGATCTCGAAGCGGCCGGTCGGGTTGACGAGCAGGCGGTAACCCTCGGTGTCCAGCTTGATGCCGTCCTCGACGAGCTGGTTCAGCACGTGCTCGACGACGAACTCGCGGATGTCCGGAGCCAGCAGCGAGTCCAGGTCGATGTCCGCGGCGTGCTGCGAGGACACGACGACCGTGTCGAGGCGGACGGCCTTGTCGCCGTCGTACTCGATGGTGACCTGGGTCTTGCCGTCGGGGCGCAGGTACGGGATGGTCCCGTTCTTGCGAACCTCGGACAGCCGCTTGGACAGGCGGTGCGCGATGTGGATCGGGAGCGGCATCAGCTCGGGCGTCTCGTCGCAGGCGTACCCGAACATCAGGCCCTGGTCGCCGGCACCCTGCTTGTCGAGCTCGTCCTCGTCGCCCTCGACGCGCTTCTCGTACGCGGTGTCGACGCCCTGCGCGATGTCCGGGGACTGCGCGCCGATGGACACCGACACGCCGCAGGAGGCGCCGTCGAAGCCCTTCTTCGAGGAGTCGTAACCGATCTCGAGGATCTTGTCGCGGACGAGCTGCGCGATCGGCGCGTACGCCTTCGTCGTCACCTCTCCCGCGATGTGGACGAGACCGGTGGTGATGAGGGTCTCCACGGCGACGCGCGAGGTCGGGTCCTCGGTGAGGAGCGCATCGAGAATGGTGTCGCTGATCTGGTCAGCGATCTTGTCGGGGTGACCCTCGGTCACAGACTCCGAGGTGAACAGGCGACGGGACACAACGCTCCCTGGGGTTGCAGCGGCTGCTGGCTGAAATTTTGGTGGAACCACATCGGAGGCTGCGCCCGATCACGTCCCGGCTGCAGTTTATCGGTCGCCACCGTTCGCCGGACCACCCGTCTCGCCCTGTGGGAGCCGTGTGACCTGCGACACTCCATTCTTACCCAAGGAGCAGCCTGCGGAAAGAGCCTCCGCTCAGGCGCGTCGCACCCCGATGCGCGGTGCCACCTGATCCCAAATCACGTCTGCGAGCGACTCCTTCGGACCGTAGGGGACGGCCAGCTCGCTTCCGTCGGAGGACAGGATGACCGCCTCGTTCTCCTCGGAACCGAAGGTCTTCGCCTCACCCACCTCGTTGACGACGAGAAGGTCACATCCCTTGCGGAGGAGCTTCGTCCGCCCGTTCGCGAGCACGTCGTCGGTCTCGGCGGCGAAACCCACCACGACCTGGCCCTCCCGAGCCCGATCGGCGGAAATCTCCGCGA
Source organism: Streptomyces sp. CA189 (assembly GCF_056428985.1). Classification (NCBI taxonomy): domain Bacteria; kingdom Bacillati; phylum Actinomycetota; class Actinomycetes; order Kitasatosporales; family Streptomycetaceae; genus Streptomyces; species Streptomyces sp. CA189. The sequence goes on along the minus strand of NZ_JBWJVM010000063.1, from coordinate 42,772 downwards.
GAATGTCTGGATTCCGTACGAGGGCGACCGGTGCGGGCTCCTGCCCGTCCTTCTTCTTGATCTTCCCGCCCGCGTACTCGGCCGGCCGGAAGTCGGCCACGGCAGCGGCCATCACCACCGCGTCGGCATCCGCGGCAGCCTTGAGTACGGCCTCGCGGAGCTGCAGCGCCGTCCCCACCCGTACGAGGTCCACCCCGGCCGGGTCGGCGAGAGCGGTGTTGGCGGAGACCAGGGTGACCCGGGCCCCGCGGGCGACGGCGGTACGGGCGAGGGCGTAGCCCTGCTTGCCGGAGGAGCGGTTGCCGAGGAAGCGGACGGGGTCCAGCGGTTCGCGCGTCCCGCCCGCGCTGATCACCACGTGCCGGCCGGCGAGGTCGGGCTCGGCCACCCCGCTGGCGAGGCTGTGCCTTCTCAATACGTTCGCGCACACCTCGAAGATCTCCTCGGGGTCGGGCAGCCGCCCCTTACCGGTGTCCTTGCCGGTGAGCCGGCCGACGGCGGGCTCGATGACCACGGCGCCGCGCCGGCGCAGCGTGGCCACGTTCTCCCGGGTGGCCGGGTGCTCCCACATCTCGGTGTGCATCGCGGGTGCGAACACCACGGGGCAGCGCGCGGTGAGGAGGGTGTTGGTGAGCAGGTCGTCGGCCAGCCCGTGGGCGGCCTTGGCGAGCATGTCGGCGGTGGCCGGGGCGACGACGACGAGGTCGGCGGACTGCCCGATGCGCACGTGCGGCACCTCGTGGACGCTCTCCCAGACCTCGGCGGAGGCCGGGTTCCCGGAGAGGGCGGCCCAGGTGGCCTCCCCGACGAAGTTCAGCGACGCCGCCGTCGGCACCACGCGTACGTCGTGCCCGGACTCGGTCAGCCGGCGCAGCAGCTCGCACGCCTTGTAAGCGGCGATCCCGCCGCTGACTCCGAGCACGACCTTCGGCTTACCCACCACACACGCCCCTTCGGCTGATGACCGCCATCACACCCATATGACACCTATGACACACCACAGGCCCGGCAGATGTTCTGCCGGGCCTGTGGTGAAAGGAAAACTCGTGCCTTACTGAGCCGGGGCCTCGATGGCCTCGGAGGTCAGCAGACCCGCGTTGATCTCGCGCAGCGCGATCGAAAGCGGCTTCTCGTGGACGTGGGTGTCCACCAGCGGGCCGACGTACTCGAGCAGGCCCTCACCGAGCTGCGAGTAGTACGCGTTGATCTGACGCGCGCGCTTGGCCGCGTAGATCACGAGGCTGTACTTCGAGTCCGTGGCCTCGAGCAGCTCGTCGATCGGCGGGTTGATGATGCCCTCGGGCGCAGTAATGGAAGAGGACACGCTCTACCTTCCGAAGATGGGGTAAGACCTAGATGTGTCGGATTCGGACCGTCCGGACCGGTTGAACACCGGTCAACGATCAGACGACATTCATCAACGTTAGCAGCTCGCGCGCCACGTCCTCGACCGAGGTGTTGACCAGGGTGGTGTCGAACTCGGATTCGGCAGCCAGTTCGATCTTGGCGGCGCCGAGCCTGCGCTCGACGACCTCCGCGGTTTCGGTGCCCCGGCCGGTGAGCCGGCGGACCAGCTCGTCCCAGCTCGGAGGAGCCAGGAAGACCAGCTGCGCCTCGGACATGGACTCGCGTACGAGCCGTGCGCCCTGGAGGTCGATCTCCAGCAGGACCGGCTCGCCGTTCTCCAGGCGTTCCAGCACTGCGCCGCGCGGTGTGCCGTAGCGGTTGCCCGCGAACTCGGCCCACTCCAGCAGCTCGCCATTGGCGATCAGCTTGTCGAACTCGTCGTCGTTGACGAAGAAGTAGTGGACTCCGTGTCGCTCACCGGGCCGCGGCTTGCGGGTGGTGGCCGACACCGAGAGCCAGACCTCGGGGTGAACCTTGCGCATATGCGCGACGACCGTGCTCTTGCCGACCCCCGAAGGGCCGGAGAGCACGGTCAGCCGCGGACGAACCTCTGCTGCCATAGAGCGATTATCCAGCTTCTCGGGACTGCCTGAGAACGCTGGGAGAACTTCGGACGACGCCTTAGGCGGCGTTGCCGCCGAACTCGCGCTCCAGAGAGGCGATCTGGTTGGAACCGAGACCTCGGACACGCCGGGACTCGGAGATGCCGAGGCGCTCCATGAGCTGCTTGGCGCGCACCTTGCCGACGCCAGGCAGGGACTCCAGGAGAGCGGAAACCTTCATCTTGCCGATGACGTCGTTCTCCTGACCCAGCTTGATGACGTCATGCAGGGAGGCGCCGGAGTGCTTGAGTCGATTCTTCACCTCGGCCCGCTCCCGGCGAGCCGCGGCGGCCTTTTCGAGCGCTGCTGCGCGCTGTTCAGGGGTAAGGGGCGGAAGAGCCACGCCTACGTCACCTCGGATGTCGAACTGTCGGATACGGACCAGTGAGATGCCGGAAGGCATCACACCAGGCGAGTGCCCGAACAGCGGTGGTGCTCGATCGCTGCTCGTTCACTCTGCTCGGAGACTAGCGGCCATGACCGCTCCAGTCAGCGAGAACGGACGAAAAGTCCTGGTCAGCCTCCACTGAACCGTACATCACGGACAAACCACCCCGGTTTTGTCCGGTGAAAGACGTTCGAATTTCGTCAGAGAGTGCGATGAGACCGTCCGACGGAGTCCTCGAACGCCCCGATCCCGCGTGCGGCGAGTGCCGCGCGCAGGTCGTCACGGATCCTCAGGGGCGCGGACGGATCGTTGAACAGCGCGGTCCCCACCGCCACGCCCGAAGCGCCGGCGAGGACGAATTCGAGCGCGTCCCGGCCGGAGGCGATCCCGCCCATCCCGAGGATGGGGACCCGCCGGACGGCGCCGGCCAGCATCGCCCCGTGGACCTGGTAGACGCAGCGGACGGCGACGGGCCGGATCGCCGGGCCGGAGAGGCCGCCGGTGACCCCGGCGAGGGCCGGGCGCATGGTGTCGGTGTCGATGGCCATCCCGAGGACGGTGTTGATCATCGAGAGCCCGTCGGCGCCCGCGTCCGTACAGGCGGCGGCGATGTCGGTGATCCGTGTCACATCGGGGGTCAGCTTGGCGTAGACGGGCAGCGCGGGGTCGGCCGCCGCCTTGACCGCCTTGACCACCTCGAAGGAGGCGTCGGCGTCGCAGGCGAAGACGAGGCCGCGGTTCGCGACGTTGGGGCAGGAGATGTTGGCCTCGATGCCGACCACTCCGGGCTGCCCGGTCAGCCGGGCGGCCGCCTCGGCGAACTCCTCCGTACGCTCCCCCGCGACCGATACGAGGACCCGTGCCCCGCGCTCGGCCAGCCAGGGCAGCTCGTGCTCGACGAAGTGGTCGATGCCGGAGCCCTGGAGCCCGATGGAGTTCAGCATCCCGCTCGGGGTCTCGGCCATCCGGGGAGTGGCGCGGCCGGAGCGGACGTACGGCATCACGGTCTTGGTGGTGATGGTGCCGAGCTCGCCGAGAGGGGTGAACCGGTGCAGCTCGCGGCCGTAGCCGGCGCAGCCGGAGGCGGTGGAGACGGGGTTGGGGAGGGTGACGCGGGCACCGAGGGGTGCGGACATGTCCACGTCTTCGGGGTTGAGGGGACTCACACGACTCACCGGTCGCTCGCCTTCGGGGTCATGGCGGCCGCGCCTTCGAGGTCCCCGGGCAGGGTTCCGGCGTCGTCCCAGCGGACGGTGGCGCCGTCGAAAACGGGTCCGGATGTGCAGGAGCGAAGGAAGCGGGTGACGCCGTCGGGGCCGGTGACGGGCAGGACGCAGCTCATGCAGATCCCGATGCCGCAGGCCATGGCCTCTTCGACGGCGGTGTGGCTGGCGGCTCCGGCGGCGGTGGCGATCTCCGTGACGGCCTTGAGCATGCCCATCGGACCGCAGGAGTGGACCTCGGTGGCCCCGGTCACCGTGATGGCCTCGGGGAGCGGCTCTGTGACCCGGCCCCGCCGTCCGGCCGACCCGTCGTCGGTGACCACGTACACGTGCTCGGCGAGGGCTGCGGCCCGCTCGACTCCGAACAGCCGGTCCGCGGTGGCCGCGCCGAGCACGAAGGCGACCCGGCCGCCGCGCCCGAGGATCTCCTCGGCGAGGGCGAACATCGGGGCGCTGCCGTAGCCGCCGGCGACGAGGACCGCGCCGACCGGGCCGTCGGGGAGCGGGAAGGGGGTGCCGAGGGGGGCGATGAGGTCGACGGTGTCGCCGGGGCGGTGCGCGGCCAGTGCCCTGGTCCCGCGGCCGGCCTCGGCGAAGACGAACTCGACGGTGCCGGTGGCTGGGTCGGCGCGGTGGATGGAGAACGCCCGGCGCAGGAGCATCGCGGAGTCGGGGCCGCCGATGGCGAGGGCGCCGAAGTGGCCGGGGCGCACGCCGGTGACGCCGGGGGCGTCGAGGACGAGGTGGTGGTAGGCCCCGACGGGCGTGATCCGCCGGATGGTGGCGGCGGTCTGTACTGGGGGCACGCGGGGCGCTCCGTCCGGGGGTAGGGGCCGTATCCCCCCACCCCATGATCGCCCGGGGTCACCCCGCACCGCACCGGTCCGAAGCCCCGACCCTCCGGGCCCTACGCCCTTGCCGCACGGCGGTTTCCCGCTGCGCGGGGCGAGGTCCCCTACCCGCCCTTCCACCGTTCCCCGGGCTGCGCCCGGACCCCCCTGGGGCTCAAACGCCGGCGAGGCTGAGATTGCCAAATCCAGCCCCTCCGGCGTTTGAGGAGCGGGGGTCCGGGGGCTGGCCCCCGGCAACGGCGCCGCACGCGGCAACGGGGCCGGGGCGCAGCCCCGGGGAACGGTGGAAGGGCGGGTAGGGGACCTCGCCCCGCGCAGCGGTCCGGTCGGCTACGCCGCGACGGCGGCGCGGATCTCGTCCGCGAAGGCGCGGGCCGAGGCCCGCAGCGCGGCCGCGTCCGGCCCGTGCTTCAGGACGCCCCGCGACACGCTGGGGACGACGTTGCGGACGGCGGAGCCGAACACCGCCGGAAGGTCCGCCGCCGTCGCGCCTTGCGCCCCGATGCCGGGGGCCAGCAGCGGCCCGTTGATGTCCAGGTCGAAGGAGGACAGGTCCCCCAGCGTCGCCCCGACCACGGCTCCGAAGGAGCCCATCGGCGCGGCGCCCGCGTTCTCCGCCGCAAGGTGGGCCAGCATCGTCGCGCCGATCGTCCGGCCGTCCTCCCGTACCGCCCGCTGGACCTCCGCACCCTCCGGGTTGGAGGTCAGGGCGAGGACGAACAGACCGGCCCCCGACTCCCGCGCCAGCTCCACCGCGGGGGCGAGCGAGCCGTAGCCCAGGTACGGGGAGACCGTCAGCGCGTCGGAGAAGAGCGGCGAGGAGGGCGAGAGGAAGGTCTCCGCGTACGCGGCCATCGTCGAGCCGATGTCACCGCGCTTCGCGTCCATGACGACCAGCGTGCCCGCCGCGCGGGCGTCGGCCACCGTCTGCTCCAGTACGGCGATCCCGCGCGAGCCGAACCGCTCGAAGAACGCCGCCTGCGGCTTGAAGACCGCGACCGAGTCGGCGAGCGCCTCGACCACCGTGCGGGAGAACTTCTCCAGGCCCGCGATGTCGTCGTTCAGGCCCCAGGAGGCCAGCAGCGCCGCGTGCGGGTCGATGCCGACGCACAGCGGGCCACGGGTGTCCATCGCCTCGCGCAGCCGCGTACCGAAGGGGATCACAGAAGTCGCAGGGGTCACAGCGCGGCCTTTCGGGTCTCGGCGCCCACCGCTTCGGCGAGCGTCGCGTACGGGCTGGCGGCCAGGCGCGCGGCCAGGCCCTTGTGGATGGCGCGGGCGTAGCAGGGCCCCTCGTAGATGAAGGCGGTGTAGCCCTGGACCAGGCTGGCGCCGGCCAGGATCCGCTGCCAGGCGTCCTCGGCGTTCTCGATGCCGCCGACGCCGACCAGGACCAGCCGGTCGCCGACGCGGGCGTACAGGCGGCGCAGGACCTCCAGCGAGCGCTCCTTGACCGGGGCGCCGGACAGGCCGCCGGTCTCCTTGATCAGCGACGGGTCGGACGTCAGGCCCAGGCCCTCGCGGGCGATCGTCGTGTTCGTCGCGATGATGCCGTCGAGGCCCAGCTCCAGGGCCAGGTCGGCGACCGCGTCCACGTCCTCGTCCGCGAGGTCCGGCGCGATCTTGACGAGCAGCGGGACCCGCCGGTCGGTGACGACGCGGTCCGCCGCCTCGCGCACGGCGCTCAGCAGGGGCCGCAGGGACTCCGTGGCCTGGAGGTTGCGCAGGCCCGGGGTGTTCGGGGAGGAGACGTTGACGACGAGGTAGTCCGCGTGCCGGGCGAGGCGCTCGGTGGAGGCGACGTAGTCGGCTACGGCTTCTTCCTCGGGGACGACCTTGGTCTTGCCGATGTTGACGCCGACGACGGTCTTGAAGACCGGCACGCGGGCGGCCAGGCGGTCGGCGACGGCCGCCGAGCCCTCGTTGTTGAAGCCCATGCGGTTGATCAGCGCGCGGTCCGGGACCAGCCGGAACAGCCGCTTCTTCGGGTTGCCGGGCTGGGCCTCGGCGGTGACGGTGCCGATCTCGATGTGGTCGAAGCCGAGCATCGACATCCCGTCGATGGCGACGGCGTTCTTGTCGAAGCCGGCCGCGAGCCCGAAGGGGCCGTGCATCCGCAGTCCGAGGGCCTCGGTGCGGAGTTCCGCGTACCGGGGGGCCAGGTAGGCGGCGACGAAGGTGCGCAGCACCGGCGTGCGGGCGGCGAGGCGGATCCAGCGGAAGGCCAGGTAGTGGGCCTGCTCCGGGTCCATCCGCTTGAAGACGAGGTTGAAGAACAGTTTGTACATCGTCCGAAATATCCCTTTGGCACTCATGAAAGGGGGGACACCGGTCGCTGTCGCCGGTGCCCCCCTTTCGTACGGGCTGCTAGTCGCGGGCCGCCGTCAGCCGCTCCGCGTGCTCCTGGAGCGAGCGGACGCCGACGTCGCCGCGGTTGAGCGCGTCGATGCCCTGGACGGCCGCGGCGAGCGCCTGGACCGTGGTGAGGCACGGGACTCCGCGCGCCACGGCGGCCGTACGGATCTCGTAGCCGTCGAGGCGGCCACCGGTGCCGTACGGGGTGTTGACGATCAGGTCGACCTGGCCGTCGTGGATGAGCTGGACGATGGTCTTCTCGCCGTCCGGGCCCTCGCCCTCGCTGAGCTTGCGCACGACGGTGGCGTTGATGCCGTTGCGGCGCAGGACCTCGGCGGTGCCGGAGGTGGCCATCAGCTCGAAGCCGTGGGCGACGAGCTCGCGCGCCGGGAAGATCATCGTGCGCTTGTCGCGGTTGGCGACGGAGATGAAGGCGCGGCCCTTGGTGGGCAGCGGGCCGTAGGCGCCGGCCTGCGACTTGGCGTACGCCGTGCCGAAGACGGAGTCGATGCCCATGACCTCGCCGGTGGAGCGCATCTCCGGGCCGAGGACGGTGTCGACGCCGCGGCCGTGGATGTCGCGGAAGCGCGACCACGGCATGACGGCCTCCTTGACGGAGATCGGCGCGTCGAGCGGCAGGGTGCCGCCGTCGCCGGTCTTCGGGAGCATGCCTTCTTCGCGGAGCTCGGCGATGGTGGTGCCGAGCGAGATGCGGGCGGCGGCCTTCGCGAGCGGGACGGCGGTCGCCTTCGAGGTGAAGGGGACGGTCCGGGAGGCGCGCGGGTTGGCCTCCAGGACGTAGAGGATGTCACCCGCCATCGCGAACTGGATGTTGATCAGGCCGCGGACGCCGACGCCCTTGGCGATGGCCTCGGTGGAGGCGCGCAGGCGCTTGATGTCGTAGCCGCCGAGGGTGATCGGGGGCAGGGCGCAGGCCGAGTCGCCGGAGTGGATGCCGGCTTCCTCGATGTGCTCCATGACGCCGCCGAGGTAGAGCTCGGTGCCGTCGTAGAGGGCGTCGACGTCGATCTCGATCGCGTCGTCGAGGAACCGGTCGACCAGCACGGGGCGGGTCGGCGAGATCTCGGTGGACTCGGCGATGTACGAGGACAGCCGGTCCTCGTCGTAGACGATCTCCATGCCGCGGCCGCCGAGCACGTACGAGGGGCGTACGAGGACGGGGTAGCCGATCTCGTCGGCGATGGCCTTGGCGCCGGCGAAGGTGGTGGCGGTGCCGTGCTTGGGGGCGGGCAGGCCGGCGTCGGCGAGGACCTGGCCGAAGGCGCCGCGGTCCTCGGCGGCGTGGATGGCCTCCGGCGGGGTGCCGACGATGGGCACGCCGTTGTCCTTGAGGGCCTGGGCGAGGCCCAGGGGGGTCTGGCCGCCGAGCTGGACGATGACACCGGCGATGGGGCCCGCGAGGGACTCGGCGTGGACGATCTCCAGCACGTCTTCGAGCGTGAGCGGCTCGAAGTACAGGCGGTCGGATGTGTCGTAGTCGGTGGAGACGGTCTCCGGGTTGCAGTTGACCATCACGGTCTCGTAGCCGGCGTCGCTGAGGGCGAAGGAGGCGTGGACGCAGGAGTAGTCGAACTCGATGCCCTGGCCGATGCGGTTCGGGCCGGAGCCCAGGATGATGACCGCGGGCTTCTCGCGCGGGGCGACCTCGGACTCCTCGTCGTAGGACGAGTAGAAGTACGGGGTCTTCGCGGCGAACTCGGCGGCGCAGGTGTCGACCGTCTTGTAGACCGGGCGGACTCCGAGCGCGTGGCGGACCTCGCGGACGACGTCCTCGCGCAGGCCGCGGATCTCGGCGATCTGGAAGTCGGAGAAGCCGTGGCGCTTGGCCTCGACGAGCAGCTCGGGGTAGAGCTTGTCGGCGGCGGCCAGCTCGTCGGCGATCTCCTTGATGAGGAAGAGCTGGTCGACGAACCAGGGGTCGATCTTCGTGTACTCGAAGACCTCTTCCTGGGTGGCGCCGGCGCGGATGGCCTGCATGACGGTGTTGATGCGGCCGTCGGTCGGGCGGACCGCGGTGGCGAGCAGCTCCTCCTTGTCGCCGGTGGGGCCGACGAAGGTGAACTGCGAGCCCTTCTTCTCCAGCGAGCGCAGGGCCTTCTGCAGGGCCTCGGTGAAGTTGCGGCCGATGGCCATGGCCTCGCCCACCGACTTCATGGTGGTGGTGAGGGTGGCGTCGGCGAGCGGGAACTTCTCGAAGGCGAAGCGCGGGGCCTTGACGACGACGTAGTCGAGGGACGGCTCGAAGGAGGCCGGCGTCTTCTCGGTGATGTCGTTGGGGACCTCGTCGAGCGTGTAGCCGATGGCCAGCTTGGCGGCGATCTTGGCGATCGGGAAGCCGGTGGCCTTCGACGCGAGCGCCGAGGAGCGCGAGACGCGCGGGTTCATCTCGATGACGATGACGCGGCCGTCGACCGGGTCGATCGCGAACTGGATGTTGCAGCCGCCGGTGTCGACGCCGACCTCGCGGATGATCGCGATGCCGATGTCGCGCAGCCGCTGGTACTCGCGGTCGGTGAGCGTCATGGCCGGGGCTACGGTGATCGAGTCACCGGTGTGGACGCCCATCGGGTCGAAGTTCTCGATGGAGCAGACGACGACGACGTTGTCCTTGGTGTCGCGCATCAGCTCCAGCTCGTACTCCTTCCAGCCGAGGATGGACTCCTCCAGGAGCACCTCGGTGGTCGGGGAGAGCATCAGGCCCTGGCCGGCGATGCGGCGCAGCTCGTCCTCGTCGTGGGCGAAGCCGGAGCCGGCGCCGCCCATGGTGAAGGAGGGGCGCACGACGACGGGGTAGCCGCCGAGGGTGTCGACGCCCTGGATGATGTCGTCCATCGTGTGGCAGATGACCGAGCGGGCGGACTCGCCGTAGCCGATCTTGGCGCGGACGGCTTCGACGACGCCCTTGAAGAGCTCGCGGTCCTCGCCCTTGTTGATGGCCTCGACGTTGGCGCCGATGAGCTCGACGTTGTACTTCTCCAGCACACCCTGCTCGTGCATGGAGATGGCGGTGTTCAGCGCGGTCTGGCCGCCGAGGGTCGGGAGCAGCGCGTCGGGGCGCTCCTTCGCGATGATCTTCTCGACGAACTCGGGGGTGATCGGCTCGACGTACGTGGCGTCGGCGATCTCCGGGTCGGTCATGATCGTGGCGGGGTTGGAGTTCACCAGGATCACCCGCAGGCCCTCGGCCTTGAGGATGCGGCAGGCCTGGGTCCCGGAGTAGTCGAACTCGGCGGCCTGGCCGATGACGATCGGGCCGGAGCCGATGACCAGGACGGACTGGATATCGGTGCGCTTAGGCACGATCGGCCTCCATCTGGGCGGTGTTCATCAAAGACGTGAAGCGGTCGAAGAGGTACGCGGCGTCGTGCGGGCCGGCGGCAGCCTCGGGGTGGTACTGGACGGAGAAGGCCGGCTGGTCGAGCAGCTGGAGGCCTTCCACGACGTTGTCGTTCAGGCAGACGTGGGAGACCTCGGCGCGGCCGTAGGGGGTCTCGGAGACCTTGTCGAGGGGCGCGTCCACGGCGAAGCCGTGGTTGTGCGCGGTGATCTCGACCTTGCCGGTGGTGCGGTCCTGCACCGGCTGGTTGATGCCGCGGTGGCCGTACTTCAGCTTGTAGGTGCCGAAGCCGAGCGCGCGGCCCAGGATCTGGTTGCCGAAGCAGATGCCGAAGAGCGGGGTCTTGCGGGCGAGGACGCCCTGCATGACGGAGACCGCGTGGTCGGCGGTGGCCGGGTCGCCCGGGCCGTTGGAGAAGAACACGCCGTCGGGGTCGACCGCGTACACGTCCTCGACGGTGGCGGTGGCGGGGAGCACGTGCACCTCGATGCCGCGCTCGGCCATCCGGTGCGGGGTCATGCCCTTGATGCCGAGGTCCACGGCGGCCACGGTGAACTTCTTCTCACCGATCGCGGGGACGACGTACGTCTCCTTGGTGGCGACCTCGGCGGAGAGGTCGGCGCCCTTCATCTGCGGGGCTTCCTTGACGCGGGCCAGCAGGGCCTCGTCGCGCACGCCGTCCCAGGCCTCGCCGGAGAAGATGCCGACGCGCATGGCGCCGCGCTCGCGCAGGTGGCGGGTCAGGGCGCGGGTGTCGATGCCGGAGATCCCGACGACGCCCTGCTTGACGAGCTCCTCGTCCAGCGAGCGCACCGAGCGCCAGTTGGAGGGGACGCGGGCGGGGTCGCGTACGACGTAGCCGGCGACCCAGATGCGGGAGGACTCGGGGTCCTCGTCGTTGACACCGGTGTTGCCCACGTGCGGGGCGGTCATCACGACGACCTGCCGGTGGTACGACGGGTCGGTGAGGGTCTCCTGGTAGCCGGTCATGCCGGTGGAGAACACGGCCTCGCCGAAGGTCTCCCCCACAGCGCCGTAGGCGCGGCCGCGGAAGATCCGACCGTCCTCCAGGACGAGTACGGCGGGAGCTTTGGCTGCTCCCCTGGTGGAGGTCGTCATCGTTCGGCGCCTTCCGTCGTGGTGATTGAGTGGTTCATGTCGTTGATCGCTTCGACCCATGCGGCGTGTTCGGCCGCGCGGTCGGAGCGGAATCCGGAGTCGATCAGCCTGTCGCCGTGCGCCCATGTGACGACGAGGAGACCGCCCTCGGTGAGTACCTTGCCCGCGATTCCCTTGTCGAGGCGGGCGCCGCGCAGCTGCGCGGCCGGTACGAAGAAGTCGGTGGCACCCGGACGGACCACGTCGAGGCCCGCGTCGGTGAGCGTGAGCTCGACCCGGCTGCGGACGCCCAGTCCGTGGGCGACGATCCGGTCGAGCCACTGCCCGGCGGTGGTGGACCCGTGGTACCGGCCGGTCAGGGCCAGCCGGTGCTCGGGGAGGCCGCCGGGGGCGGCGGGCAGCTCCGGCAGATCGCTCTGCAGGGTGCCGCGCCATTTCCAGCCCTGCCGCATCAGCCAGTACACGAACGCGATGAAGACGAGCAGACCGATCACCCACGCGATGCGGGCGCCCCAGTCCGTCACCTCCGCCGACTTCCGTGTCGCCTCGGCGGCCAGTTGGATTACTGCAGGTGTCACGCCAGCGTCCCGTCCACGACCGTTGCCCGGCCCCGCAGGAAGGTGTGAGTGACGCGCCCCGGCAGCTCACGGCCCTCGTAAGGCGTGTTGCGGCTGCGGGAGGCGAAGTGTGCGGGGTCCACGACACCACGGTACGAGGTATCGACCAAGGTCAGGTTCGCGGGTTCACCTGCCGAGACGGGGCGTCCGTGGTTCGGGAGGCTGCCGATGCGCGCCGGAGCGAAGGACATGCGCTCGGCGACGCCCGCCCAGTCGAGCAGCCCGGTCTCCACCATCGTCTGCTGGACGACGGAGAGCGCGGTCTCCAGGCCCACCATGCCCATGGCGGCGGCGGCCCACTCGCAGTCCTTGTCCTCGTGCGGGTGCGGGGCGTGGTCGGTGGCGACGATGTCGATCGTGCCGTCGGCGAGCGCCTCGCGCAGGGCCAGCACGTCGGCTTCGGTGCGAAGCGGCGGGTTGACCTTGTAGACCGGGTTGTACGAGCGCACGAGCTCGTCGGTGAGGAGCAGGTGGTGCGGGGTGACCTCGGCGGTGACGTCGATGCCGCGGGACTTGGCCCAGCGGATGATCTCGACGGAGCCGGCGGTGGAGAGGTGGCAGATGTGGACGCGGGAGCCGACGTGCTCGGCGAGCAGGACGTCGCGGGCGATGACCGATTCCTCGGCGACGGCCGGCCAGCCGCCGAGGCCGAGCTCGGCGGAGACGATGCCCTCGTTCATCTGGGCGCCCTCGGTGAGGCGGGGCTCCTGGGCGTGCTGGGCGACGACGCCGCCGAAGGCCTTCACGTACTCCAGGGCGCGGCGCATGATCACGGCGTCGTCCACGCACTTGCCGTCGTCGGAGAAGACGGTGACGCGGGCGGCGGACTCGTGCATGGCGCCCAGCTCGGAGAGCTGCTTGCCCTCCAGGCCGACGGTGACGGCGCCGATGGGCTGCACGTCGCAGTAACCGGACTCCTTGCCCAGGCGCCACACCTGCTCGACGACGCCGGCGGTGTCGGCGACGGGGAAGGTGTTGGCCATCGCGAAGACGGCGGTGTAGCCGCCGGAGGCAGCGGCGCGGGTGCCGGTGAGGACGGTCTCGGAGTCCTCGCGGCCGGGCTCGCGCAGGTGGGTGTGGAGGTCGACGAGGCCGGGGAGGAGGACCTGGCCCGCGGCCTCGATGACGGTCGCGTCGCCGGCGTCGAGGTCCGTACCCACGACGGCGATGGTCTCGCCGTCGATCAGGACGTCCTGGACGTCGCCACCGAGTACCTTCGCACCACGGATAAGGATCTTGCTCATCTTTACTTGCTCTCCTCGGTGCGGGGCGTGCTGGTGGTGGTGACGGCGGGCTCGGAGCCTCCGAGCAGCAGGTACAGGACGGCCATGCGGATCGAGACGCCGTTGGTGACCTGCTCGATGACCGTGCAGCGGTCGGAGTCGGCGACCTCGGCGGTGATCTCCATGCCGCGGACCATCGGGCCGGGGTGCATCACGATGGCATGCTCGGGCATGCGCGCCATGCGGGCGCCGTCCAGGCCGTAGCGGCGGGAGTACTCGCGCTCGGTCGGGAAGAAGGCGGCGTTCATCCGCTCGCGCTGCACCCGCAGCATCATCACGGCGTCGGACTTCGGCAGCACCTCGTCCAGGCTGTACGAGATCTCGCACGGCCAGGCCTCGACGCCGACCGGCACCAGGGTGGGCGGGGCCACCAGGGTGACCTGGGCGCCGAGGGTGTGCAGCAGGTGGACGTTGGAGCGGGCGACCCGGCTGTGCAGGACGTCGCCGACGATGGTGATCCGGCGGCCGTTCAGGTCCTTGCCGAGACCGGCGTCCTTGCCGACCAGGCGGCGGCGCATGGTGAAGGCGTCGAGCAGGGCCTGGGTGGGGTGCTCGTGGGTGCCGTCGCCGGCGTTGATCACCGGGGCGTCGATCCAGCCGGAGGTGGCGAGCCGGTAGGGGGCGCCGGAGGCGTGGTGGCGGATGACGACCGCGTCGACGCCCATGGCCTCCAGGGTCTGGGCGGTGTCCTTGAGGGATTCGCCCTTGGAGACGCTGGAGCCCTTGGCCGCGAAGTTGATGACATCGGCGGAGAGGCGCTTCTCGGCGGCCTCGAAGGAGATCCGGGTCCGGGTCGAGTCCTCGAAGAAGAGGTTGCAGATCGTGCGGCCGCGCAGGGTGGGCAGCTTCTTGATCGGCCGGTCCGCGACGCGGGCCATCTCCTCGGCGGTGTCGAGGATCAGGACGGCGTCGTCGCGCGTGAGATCGGCGGCCGAGATGAGGTGGCGCTTCATCCGGGTGCTCCGTAAGTCGGTGAGGTCAAAGCCGTGGTGAGGTCAAAGCCGTGGTGAGGTCAAAGCCGTGGGAGGGCAGACAGGCTGGGGGTACGGGCAGGGCAGGCTCCGGCGCGGACCCCGAGGGGCCCGGCCGTCCGCAGGGGGCTACTGCCCGGCTGCCCGGTCGGTCCGCTGGCCGAGCAGCACGGCGTCTCGGCCGTCCTCCTCCTGGACCTGGACCTGGACGTTCTCCCGCAGCGACGTGGGGAGGTTCTTGCCGACGTAGTCGGCGCGGATCGGCAGTTCGCGGTGGCCGCGGTCGACGAGGACCGCCAGCTGCACCGCGCGGGGGCGGCCGAGGTCGCCGAGGGCGTCGAGGGCGGCGCGGATGGTGCGGCCGGAGAAGAGAACGTCGTCGACGAGGACGACCAGGCGGCCGTCGATGTCGTCGCCGGGAATCTCGGTGCGACCGATCGCCCGGGCCGGCTTCATCCGCAGGTCGTCGCGGTACATGGTGATGTCGAGGGAGCCGACCGGGATCTTCGCACCGGTGATCTCTTCGAGCTTGGCGGCCAGCCGACGGGCGAGGAACACACCGCGGGTGGGAATGCCGAGGAGCACCACATCGTCGGCGCCCTTGGCGCGTTCGACGATTTCGTGGGCGATACGGGTCAGAACCCGGGCGATGTCCTGCGCTTCGAGAACGGGGCGCATGACGTCGGCAGCTGTTTTCTGATCCTGCTGATCGTGCTGAGTGTCCATGAAAAGGACCTCCTTCTCCGCCTCACGGGACGGACCTTAAAGGACGTCGGATGTACGTGTTCCACGGTACCAGGGAGATTCCCGCGACCTGGCATCGGGGCAGACCAGGACCCCTCTTACGTGGGCGTTGGAGACCATTCGGCTTGACGCATCCAAGTAACGCTGCGTAACCTCACAGTGAGTTACCAGCCGCGCGGCGGAGCCGCACGTGGTCATGTCGTCACAGCGTCCGGGAGCGTTATGTCCAGCGAATACGCCAAACAGCTCGGGGCCAAGCTCCGCGCCATCCGCACCCAGCAGGGCCTTTCCCTCCACGGTGTCGAGGAGAAGTCCCAGGGCCGGTGGAAGGCCGTGGTGGTCGGTTCTTACGAGCGCGGAGACCGCGCCGTGACCGTCCAGCGTCTCGCCGAGCTGGCGGACTTCTACGGGGTTCCGGTGCAGGAACTGCTGCCGGGTACGACCCCCGGCGGAGCGGCCGAGCCGCCGCCGAAGCTGCGCCTGGACCTGGAGCGCCTGGCCCACGTGCCCGCCGAGAAGGCCGGCCCGCTGCAGCGTTACGCGGCGACCATCCAGAGCCAGCGCGGCGACTACAACGGCAAGGTGCTCTCGATCCGCCAGGACGACCTGCGCACCCTCGCCGTCATCTACGACCAGTCGCCCTCGGTCCTGACCGAGCAGCTCATCAGCTGGGGCGTGCTGGACGCGGACGCTCGCCGTGCGGTGGCGCACGAGGACATCTAGTCCCCCAAGCCTCAGCAGAAACGTTTACCGGTGGGTGCCGGGAGCCGAAACGCTCCCCGCACCCACCGGTTTTTTCGTGCCTCCCAGCCGCCCCAGGCCGCACCAGGCCGCCCCAGGGCATCCAGACCACCCGGGCATACGACGGAGGGCCCGCAGCGCGCGTACGCTGCGGGCCCTCCGTTCTCGCCGTACCGGCGCCTGTCAGCTCTCGCTGCGGCGCAGCTTCGGCTTGAGGTCCTTGAAGCGGCCGAGCAGTCCGTTCACGAACGAGGGCGACTCGTCCGTGGAGAACTCCTTGGCCAGCTGTACGGCCTCGTCGATGGCCACGGCGTCCGGGGTTCCGTCGACCCAGATCAGCTCGTAGGCACCGAGACGCACGATGTTCCGGTCGACGACCGGCATGCGGTCGAGGTCCCAGTCCACGGCGTAGGTGGCGATCAGATCGTCGATGCGGTCCACCTTGTCGGCGTACCCCTCGACGAGTTCCATGGTGAACTCGTTCACCGCGGGCTGGCGGTCGGTGTCCGACCGCGAGTGGCGGACCCAGTCCGCGAGGACCTCGCGCACGGAGACCCCGCGCTGGTCGGCCTCGAACAGGATCTGGAAAGCGCGCTTGCGCGCGTTGCTCCGGGCAGCCACGGTTAGCTGTTCACCCGGCCGAGGTAGTCGCTGGTGCGGGTGTCGACCTTGATCTTCTCGCCGGTGTTGATGAAGAGCGGGACCTGGATCTCGTGGCCCGTCTCCAGCGTCGCCGGCTTCGTGCCACCGGTGGAGCGGTCGCCCTGGACGCCCGGGTCGGTGTGCTCGATGGTCAGCTCGACGGCGGCCGGCAGCTCGACGTAGAGCACCTCGCCCTCGTGGCGGGCCACGGAGGCGGTGAAGCCCTCGATCAGGAAGTTGGCGGCATCGCCGACGGCCTTCTTGTCGACCATCAGCTGGTCGAAGTCCTCCATGTCCATGAACACGAAGTACTCGCCGTCCATGTAGGAGAACTGCATGTCGCGGCGGTCGATGGTGGCCGTCTCGACCTTGGTGCCGGCGTTGAACGTCTTGTCGACGACCTTGCCGGACATGACGCTCTTCAGCTTGGTGCGCACGAAGGCCGGGCCCTTGCCGGGCTTGACGTGCTGGAACTCGACGACGGACCAGAGCTGGCCCCCGTCGAGCTTCAGCACCATGCCGTTCTTGAGGTCGTTCGTGGAAGCCACGGTGTGGGAATCTCCTGCACTGGAAGACCACGGGTGCGCGCACAGCCCGGCGACGCGGGCTAGAGCGCGAGCAGCTCCTTGGTCGTAATGGTGAGTAGCTCGGGACCGCCGTCCGCCTCGGGGCGTACGACGAGCGTGTCATCGATCCGGACACCACCCCGGCCAGGGAGGTGAACCCCCGGTTCGACGGTGACCGGCACGCAAGCGTCCAGTTTACCCATGGCGGTAGGTGCAAGCTGCGGGTCCTCGTCGATTTCGAGACCGACACCGTGTCCGGTCCATGCAGCGAGGGCCTCACCGTGACCTGCGGAGTCGAGTACGGAGCGGGCCGCGTGATCCACATCGCGGTACGCGGCCCCGGGCATCAGAGCCTCCCGACCCGCCCGCTGGGCGGCGAAGACGAGCTCGTACAGCTCGATCTGCCAGTCGGCGGGGGTCGTGCCGATCACGAAGGTGCGGCCGATCTCGCAGCGATAGCCCCGGTAGTTCGCGCCGAGGCAGACGGACAGGAAATCACCCTCCTCGACCCGCCGGTCCGAGGGCCGGTGCCGGGAGCGGCCGGAGTGCGGGCCGGTGCCGACGGAGGTCGGGAAGGCCGGGCCGTCGGCCCCGTGGTCCACGAGCCGGCGTTCCAGCTCCAGGGCCAGGTGCCGTTCGGTGCGGCCCACCAGGATCGATTCGAGCAGCTCGCCGAGGGCCTGGTCGGCGATCTCGGCGGCGATCCGCAGGCAGGCGATCTCCTCCTCGTCCTTGACGAGGCGCTGCTGTTCCACGGCGGTCCCCAGATCGGCCAGGCGCAGCCCGGGTGCCACCGAGCTCAGGGCGCGGTGCCGGCCGACGGTGAGGTGGTGTTCCTCGACGGCGAGGGATTCGGCGCGGGCCGCGGAGGCCGTGTCGGCCGCCGCGACGGCGGGATCCGCTCCGGGGCCGGCCAGCACGGAGAGCCGTAGGTTCCCGTCGAGCCGCCCCTCGTCGGCCTCCCCGGTGGGCGGCCCGGCGCAGAACAGCATGTCCTCGCCGCCCGGACCGACCAGCAGGACCGCGCCCAGCGGCGACGCCCCGGAGAGGTAGCGGACGTTCGCCGGACGCGTGATGAGTGCGGCGGCGTTTCCGGCGGCCGCACAGCGGTCGCGAAGCAGGCCCCGGCGGGCCGCGTACACGTCTGACATGTTTCCGAGCCTACGAGCGCGGCGCGCATCCGGCCTGGTGAGCGCAGCCGTACGGGGGCCGGGCCGGTCCCGCCGGGCGCCGCGGGCGGGGATTCAGTAGGCCGGCTGCGAGATGACGCGGGCCAGGGTCTCGTCCAGGGCGCGGGCGGTCCCCTCGACGTCCAGGTGGGAGTTGTCGATGATCGGCAGCCCGGATCCGTACCAGCCGGCCATCCGGCCGTGGATCCGCGCGACCTCCTCGTCGGAGAGCCGCCGGTTCCCGGAGCGGGCGGCGTTGCGCTCCAGGACGATCTCCAGGCCGGGCAGCAGGACGACCGGCAGCAGCGCGGGCCCGACATGGCGCTTCCAGCCGCCGAGGCCCACCACCGGCCGGTCCGGGAACACGGCGTCGTCGAGGATGCAGGAGATCCCGTTGGCCAGGAAGTTCCGGGCGGCGAAGCCGCAGGTGCGGCGGGCGAGGCGGTACTGGGCCTCGGAGTGGTCGTTCCAGCCGGCCTGTGGATCCGCGAAGCCCGAGCAGACCCATTCCCGTACGTCGTCCAGGCTTATGTGCGCGGTGGGGACGGGCCGGGTGCCGGCCCAGTGGCGGGCCACCGTGGTCTTGCCGGCACCCGCGGGGCCGATCAGCAGGACCGCGAGGGTGGCGCCGCCGGTGCCGGGAGCGGCGGGCGGCAGCGGGACGTGCCCGGTGAATCCGTCCGGCGGACCCGGCGCGGCGAGGGGCGCGGCGGGCCCGGCGGGCATGGGAGGCGCCGGCCAGCCCGCCACGGGCGGTACCGGCGGCTGCGGGGGCGCTGCCGGGTGCTGACTCCCCGGCGGCTCCCAGCCCCCGCCTGCCATGCCCTGCTGCATCCGCTGCCACTCCGTCTCGTTCCACCACGACTGATGCGAGAACGTTATATGACCACGGGGGCTCGGCGGGTCACACGGCCGCGAGGTGGCACTGCGCAGACCGGTTCAGACCGGCCCGAACCGGTCGGGCCGGCGGGGCCGGTTCGCACCGGCCCGGCCGGATCAGGCCGCGACCTCGCCGAAGGCCGCCACGAGGACGGCCGGATCGGGACCCTCCAGGACGGTCGGCTTCGCCAGCCCGTCCAGGACGATGAAGCGCAGCAGGTCGCCCCGGGACTTCTTGTCGAGCTTCATGGTCTCCAGCAGCTTGGGCCACTGGTCGCCGCGGTAGGTCAGCGGCAGCCCCACCGAGGCGAGGACGGCCTTGTGCCGGTCGGCCGTCGCGTCGTCGAGCCGGCCCGCGAGCCGGCCGAGTTCGGCGGCGAAGACCATGCCGATCGAGACGGCCGCACCGTGGCGCCACTTGTAGCGCTCGTTCTTCTCGATGGCGTGCGCGAGGGTGTGCCCGTAGTTGAGGATCTCCCGCAGGCCCGACTCCTTGAGGTCGCTGGAGACCACGTCGGCCTTGACCTGGATGGAGCGGCAGATCAGCTCGGCCGTGTGCGGGCCGGCCGGGGTGCGCGCCGCCTCGGGGTCCGCCTCGATCAGGTCGAGGATCACCGGGTCGGAGATGAACCCGGCCTTGATGATCTCGGCGAGACCGCTGACGTAGTCGTTGACCGGCAGCGACTCCAGCGCCGCCAGGTCGCAGAGCACGCCGGCCGGCGGGTGGAAGGCGCCGACGAGGTTCTTGCCCTCGGCGGTGTTGATGCCGGTCTTGCCGCCGACGGCCGCGTCCACCATCGCCAGGATGGTGGTCGGGACGGCGATCCAGCGCACCCCGCGCAGCCAGGAGGCCGCGACGAAGCCCGCGAGGTCGGTGGTGGATCCCCCGCCGACGCCGACGATGGCGTCGCTGCGGGTGAAGCCGGACTGGCCCAGCGCCTTCCAGCAGTACGCCATCACCTCGGCCGTCTTGGCCTCTTCGGCGTTCGGCACCTGGATGGCGACGGCCTCGTACCCCTGCGCGGCGAGGTCGTCCCGCAGGGCCTCACCGGTCGAGGCGAGGGCCTCGGGGTGGATGACGGCGACCCGCTGGGCCTTCGTACCGATCAGGGAGCCGAGCTCGCCGAGCAGCTGCCGGCCGACCAGCACCTCGTACGCGTCGTGCCCGGCGCTCGCGCCGACCTGGATCCGCGTCACCTGGTCTGTCATGCGTTCTTCAACTCCAGAGCGTCGAGGACCGCCTGGGCGACCTCTTCGGGGGTGCGGGCGTCGGTGGCCACCACGACGCGCGCGACTTCGGTGTACAGGGGGCGCCGGGCGTCCATCAGCTCGCGCCACTGGCGGCGCGGGTTGACGGCGAGCAGCGGGCGCGCGGCGCCGAGGCCCACGCGCTTGACTGCTTCCTCGACGTCCATCGAGAGGTAGGCGACCGGCAGCCCGGACAGCAGTTCGCGCGTCTTCTCGTCGAGGACGGCGCCGCCGCCGAGGGCGAGGACCCCCTCGTGTCCGGCGACGGCGGCGGCGACCGCCTCACGCTCCAGCTCACGGAAGTAGGGTTCGCCCTCGTCCACGAAGATGTCGGAGATCTCCCGGCCCTGGGCCGCGACGATGTCGGCGTCGGTGTCCCGGTAGGAGACGCCGAGCCGCTGGGCGATCAGCTCGCCCACGGTGGACTTGCCGGACCCCATGGGGCCGACGAGTACCACCACGGGTCCGGTCGCGCTGGTGCCCGTCACCGGATCTGCAGGTTGTCGAGGTAGGACCGGACGTTGCGGCGGGTCTCGGGGACGGAGTCGCCGCCGAACTTCTCCACCACGGCGTCGGCCAGCACCAGGGCGACCATGGCCTCGGCGACGATGCCCGCCGCGGGCACGGCACAGACGTCGGAGCGCTGGTGGTGCGCGACGGTGGCCTCGCCGGTGGCGACGTCCACGGTCGCCAGGGCCTTCGGCACGGTCGCGATCGGCTTCATCGCGGCGCGTACGCGCAGCAGCTCGCCAGTGGTCAGACCGCCCTCGGTGCCGCCGGAGCGGCCGGAGGTGCGCCGGATGCCCTCGGGGGTGTTGACGATCTCGTCGTGGGCCTGCGAGCCGGGCACGCGGGCGAGGTCGAAGCCGTCGCCGACCTCCACGCCCTTGATGGCCTGGATTCCCATGAGCGCGGCCGCGAGGCGCGCGTCGAGGCGGCGGTCCCAGTGCACGTGCGAGCCGAGGCCGACGGGCACGCCGTAGGCGAGGACCTCGACGACGCCGCCGAGGGTGTCGCCGTCCTTGTGGGCCTGGTCGATCTCCGCGACCATCGCCTTCGACGCGTCGGCGTCGAGGCAGCGCACCGGGTCGGCGTCGAGCTTCTCGACGTCGGCGGGGGTCGGGTAGACGCCGTACGGGGCCTTGGCGGCCGCCAGCTCCACGACGTGGGACACGATCTCGATGCCCGCGACCTCCTTGATGAAGGACCGCGCGATCGCACCCAGAGCCACACGGGCAGCGGTCTCACGGGCGCTGGCACGCTCCAGGATCGGACGCGCCTCCGAGAAACCGTACTTCTGCATGCCCGCGAGGTCGGCATGGCCGGGACGGGGCCGCGTGAGCGCCGCGTTGCGACCGGTCTCCTTGAGCAGCGAGGGATCGACCGGATCGGCCGACATCACCGTCTCCCACTTCGGCCACTCGGTGTTCCCGATCATCACCGCGACCGGGGAACCCTGCGACAGACCGTGGCGGACACCGCCGAGGAAGGTGATCTCGTCCTGCTCGAACTTCATCCGGGCACCACGGCCGTAGCCGAGCCGGCGCCGGGCCAGGTGCTCGGCCACCAGCTCCGTGGTGACCGGAACGCCGGCGGGAAGCCCCTCCAGCGTCGCTACCAGAGCCGGGCCGTGCGATTCCCCGGCCGTCAGCCAACGCAACCTGCTCAACGATGCTCCTTGTGCTCGCGCCTGATTCAGCGACGGCGCGACCGGGTGCGCGGCCCAGACCCGCCTTCACCCGATCCTCCCATGTCCGGGCCGGTACACCGCCCTCCGGTCCAGCTATCGGACGGCGGCGCACCTCTGCCCGGGGCGACATGTGGATCTAGGAAGGGTTTCCGGTCCCGCTCAGTGGCGGGCGCGCAGCGCCGCCTCGCCCGCGGCGCGCATGGCCGCGAGCGGGGCGGTGGGGCAGCCGGTCATCAGCTCGACCTGGAGGACCGCCTGGTGGACCAGGAGGTCGAGGCCGCCGAGGAGCTTGCCTCCGCGGTGCGTCCAGGCCGCGGCCAGGGGCGTCGGCCAGGGGTCGTACAGGACATCGAAGAGGGTGCCCGGAGCGGCGGGCACGGAGGCGGCCAGCTCGTCCGTGGCGCCGGCCGGGGTGGTGGCGATGACCAGCGGCGCGTCCAGTGCCTCGGCCGCCCGCGACCAGTCGGCCGTGCGCACGTCCACGCCGAGCCGCTCGCCCCACGCGCGCATCTCCGCGGCCCGGGCCTCGGAGCGTACGTACGCGGTCACCTGGCCGGTGCAGATCCGGGCCAGCGCGGCGAGCGCCGAGGAAGCGGTGGCGCCCGCGCCGAGTACGGCGGCGGACTCCACCTTCTCGACGCCCTGCTCGCTCAGTGCCGCGAGCAGGCCGGGGATGTCGGTGTTGTCCCCGGTCTTGCGGCCGTCCTCGGTGAAGACGACGGTGTTGACCGTCTCCACGGAGGCGGCCGTGTCGCTGATCTCGTCGAGCAGCGGGATGATCGCCCGCTTGAGCGGCATGGTCAGCGACAGCCCGGCCCACTCGGGGCCGAGCTGTGCGACGAATCCGGGCAGCGCGGCCTCGTCGACCTCGAAGCGGTCGTACGACCGGTCTCCGAGGCCGAGCTCCTGGTACGCGGCGCGGTGCAGCACCGGTGAGAGGGAGTGCTCGATGGGAGAACCCAGCACCGCGGCCCGTATCCGTGACATGTCCTGCTACCCGCCGTTCTTCTGCTTCTGCCGTTCCTGGAACTCGTTGGCGAGCTTGGTGTGCTCTTCGTAGGTCTGGGTGAAGGTCGTCTTGTCACCGTCGACCGACACGAAGAACATCCAGCCGCCGTGGTCCGGGTCGAGCGTAGCGGTCAGCGCCTCCAGGCCGGGGTTCCCGATCGGGCCCGGGGGCAGTCCCGCCACGTTGTGCGTGTTGTAGGGGTGGACGAAGGCCTGGGCTTCCCTGAGGTTGAAGTTGATCTCGCTCTGGCCCTTGATGTAGTTGTACGTCGAGTCGAACTGGAGCTTCCGGTTCGTGACGTCGTTGGTCTTCTTGAGGCGGTTGTAGACCACCTCCGCCATCTTCCGGAAGTCGTCGTGGTTCTTGCCCTCGGCGTTGACGAGGCTGGCCACCGTGATCACCTGGAGCGGGTTGTCCAGGCCCAGTTCCTTGGCCTTGGCCTCGACCCCGTGCTCCGTGTACTTGTCCGTCGCGTTCTTGACCATCTGCTTGAGCAGGGACTCGGGGGTGCTGTCCTTGGTCAGGTCGTAGCGCGTGGGGTACAGGAAGCCCTCGAGCGGATCCATGATGTTCTTGTCGTTGTTCGCCCAGGCCGGCAGGCCGAGGGTCTTCGCCTGCTTGAAGGCGATGTCCTTGGTGGTGCCGGCCGGCTTCTCGAGCTTCTTGTCGATCGCGTCGTAGACCGTGGTGTTGCGCATGCCCTCGGTAACGGTGAGCACGTGCAGCTTGGTGGGGTCGACCATGACCTCGACCGCCGCGGCGGCCGACATCTTCTTCTTGAGCGGGTAGACGCCGGGCTGGATCTTCTTGCCGTCGGGATTGGCCGTCGCGGCGTCCACGAAGGCCTGGGCGCTCGCGACCACGCCGGCTTGCTTGAGGATGCGGCCCATCTGGCCCAGGCCCGCGCCCTTGGGGATCTCCACGTCGATGGTCTCGTCGATGCCCGAGCCCGCGAAGTCCTCGGCCGCGCCGAACTTGTCCTTCAGGTAGCTGTAGCCGTAGTAGCCGCCACCGCCGAGCACGCCGACGATGACCACGGCCGCGATGAGGCAGGCCATGCCGCTGCGCTTCTTCGGTTTGCCGCCGGAGCGGCCGGACCGGCGGCCACCGCGCCCGCCGTCGTCTCCGTCGTCGCCGTCGTCACCGCCTCCGCCGCCCGCGAGGAAGGCGTCGGCCGAGGCGTTCTCTTCTTCCTTCCACGGCTCCTCGGTCGGCAGGTGCCTCCTGCCCGGCGGCCGCGGCGGCGGAAAGGCCTCGGGGGTGCCGTACAGGTCGGGGGCCTCGCCGGGGTAGCCGGTCGCCTGCTGCTGCGCGTACGGATCCGCGCCCGCGTACGGGTCGGCGGCCTGCGGCACCGCGGCGTACTGGCCCTGGCCGGTGTCCCAGACCTGGCCCTGGCCCCCGTACGTGTCCTGGTGCTGCTGCGCGTGTTGTTGCGGGTGCTGCTGCGGGTGCTGCGGATACGGCATCTGCTGCTGTTGCTGCTGGTACGGCATCTGCTGGGCCTGGGGGTACTGGCCCTGCTGCTGCGCGTAGTAGGCCTGCTGGGGCTGAGGCTCCTGCTGGTACTGCTGCGGGCCTCCGACGTAGGGCATCTGACCCTGCTGGGCCTCGTGCCCGGTCCACCCCTGGTCCCCGTACTGCGGGTCCTCGGGGTGCCACGGTTCGGGGCCAGGGCCCCGGCCATACTCAGTCATCGATCCCCTAGCGCGCCGCAGGGCGTTGGCCGCGACTCCGTCTGCCGCGACACACGGTTCCGCCTCTTCTGATGGGCGACGGCTGTTCGAATGCCGTCACATCGCGCGGAACGTTACCGTATCGCGATCAGACAACCACTTCGACGCACTCACCGGGCGGATTACCTGATACCCGTTCGGTCTCAAGAGCGTTCTGCAGGATCACCACGGCGGCCGCCTGGTCGATGACCGACCGGCTCTTCTTCGCGTTCTTCCCCGAGGCCCGCAGGCCCTGGGCCGCGGTGACCGTGGTCATCCGCTCGTCCACCAGACGCACCGTCACGGGCTTGATGCCCTTGGCGAGTTCCATGGCGAAGGCGCGGCACTTGGCCGCGGCCGGCCCTTCCCGCCCGCTGAGCGAGCGGGGCAGACCGACCACCACCTCGATGGGCTCGTACTCCGCGACGAGCTGCCGCAGCCGCCGGTGGGCGAAGGGGATGTCCCGCCCCGGAACTGTTTCCACCGGTGTGGCCAACACCCCATCGGGGTCGCACGAGGCGACCCCGATCCGGGCGTCACCGACATCGATGGCCAGACGGCGGCCGCGGCGCAGTGTCATATCTTCAGGCCGTCTCTACGACGAGGCGCTCGACCGCGGCGATGGCCTGGGGGATGGCGGCCGGGTTCTGGCCGCCGCCCTGGGCCACGTCCGGCTTGCCGCCGCCGCCGCCACCGAGGGTCTTGGCGGCCGTACGGACCAGGTCGCCGGCCTTGAGGCCGCGCTCGCGGGCGGCCTCGTTGGTGGCGATGACGGTCAGCGGGCGGTCGTTGGCGGTGGTGAAGAGCGCGACCACGGCCGGGCGGTCTCCTTGGATGCGGCCGCGGACGTCGAGGACCAGCTTGCGCAGGTCGTCGGCGCCGGTGCCGTCCGGCACGGTGCCCACGACGAGGGCGACGCCGTGGATGTCCTGGGCGTTCTGGGCGAGACCGGCGGCGGCCTGGAGGACCTTCTCCGCGCGGAACTTCTCGATCTCCTTCTCGGCGTCCTTCAGCTTGCCGAGCATGGAGGCGATCTTCTCCGGCAGCTCCTCCGCACGGCCCTTGACCAGCTGCTGGAGCTGGGCGACGACCGTGTGCTCCTTGGCGAGGAAGTTGTACGCGTCCACGCCGACGAGGGCCTCGACGCGGCGCACGCCGGAGCCGATGGAGGACTCGCCGAGCAGCTTCACCAGGCCGAGCTGGCTGGTGTTGCCGACGTGCGTGCCGCCGCACAGCTCCTTGGAGAAGTCGCCGATGGTCACGACGCGCACGCGCTCGCCGTACTTCTCGCCGAACTCGGCGATGGCGCCCTGCTTCTTCGCCTCGTCGATGCTCATGATCTCGGCGGTGACGTCGAGCTCGCGGGACAGCACGTCGTTGATCTTCTGCTCGACGTCGGTGAGGACCGAGCCGGGGACGGCGTTCGGCGAGCCGAAGTCGAAGCGGAAGCGGCCCGGCGAGTTCTCGGAACCGGCCTGGGCGGCCGTCGGGCCGAGCGCGTCGCGCAGGGCCTGGTGCGTCAGGTGCGTGGCCGAGTGGGCGCGGGCGATGGCCCGGCGGCGCTGGATGTCGATGGCGGCGTACGCGGAGGCGCCCACCGTCACCTCGCCGACCTGGACGGAGCCCTTGTGCACGGAGACGCCGGGGACCGGCTGCTGCACGTCGCGGACGACGATGACGGCGCCCGAGTCGAGCTTGATGCGGCCCTGGTCGGCGAGCTGGCCGCCGCCCTCGGCGTAGAAGGGGGTGCGGTCCAGGACGACCTCGACCTCGTCGCCCTCGGAGGCGGCGGGCGCGGAGACGCCGTTGACCAGGAGGCCGACGATGGTGGACTCGCCCTGGTTGGTGGCGTAGCCGGTGAACTCGGTGGCGCCGGAGCCGTCGGCGATCTCCCGGTAGGCGGACATGTCCGCGTGGCCGGTCTTCTTGGCCTTGGCGTCGGCCTTGGCCGTGTCCCGCTGCTCCTGCATCAGGCGGCGGAAGCCGTCCTGGTCCACGGAGAGGCCCTGTTCGGCGGCCATCTCCAGGGTGAGGTCGATCGGGAAGCCCCAGGTGTCGTGGAGCAGGAACGCCTTGTCGCCGGCCAGGACCGTGCCGCCGGTCGCCTTGGTCTCGGTGATGGCGGTGTCGAGGATGTTCGTGCCCCCGCGCAGGGCCTTCACGAAGGCGGCCTCTTCGGCGAGCGCGACGGTCTCGATGCGCTTGCGGTCGGTGATCAGCTCCGGGTACTGCTGCCCCATGGTCTCGATGACCACGTTGACGAGCTCCTGGATGACCGGACCGGTGGCGCCCATGAGGCGCATGTTGCGGATGGCGCGGCGCATGATGCGGCGCAGCACGTAGCCGCGGCCCTCGTTGCCGGGGGTCACGCCGTCGCCGATGAGCATGGCGGAGGTGCGGATGTGGTCGGCGACCACGCGCAGCGAGACGTCCGTGCCCTGGGCGGCGCCGTACTGCACGCCGGTCAGCTCGGTGGCCTTGTCCATGACCACGCGCAGGGTGTCGGTCTCGTACATGTTCTGCACGCCCTGCAGGATCATCGCGAGGCGTTCGAGGCCGAGACCGGTGTCGATGTTCTTCGACGGCAGGTCGCCGAGGATCGGGAAGTCTTCCTTCCCGTCGCCGGCGCCGCGCTCGTACTGCATGAAGACCAGGTTCCAGATCTCCACGTAGCGCTCGTCGTTGACGGCGGGGCCGCCCTCGACGCCGAACTCGGGGCCGCGGTCGTAGTTGATCTCCGAGCAGGGACCGCAGGGGCCCGGGACGCCCATGGACCAGAAGTTGTCCTTCTTGCCCAGGCGCTGGATGCGCTCGGCCGGGACGCCGATCTTGTCGCGCCAGATGGCCTCGGCCTCGTCGTCGTCGAGGTAGACCGTGATCCAGAGCTTCTCGGCCTCCAGGCCGTAGCCGCCGTCCGCCACGGAGCTGGTGAGCAGCTCCCAGGCGTACTTGATGGCGCCTTCCTTGAAGTAGTCGCCGAAGGAGAAGTTGCCGCACATCTGGAAGAACGTGCCGTGGCGGGTGGTCTTGCCGACCTCTTCGATGTCCGGCGTCCGGACGCACTTCTGCACGCTGGTGAGCGTCGACGCGGGCGGCTTGACCTCGCCGAGGAAGTACGGCTTGAACGGCACCATGCCCGCGGGCACCAGCAGCAGAGTCGGGTCGTCCGCGATGAGCGACGCCGAAGGGACAACGGTGTGACCGCGCTCCTCGAAGAAGCTCAGCCAGCGGCGGCGGATTTCAGCCGACTCCATCAGTGGTCCTCATTCCGGTTGTACGTAAGCTTCGAAAAACGGTTCTTGGTCTGGTCGTGCTCGATGGCCCGCAGCCGCCGCGGCCCGGGAAGGGCGGTGACGTTGCCGGGCAGGTCGGGATCCTGGTGGAGTCCCAGTGCGTCGTTCAGCTCGTCCTCGCGCTGCGACATCCCCGACTTGACGTCGAGGGCGAAGTCCTTGAGGCGGTGGCCCGCCTCGATCGCCTTGTCGGCGGCCTGGGCGGCGAGGCTCTCCGGCGTCAGCTTCTTGAGCTGCCGGTTGACCTTGGTGGTGGCCCACACGCCGGCGGCTGCGCCTGCGGTGAACCAGAAGGCTCGGCGGAACATCGGAGATCTCAGCCCTTCTGCTTCCGGCGCCGGGCGGCCGGCACCGTACGGCCGACGATCACGGTCCGTCGGGAGGTCTTGGCCGGCGCGTCCTGCGGGGTCGCGCCGCCCTTGCCCAGCGCCTTGCGGACGCCGTAGCCGAAGGCCGCGACCTTGACGAGCGGCCCGCCGAAGGTGGACGCGACGGTGGAGGACAGCGCGGAGGCGTTGGAGGTGACTTCCTGTACGTCGCTCGCGATGGCGTCGACCCGGTCGAGCTGGGTGCGGGCGGAGCGGACGGTGGTGGAGGCGTCCGCGAGCAGCGGGACGGCCTGCTCGGTCACGTCGGCCACCAGCTTGGTGGTCGCCTTGAGCACCTGGGCCAGCCTCACCAGCACCACGGCGAGGAAGGAGACCAAGATGGCCCAGAAGACGGCCACGAGGATCCCGGCCACCTCTCCACCGGACACGTTCACACCGCTCTCTACAGATTGATCACCAAGCGAAAAAGTCGTCCTCCGACCCTATCGCGCCGGAGATCCGCCGCAGTACCGGAATTGCGGGGCGCCGCGCCTGCCTGGCGCCGGGAACCGACCCGCCTTGTACGCAGCGCATGCGGACCAGTACGCTCCGTGTCCCATGCGACAAAGACCCATTCCACGAAGGACGCCGGGCAATCTTCCCTCGGACCTGAGCGGCTTTGTCGGGCGGGGCGGGGAACTCTCCGAGCTGGGGCGGCTGCTGGACGCCTCGCGGCTGGTCACGGTGACCGGCGCGGGCGGCGTGGGCAAGACCCGTCTGGTACTCGCGGCGGCCAGGGCTGCCGCCGACGCGGCGGCCGGTCCCGCCCGCCCCGCCGACGTGGGCGGGCCTGCCGATCCGGCGCAGGAACGCTACTGCGACGGCGTGTGGCTGGCCGAGCTGGCCTCCGTACGGGATCCGGCGCTGCTGGAGCTGACGCTCGCCGAGTCACTCGGGCTGACCGACCACACCACCCGGCCGCCGCGGACGGTGCTCGCCGAACACCTGGCCGAGCGGCGGCTGCTGCTGGTCCTGGACGGCTTCGAGCAGCTGGTCGACGAGACCGCCGACCTGGTACGGGACCTCCTGCGCCGCTCCCCCGGCCTGCGCGTGCTCGCCGCCGGCCGGCGCCCGCTGACCCTCGACGGGGAGCTGTCCTGGCCGCTGGCTCCGCTGGATCCCGAGGAGGCCCTGGCCCTGCTGATCGAGCGGACCTCGGCGGCCGATCCGTCCTTCGCCCTGACGGAGGCCAACCGGGCGGAGCTGGCCGAGCTGTGCGCCCGCCTCGACGGCCTGCCCCTGGCCCTGGAGCTGGCGGCGGGCCGGCTGCGCACGCTGTCGCCGGCGCAGGTGCTGTCCCGGCTGGAGGACCGCTTCGCCCTGCTGACGGGCGGCTCGCGCGGCGCGCTGCCCCGGCACCGGGCGCTGCGCACGGCGATCGGCTGGAGCCACGAGCTGTGCACGGCCGGGGAGCGGCTGCTGTGGGCGCGGCTCTCGGTGTTCGCCGGGCAGTTCGACCTGGACGCCGCCGAGTACGTGTGCGCGGGGCCGGACCTGCCGGTGGACTCGGTGCTGGACCTGGTCGGGGAGCTGCTGGGACAGTCCCTGCTGGTCCGGGAGGAGACGGCGGCCGGGGTCCGCTACCGGATGCTGGAGAGCGTACGGATCTACGGGGCGGGCTGGCTGGAGTCGCTGGGCGACGCCCGGCGGCTGCGGCGCCGGCACCGGGACTGGTACATGGGCCTGGCGACCTGGTGCGAGCTGGACTGGTTCAGCCCGCGCCAGGAGGAGGTGGCCGCGCTGGTGGAGGCGGAGCTGCCGAACCTGCGGCTCGCGCTGGAGTGCTGCCTGGACGAGCCCGACGAGGTCCACCTCGGCCAGTACCTGGCGGGCACCCTCTGGTTCTACTGGGCGGGCTGCGGCCGGCTCACCGAGGGCCGGCACTGGCTGGACCGGACCCTGGAGGGCGAGCTCGGGCTCGCCGGGGCGGAGTACGAGAGCTCCCGGCTGAAGGCGCTGTGGGTGCTCGGGTACGTCGCGGCCCTGCAGGGCGACTCGGTGGCCTCGATGAGCGCGCTGTACGAGTGCCGGGACGGGGCCGCGCGGAGCGAGAACCCGGTGGCGGCGGCGTACGCCGTGCACCGGATGGGCTGTCTGGCACTGGTCTCCGACGACATGACCCGGGCCGGGGAGCTGCTGGGCTCGGCGCTGGAGCGCTACCGGGAGGCCGGGGAGCTCAACAGCAACGTCCTGATGTGCCAGGTGGAGCTGGCGATGGCGCTGGCCTTCCAGGGGGAGCTGGCGGGCGCGCTCACCCTGTGCCGGGAGGTTCGGGAGATCTGCGAGGAGCGCGGGGAGCGCTGGACCAAGGCGTACGCCCTGTACGTCCTGGCCTACGCGGCGCTGGACGCCGGGGGCACGGCCGAGGCGCGGCGACTGCTGGCCGAGTGCGTGGCCATCAACCACACGTTCCGCGACCTGGTGGGGCTGGTGCTGGCGGTGGAGCTGCTGGCGCTGGTCACCGTGGCCGAGGGGCATCCCGCGGAGGCGGCCGTCCTGCAGGGCGCGGCGGAGCCCCTGTGGGACGGGGTGGGGATGCGGCTGTTCGGTTCGGGGTACTTCAATGCCCCGCGGCTGATGTGCCAGGAGCGGGCGGGCGAGCTGCTGGGCACCGAGCGGTACGCGTCCTGCGCCCGGCACGGCCGGACCCTGCCCCTGGACGTCCTGGTGGAGCGGGCCCTGCTGGGACCGGAGCCGGCGCCCGTCCCGGCGGGGCCGCTGCCGAGGCCGCACGGCGGGGCCGACCGGCCGTCGGCGCGCGCCGGGGCGACGGGGGTGACCGGCGCCCCTGGGGTGAAAAACAGGAAGCCCGCCGGCTCCCCCGAGGGGGAACCGGCGGGCTGAACCAGCCTGTGAGGGCTACGTCCGCTGGTACTGGATCAGCGGGCGTAGTACTCGACGACGAGCTGCTCGTCGCAGATGACCGGGATTTCCTTGCGGTTCGGGTCGCGGTCCAGGCGGAAGGCCAGGGCCTTCAGGTTGACCTGCAGGTAACGGGGGGTCTCGCCCTCGCCTGCGTAGCCACCCTCACGGGCAACCTGGAACGGAACCTTCTCGCGGCTGCGCTCGCGCACCGTGATGACATCGTCCGGACGGACGCGGAACGACGGCTTGTCGACCTTGTCGCCGTTGACCTCGATGTGGCCGTGAACGACCATCTGGCGAGCCTGGTAGATGGTGCGGGCGATGCCCGAACGCAGGACCAGGGCGTCGAGGCGACGCTCGAGCTCGACGACCAGCGCCTCGCCCGTCTTGCCTTCGGCCTTCTTGGCGCGGTCGTACGCGCGGGCCATCTGACGCTCAGAGATGTCGTACTGAGCGCGCAGACGCTGCTTCTCCAGCAGACGAACCTTGTAGTCCGAGTTCTGCTTGCGGCCACGGCCGTGCTCGCCCGGCGGGTAGGGGCGGGCCTCGAAGTACTTGACGGCCTTCGGGGTCAGCGCAATGCCGAGGGCACGCGACTTCTTGACCTTGGGTCGCTTCTGGTTCACGTGGAACCTACCTCCATGTAAGTTAGGTGAGGCTTACCTTAGCGAGGAGGACGTAATGTCTCGACCACATGGGATCCCCCTGCCCAGTGCGCACCGAAGTTCAGATCCAAACGAAACAGGATCTGCTTTCGGCGACGATAAGCAAGGTCAGCCGCGTCCCAGGGAAGGCGTTCGGCAGCTCACCGGAGCCGAACGCGTACGAACCCTCGTAGAGTCCAACGCCTCAGTATCCCTCACGCTCCCCGGTGCTCGTGACCAGGGGGAGTTCGGGACGGGGATGCCGGCCGCAAGGACCGTCACCCCGGACGGGGACGTGATTCTCCTGGTATCAGGGGAATCCGCGGCTGCCAGGGCAGCCGCTCACGCCCAGGACGACGACCTCACCGCCGTGATCGAGATCACGGATGTGGCGCCGGTGTCCGTGCCCCATCGTATCCGAGGCCGCGCCTGGCTCGCCGGGTGGCTCACGCCGGTGCGCGGGGCCGCCGACCGGGCGGCCTGCGCGGCGCTGCTGGCCGAGCGGCACCCGGTCGGCGAGCTCCTCGGCCTGACCGAGTCGCTCGACGCAGCGCCGGCCGGCCGGCCCGCGTGGATGCTGCTGCGCCTGGAGGTCGGCGAGATCTCGGTGGACGACCTGTGGGGCGCCGAGCACGTGGACCCGGAGCTGCTGGCCGGGGCCGAGCCCGACCCGATGGTGGCCCACGAGACGGAGCTCCTCCAGCACCTGGCCTCCTCGCACGGAGACCGGATGGGTGACCTGTGCGGCCTGCTGGGCACCCGGCAGACGGCGGACCTGACCGCGGTCCCCCTCGCGCTGGACCGGCTGGGCCTGCGGGTGCGCTTCACCCGCGGCGCCACCGCCTTCGACGCCCGCTTCGACTTCCCGGAGCCGGTGACCGACGTCTGCGGCCTGCGCCGGGCGATGAGCACGCTGTTCGCCGGCTAGCGGGTGGGGGGCTACGGGCAGGTGCCGAGCATCTCCTGCAGCGCCTGCTGCTCCGGCGGGGTCACGGACAGCCCGTACTTCGCCTTGATCCCGGTGTACCGCCGCGCGTACTCGCACCAGTAGCCCTTCTGGGGCGGCTTCCACTTGTCCGCGGTCTTGCTGCTCTTCTCGTAGTTCGTCTGCTTGTCCACGGCGAGCAGCACGTCCAGGTCGTTGGCGTACTCCAGGCGCCGCTGCGGGGTCCAGGCGTACGCACCCCCGCGCCAGGCGGCGCCGAGGGCGACGACGTGGTCGGTCTGGATCTGCGAGGCGCGGCGGTAGGTATAGGGGAGCTCCTTCCCCGTGTACGGGTCCTTCAGCACCCCGGACAACACGACGCAGGGGTTCCTGTCGCCCTCGCGCAGCTCCCGGAGGTCCCTGCGCAGGACGTCGTCGCGGGTGTCGCAGCCGTTGCGGCCGCCGATGGCGTCGGTCTCGTCGGACCAGTACCTGCCGAAGTTCTCGCGCTTGTACGTCTGCCAGTTCTTGCCCCACTCGACCTTGAGCCTGCCCAGCTCAGTCTTGGCGGCGGCCGCGGCGGGCGGGAACCCGGCGCTCGCGAGGGGGACCTGCGCGACGAGTGCGGCGGCGCTGGCCTGTGCCCTTTCGCCGTCTCCGTGGTGACACCCACTGATCAGCAGCACGGCTGCGCCTGCGGTGATCCACGCGGTGGCACGTCCCATGCGACGGAGCCTAGGCCCGGCCCTCGTGCCCGGCGCCCGCGACACGACGCCGCTGCGCGGGGCGAAGTCCCCGCAGCGACCCTTGCCGCTGCGCGGGGCGAAGTCCCCTACCCGCCCTTCCACCGTTCCCCGGACTCCGCCCGGACCCGAAAGACCCTGGGGCTCCGCCCCAGACCCCGCTCCTCAAACGCCGGAGGGGCTGGATTTCCCAGCGCCCGGCGGTCACATGTCGGCCGACGCCGGCCAAATCCAGCCCGGCCGGCGTTTGAGGCCACCTTCAGCCCCGCCGGCGTTTGAGGCGCAGGGGTCCGGGGGCGGAGCCCCCGGGAACGGCGCCGCAGGTCAGGACGCGCCGCCGCGCAGCCGCTCGCGGACCTTCTCCACCACGTCCGCGTAGCGCGCTTCGGCGCCGTACCGCGTCGGTTCGTAGTACCGCTTCCCGTGCACCGCATCAGGGGCGTACTGCTGCGCAGCAATCGCACCGGGCACGTCATGGGGGTACACGTACCCCACCGCGTGCCCCAGCTTCGCCGCTCCCTTGTAGTGCCCGTCCCGGAGATGCGTCGGCACGGACCCCGCGAGCCCCGCCCGGACGTCGGCCAGCGCCGCGCCGATCGCCGTCGTCGCGGTGTTCGACTTCGGGGCCAGCGCCAGCGCGATCGTCACGTGCGACAGCGTGAGCGAGGCCTCGGGGAAGCCGATCATCGCCACCGCCTGAGCGGCCGCCACCGCGAGCGGCAGGGCCGTCGGGTCGGCCAGCCCGATGTCCTCGCTCGCCGAGATCATCAGCCGGCGCGCGATGAACCGGGGGTCCTCCCCCGCCTCGATCATGCGCGCCAGGTAGTGCAGCGCCGCGTCCACGTCCGAGCCCCGGATCGACTTGATCAGCGCGCTCGCCACGTCGTAGTGCTGGTCGCCGTCCCGGTCGTACTTCACCGCGGCCCGGTCGACGGCCTCCTCCACCGTCTGGAGGCTGATCTCGGGCTCGCCCTTGGCGATCGCCGAGCCCGCGCCCGCTTCCAGGGCCGTCAGCGCGCGCCGCGCGTCTCCGCCGGCGATCCGCAGCAGGTGCGCCTCCGCGTCCGGCGGCAGGGTGACCGCGCCGCCGAGGCCCCGCTCCTCCGTCAGCGCCCGGTGCATCAGGGCGCTCAGGTCCTCGTCCGTCAGCGGTTCCAGCGTCAGCAGCAGCGAGCGCGACAGCAGCGGGGAGATGATCGAGAAGTACGGGTTCTCCGTGGTCGCGGCGATCAGCGTGACCCAGCGGTTCTCCACGGCGGGCAGCAGCGAGTCCTGCTGCGCCTTGCTGAAGCGGTGGATCTCGTCGAGGAAGAGGACGGTGTCCTTGCCGTATCCGCCGGCCGCCCGCTTGGCGCCTTCGATGACGGCCCGTACCTCCTTCACGCCGGCGGTGATCGCGGACAGCTCGACGAACCGCTTCTTCGTCGCCTGGCTCACCACGTACGCGAGCGTGGTCTTCCCGATGCCCGGCGGGCCCCAGAGGATCACCGAGGAGGCGCCGGCGGGACCGCCCGCCCCGTCCCCGACGAGCCGCCGCAGCGGGGAGCCGGGCTTCAGCAGGTGCTGCTGACCGACGACCTCGTCCAGGGTGCGCGGGCGCATCCGGACGGCGAGCGGAGAACTGGAGGGGTCCTTCGCCTGGCGGTCTTCGGCGGCGGCGGTGAAGAGATCTGGTTCCACACCGGAAGCCTATGCGAGGCCACCGACAAGGCCGGCCGTCACCTCGGCCGGGCTCAGGAGGTCCAGAAGTCCCACCAGCGGGTCAGGATCAGCATCCCGATGATCCCGATGTGCAGGACGGGGAGCACCCAGGTGAACTCGTCGAAGAGGGCGCGCAGCCAGCCGGGGGTCGGCAGCAGCCGGTTGCGGACGTTGTGCGAGGTGACGTACCAGAACATGACGATGGTGGCGACCCAGGCCAGGCAGCACCACAGGCACAGGGAGTTGATCGTGTAGAGCGACTGGTACATCAGCCAGGTGCAGAAGCCGACGCCGAAGAGCATTCCGGCGTTCAGGGTGAGCCAGTACCAGCGCGGGAAGCGCGCCCGGGCGAGCAGGCTCATGCCCACGCAGACGACCATGCCGTAGGCGACGAGCCCCAGCATCGGGTTCGGGAAGCCGAAGACCGAGGCCTGGTCGCTCTTCATGATGTTGCCGCAGGAGACGATCGGGTTGAGGCTGCAGCCCGGGACGAAGTCCGGGTCCTCCAGCAGCTTGAACTTGTCGAGCGTGATGACCCAGGCGGCGAGCAGTCCCGCCGCTCCCGTGATCACCAGCAGGAGGGCGAGCGCCCGGCTGCCGCCGACGGCCGTCCGCGGCTCGGCGGTGTCCGTATCGGTCCCACGTGTCGTCATCCGGCCCGCTCCACATCTGCAAGGTCAACAAGCACCGGCCATTGTGCCGTACCCGGCCGGACCTTCCACTGTCCACTGTCCATCGTTCGACGGATAGGAGGGGGTACGCACGGGGGGACCGGTGGACGGGCTTCCGCCACACCATGTGAGACATGACAGAGAACGCGGTGGAAGTACGGGGGCTCCGCAAGCAGTACGGCGAAGTCACCGCAGTGGACGGACTGGACCTGACGATCCGGCGGGGCGAGGTCTTCGGCCTCCTGGGGCCCAACGGCGCCGGCAAGAGCACCACGGTGGAAATACTCCAGGGGCACCGGGAACGGGACGGCGGCGAGGTGCTCGTCCTCGGCGCGGACCCCGCGACCGCCGGGCGGGCCTGGCGCTCGCGCGTCGGCATCGTCTGGCAGGACGAGTCGGCGCCCGCCGAACTGACGGTACGGGAGACGGTCGAGCATTTCGCCCGCTACTACCCGGCCCCGCGCGATCCGGCCGAGGTGATCGCCCTGGTCGGCCTGGAGGACAAGCGCGGCCACCGGCTCAAGACCCTCTCCGGCGGGCAGCGGCGCCGCCTCGACGTGGCGCTCGGGGTCATCTGCGACCCCGAGCTGCTGCTCCTGGACGAGCCCACGACCGGCTTCGACCCGGCAGCCAGGCGGCAGTTCTGGGACCTGATCCGGCTGCTGTCCGACGCGGGCACCACCATCGTGCTCACCACCCACTACCTGGAGGAGGCCGAGGCCCTCGCCGACCGGCTCGCGGTCATCGCCCGCGGCAAGGTCGTGGCCGAGGGCGAACCGGCCGCACTGCGCGCCCGCCTCGGGGCCGGCGCCACCGTCGGTCGGCGCGGTGGGCCTGCTGTGCCTGCTGCCGGTGGCGGGCTGGGCGCTGGTGTGGCGGCCGGCGGGGCACTCCGTCTTCGCGAGCGCGCTCGGCGCGCTCGTCACCTTCCTCTTCTCCGCCTTCTTCGGTGCCTGGATCCTCCGGATCATCGAGCAGAGCCAGGACCGGGCCTCCCTCATCGCGGAACTCGACGCCAGCCGGGAGGAGGTGGCCCGGCTCTCCGCCGAACGCGGTGCCCACGCCGAAAGGGAACGCATGTCCCGCGAGATCCACGACACCCTCGCCCAGGGATTCACCAGTCTGCTGATGCTCGTACAGGCCGTGCAGTCCGAACTGGACACCGATCCGGAGGGAGCCCGGCGCCACCTGGAGCTGATGGCCGACACCGCCCGGCAGAACCTGGCCGAGGCCCGCGCCCTGGTGGCGGGCGGCGCGCCCGCGGATCTCGACGGCGGTTCGCTGCCCGACGCGGTACGCCGGCTCGCGGCCCGGCACGATCCGCCGGCGGCGGTCTCGGTCACCGGGGAGGTCCGGCCGCTGGCCGCGGTCCTGGAGGTGGTGGTCCTGCGGTCCTGCCAGGAGTCCTTGTCGAACGCGGCCAAGCACGCCGGACCGCGGGCGCGTTGCTCGGTGTCACTCGCCTACGCCCGGTCCGAGCTGACCCTCACGGTCCGGGACACCGGGCGGGGCTTCGATCCGGCGGCACCCGCACCGGGCTACGGCCTGCGGGGGCTGTTCGCCCGCGCGGCGGAGGTGGGCGGTGCGGCGGCGGTCGACAGCGCCGCCTCGGCCGGGACCACCGTCACCGTCACCCTCCCGATCCGCTGAGGAGCCGTACGAGATGATCCGCATCCTGCTGGCCGACGACCACCCGGTGGTACGGGAGGGGCTGCGCGGCATGCTCAGCGCCGAACCGGACCTGGAGGTCGTCGCGGAGGCCTCGAACGGCCCGCAGGCGGAGGCGCTGGCCGCGCGGCTGGTCCCCGGCGGCGGCCTGGACCTGATCCTGATGGACCTGCGGATGCCGGGCGGCGACGGGGTCGAATCGATCGCCCGGATCACGGCGGCCCGGCTGCCGGTACGGGTGGTGGTGCTGACCACGTACGAGGAGGACCGGGACATCCTGCGCGCGGTGGAGGCCGGGGCGGCGGGCTACCTGCTGAAGGACATGGCCCGGGCGGAGCTGGCTGCCGCGGTCCGGGCGGCCGTGCGCGGCGAGACGGTCCTCGCCCCGACGGTGGCGGGCCGGCTGGTGGACCGGCTCCGTACCCGCCCGTCGCTGCCACGGCTCTCCGACCGTGAGGTGGCGGTGCTCCGCCTGGTCGCGGAGGGCGCGACGAACGCGGAGATCGGCCGCCGCCTGTTCGTGGCGGAGTCCACGGTCAAGACGCACATGCTGCGCATCTTCGGCAAGCTGGGGTCACGGACCGCACGGCGGCGGTGACCACGGCCATGCGGCACGGCCTGCTGTAACGGCGTCCGCTGCGCGGCAATCCAGCCCGCCCGGCGTTTGAGGGCACGGGCGCGAAGCGCACGTACGGGGTCCGGGGCGGAGCCCCGGGAAACGGCGAAAGGGCGGGGCGGGGAGAGCTCCGCGCAGCGGATCCCCCCGACCCCGCCCCACCAGGCGGTGACCGTCAGGCCAGGCGCGCCTGGACGGTGGCGACCAGGTCGGCGACGGCCACCGGGGTCTGCTCCCCGGACTGCATGTCCTTGAGCTGGACCACGCCCTCTTCGAGGTCACGGTCCCCCGCGACCACCGCGAACCGCGCGCCCGACCGGTTCGCGTCCTTCATCGCACCCTTGAGGCCCTTGCCCCCGTACGAGATGTCCGCGGCCACACCGGCCCGCCGCAGCTCGGTCACCAGACCGAACAGCACCGGCTTCGCCGCGCCGAGCGCCACCGCGAAGACGGAGGTCGCGGACGGGATGTCCAGTTCGACCCCCTCCGCTTCGAGCGCCAGCACCGTACGGTCGACGCCCAGCGCCCAGCCCACCGAAGGCAGCGCCGGCCCGCCGATCATCTCGGAGAGGCCGTCGTAGCGGCCACCGCCGCCCACCGCCGACTGGGAGCCCAGACCGTCGTGCACGAACTCGAAGGTGGTGCGGGTGTAGTAGTCCAGGCCGCGCACGAGCTTCTCGTCGTCCTCGAAGGCGACCCCGGCCGCCGTCACCAGCGCCCGCACCTCCTCGTGGTACGCCTTGCAGGCGTCGCAGAGGTAGTCGCGCAGCATCGGGGCGCCGACGAGCTGCTTCTGTACGTCGGCCCGCTTGTCGTCGAGCACGCGCAGCGGGTTGATCTCGGCCCGGCGCACGGTCTCCGCGTCCAGGTCGAGCCCGCGGAGGAACGCCTGGAGTGCCTCCCGGTACACCGGGCGGCACTCCTTGTCGCCGAGCGAGTTCAGCAGGATGCGGAAGTTCCGCAGGCCCAGCGAGCGGTACGCCTGGTCGGCCAGGATGATCAGCTCGGCGTCCAGCGCCGGGTCCTCGGCTCCGATCGCCTCGGCGCCGACCTGGGAGAAGTGGCGGTAGCGGCCCGCCTGCGCCCGCTCGTAGCGGTAGTAGGAGCCGGAGTACCAGAGCTTGACGGGCAGGCCGCCGAGCTTGTGCAGGTTGCCCTGCAGGGCGGCTCGGAGCACGGAGGCGGTGCCCTCGGGGCGCAGGGCGAGCTCGTCGCCGCCCTTCGTGGTGAGGGTGTACATCTCCTTGCTGACGATGTCGGTGGACTCTCCGACGCCGCGCGAGAACAGCTCGACGTTCTCGAAACCGGGGGTCTCCACGTACCCGTAGCCGGAGTCCTTCAGGGGCGCGGAGATGGCCTCGCGCACCGCCAGGAAGGTGGCGGAGCGGGGCGGCAGCAGGTCGTACGTGCCCTTGGGGGCCTGAAAAGTACTCACGAAACTCTCGTCACATTCCTCGTCGTGGAGACGTGAAGACGTCTCCCAGGCCGGCGGCCACCTGCCGCAGGTACGGATTGGTGGCTCGCTCACGGCCAATGGTCGTGTGCTCGTTGTGTCCGGGCAGCACCACGGTCGAGTCGTCGAGCGGCAGGCAGACGCGGGCCAGCGACTCGAGCATGTCGGCGTGGCTGCCGCCGGGGAAGTCGGTACGCCCGATGGAGCCGGCGAAGAGCAGGTCGCCCGAGAACAGCAGCGGCGGGATGTCCGCCGCCGCGGGCATCCCGAAGGTCACCGACCCCCTGGTATGGCCGGGGGCGTGCGACACGGTGAGCTCCATGCCGGCCAGGGCGAGCCGCGCGCCGTCGGTGAGCTCCTTGACGTCGGAGGGCTCCCCCACCGTGAGCTCGCCCATGAGCTGGGCTCCGAGGGAACGGCCGAGGGCCTTCTCCGGGTCGCTCATCATGAAGCGGTCCTCGGGGTGGATCCAGGCCGGTACGTCGTGTGCTCCGCACACCGGGACCACCGAGGCCACATGATCGATGTGGCCGTGGGTGAGGACGACCGCGACGGGCTTGAGCCGATGCTTCTTCAGCGTCTCCTCGACACCCTGGGTGGCCTGGTGGCCCGGGTCGATGATGACGCACTCCTCACCGGCGGCGGGGGCGACCACGTAGCAGTTGGTCCCCCAGGCCCCGGCGGGGAATCCGGCAATCAGCACGTTCGTCCTCAATCGTCGTCCGGCGGGAGGCTTGCAGATCGGAATGCTGCTGCTCAGAGGGTACCGGCGCCGCTCATTACACAGCGAACCCATATACGGTACGGCCTAACCCAGCCCGGACAGTGGTACCAGACACGCACAAGGAGACGACCCGGTGGTCACGAACGATCAGCGGCGGCGCCAGCTCGCCAGGGAGAAGTACGAACGCCAGCAGAAGCGGCGTGCCGAAGCGCGGCAGAAGTCGCGCAAGCGGCTCGCCGTGATCGGCGCGGCGGTGGCCGTGGTCGTGGCGGCGCTGGTCGGCCTCGTGGCCGGCGGGGTGTTCGACAAGGACAAGAAGGACGAGGCGGCCGACCCGGCCGCGACGCCTTCCGCCTCGCCCACCCCGCAGCAGTCCCCCTCCCCGGCGATGGCGATCGACGCCAAGGCGAAGTACACCTTCGACCTCAAGACCAGCGCGGGCGACGTCAAGTTCGAGATGGACGCGGCGAAGACCCCGCAGACGGTCAACTCGTTCAAGTCGCTCGCCGACAAGAACTTCTTCGACAACACCAAGTGCCACCGCCTGACGACGGGCGGCATCTTCGTCCTGCAGTGCGGTGACCCGCAGGGCACCGGCATGGGCGGCCCCGGCTACACCATCGCCGACGAGAACCTCGACGCGCTGGGCAAGCCCAACGAGACCGGCCAGGTGATCTACCCGGCGGGCACGGTCGCGATGGCCAACACCGGCCAGCCCGGCTCGGGCGGCAGCCAGTTCTTCCTGGTCTACAAGGACAGCCCCCTCGCCCCCTCGTACACGCCCTTCGGCAAGATCGACGCGGCGGGCCTGAAGGTGCTCGAAGAGGTGGCCAAGGCCGGTACGGCCGACGGCGGCCAGGACGGGGCCCCCAAGACCCCCGTGACCATCGAGAAGGGCACCGTCACCCAGAACTGACCGGGACCGGGCGCCCCGGGCCCGGGCTGTCTCCTCGATTTCCTCGACGGCGCTCCGGTACGGCGATATTCCGTCGTGCTGGATGCGGACAGCCGGCCCAGCGGTCGCCTATGTTGGCGTTGTGCAGGGCGGGCGCGGCCCGCCCCAGGAAACTGTGGACGATGCCCAGGGGGTGAACCCCTCGCAAGGCATCAGGTGGAGGAGGCGCTGTGAGCAGCGACCCGTGGGGCCGAGTCGACGAGACCGGCACCGTGTACGTGCGAACTGCCGATGGCGAGAAGGTCGTCGGCTCGTGGCAGGCCGGCACCCCGGAGGAGGCCCTGGCCTACTTCGAGCGCAAGTACGAGGGCCTGGTGGTCGAGATCGGCCTCCTCG
Organism: Streptomyces sp. CA189; assembly: GCF_056428985.1. Lineage (NCBI taxonomy): Bacteria > Bacillati > Actinomycetota > Actinomycetes > Kitasatosporales > Streptomycetaceae > Streptomyces > Streptomyces sp. CA189. Next base: position 1,233 of record NZ_JBWJVM010000063.1, on the reverse strand, counting down.
AACGACGGGTGCGGACCACCGATCTGGCCGCCAAGGACGCCCAGACGGCCATCGAGCACCTGCGCACGCAGGTGGACGAGCACCACGCCGTCGGCGACCTCGACGCGCTGCGCGTCCGGCTGGACAAGCTCGTGTCGACCGTGGACTCGCGCCGCGAGGAGCGCAAGGTCCAGAAGGCCAAGCAGACGGACGAGGCCCGTACGGCCAAGGACGCGCTGGTGGCCGAGGCCGAGGAACTGGCGCAGAGCGACCAGTGGCGCAGCGCCGGCGAGCGGCTGCGGGCCCTGGTGGACATCTGGAAGGGTCTGCCCCGCCTCGACCGCAAGTCGGACGACGAGCTGTGGCACCGCTTCTCGCACGCCCGTTCCGCCTTCTCCAAGCGCCGCAAGGCCCACTTCGCCTCGCTCGACGCGCAGCGCGAGGACGCCCGCAAGGTGAAGGAGAAGCTGGTCGCGGAGGCCGAGTCGCTGTCGAAGTCGACCGACTGGGGTCCGACGGCCGCGCGCTACCGCGAGCTGATGGAGAACTGGAAGGCCGCGGGCCGTGCGCAGCGCGAGTCCGAGGACGACCTGTGGAACCGTTTCCGCGGCGCCCAGGACGTGTTCTTCGCGGCGCGCAGCGAGGTCTTCGCGGAGCGCGACGCCGAGCAGGTGGAGAACCTGAAGCTGAAGGAGGAGCTGGCCGACGAGGCCGAGAAGCTGCTCCCGATCGCGGACCTGAAGGCGGCCCGTGCCGCGTTCCGTTCCCTGAACGAGCGCTGGGAGGCCATCGGCCACGTACCGCGGGACGCGCGTCCCAAGGTCGAGGGCCGGATGCACACCGTCGAGCGGGCCATCCAGGAGGCCGAGGAAGGCGAGTGGCGCCGTACGAACCCGGAGGCGCGGGCCCGTGCGGCCGGTCTGACGGGTCAGCTGCAGGCGGCGGTCGACAAGCTGCGCGGCCAGATCGACGCGGCGCGCGCGCAGGGCAACAACTCCAAGGCGGACAAGCTGTCCCGGGAGCTGGAGGGCCGTCAGGCCCTGCTGGACCAGGCGCTGAAGGGCCTGGAGGAGTTCGGCGGCTGATGTCGCGGACGCCAGGCACGTGAAAGGGCCCCGGTACGCACTGGGCGGTTTCTAGGGGTCGTCGCAACACGTGGTTGGTTGTTCAGGCCGCGAGGAGTTTATGCAGGCGCTCGGCTGGGGTTTCCCAGCCGAGCGTTTTGCGTGGTCGGCCGTTGAGCTGGGCGGCGAC
>NZ_JBWJVM010000062.1:0-53039 GCF_056428985.1 Streptomyces sp. CA189 | reverse complement strand
GCTCCCGCGCGGCCCTCTCGGCGTCGGTCAAACCGCCGCCCTGCGCGTACCTCACAGCATCAGGGCTACCGGAACGACCCGGACGCTGTCAGGCGAACAGCCCCGACATCACCCAATCAAGTTCAGTGGCAGCGGTCGAGGAGAGGTCCCCGGTGTCCCTGGGGGACAACGGCGTCTTCCAGGCACTTCGCGCCGACGGGGTCGGCATCGTTCATCGTGCAGTGGTTCAGTTTGCCGAAGCGGATGGAGATCCGGGTGCGTCGCAGGAGGTCGAATTCGACGCGGATGTCTCCGCGCTGGGCCTTTCCTGTGCTGCGGAGAGTTTCGGCCTGCTGCCGGACCGCTGCGAAAGCTTCACGCATGCGCTCGGCTCCGGGGCCGTAGCCGATGCTCTCCCCGTGGCTGTCGGAGATGTAGAGGTCCTTGAGTCGCTGGAACCGGCGCTCTGCGATGGCGGTGTCGAGGTGGCGGGCCCAGGACGGGTCGTGATCCATGTAGCCCTGCGTGGTGCGGTTGGCCAGGGCTCGGGTGGCGGCGTGCTTGAGCTGCATGCCGACCGCGATCTCGGAGCCAGGGAAGTCCTTGGTGAGCATGGCCATCGTCCGACGGAACATGTGCGGGGTGACGTTCTGTTGCGGGATCTCGGCGAGGCCGGTGATGTGACGGGAGCGATTGACGTGTGCGATGAAGTCGGTGATCGCATGCCCGCTGACAAATCCCTCGCCGCTGGATCTCGGACTCGCTGATGCGAAGGCCAATTCATCGTGCTGCGACAGCTGCGACAGCTGCGAGGCGAGGTCGATCGCCTCTGCGACAGGGGTGATGATCCACCAGTGCTTCGTGGGCAGGTCCGGGTCCAGTTTTCTTTTCGTGGATTTCACCGCCGGAGTGCCGTAATGCTCGACGACGGCCCCCTTTACGATCTCTCGGATCTCGCAGTCCCGCATCATCGACAGCGCGGCAACGAACACGTAGCAGGCATTGCGTAGGGTGACGCACTCCAGCCACAGGCTGTGCGGTTGCATCGAGTGGTGCCACGGTCCGCGGCTCCCATCTGGCCGCGATACCTCGATGAGATCGGCCACCAGGCCCACCTGCGTACGGCCGGCGGCGACGAACTGTTCGACGACTTCCCGGCGTTCGCGTCCTGGCTTTGACGAGGCGTCGAACAGGTGGACGTGCCTCGGCGGGGCTCCGATCGTCCAGCTGAGCAGTGACCAGTTGACGAGTCCCTCAGCAGTCCCGGCCCCATGCAGGGGAACCGCGTGAGCGGAGTCAGACACCCAGGCTCTGAACAGGCGGTCCGCCTCGGCTGTGCCGATTTTGCGAGCCCGCGCCTGGATGTTCTGCCAGTGGGATTGGGCACGCAGGATGTCGGGGGCGAACACGCTGATGTACGTCCACGCGGCGCGCATCAGTGGGAACCACGTCTCGGGAGCAATCACCGGGGTCTTGAGATCCGGCACGATGGGCTGGTTCAGGACCGCGTTGGTGGAAACGCCGGGCCAGGGATCCCGCTGGATGCCTCCGGATGCGAGAACGTGCCGGAGCCGGTAGAGAGCCTTGATCAGATGGACGTGCCCGAGGGCGCTGGTCGCCTCGCCGGTCTCGCATCGCTGCGTGACGTAGTTCTGAAAGTCAGCGTCGCTCCAGTCGTCGAGGCTCGCGGGCAGCCCTTGGGCAGAGCCGAACGCGGCCATGGCCCGCAGATGTCCGATCCGTTGGGCGACGGTCACGACCGACAGAGGGTCAGCCCCCAGGTGAAGTCCGCGAGCGAGGACGGCCGGATGCCGCGGGTTGAACCAGACCATGGCCAGTTCACGGGCCATGAGATTCCAGTCCGGGCTGAGGTCACGAAACCAGACCCGCATGCCTGCGGCCTGCATGTTCGGTGCCCTCCGGACCACCCCGTTGAGGTCCCAGCACTCCTTGGAGTCGAACCGTGGGGGTTTCGCCCCCTCCAGCAGGGGGTGGGACTGGATGACAGGTTCGTCTTCGCGGAAGATCGATCGGCCATGAGGAAGGGGTAGGTGCTTGGTCATGCGTCGAACTCCACATGTGCGGCGAGAGGAAGCGGCAGAGTCAGCCCCTGATCAGCAATGTGTTGGCGAGCATGCGTGATCTCCGCGTCGGTGCGGGCCTTGATCGCCTCGGTGACGTTGACACGACTCTGTCCCCAGAGGGCGTGGAAGTGCTGGGGAGACAACCGCAGTTTCAGTTGGTCCAAGTGAGCGGAGAACAGCAGCAGCTGAGGGAGGTTGGACGGGAGCACGAACGCGTTGCGGCACTCCAGACAGCGCGTGGGTGCGACGGGGCAGAGTTGGCCGGGCCGTCCGTATGGCGAGTCGAGAGGGTCTCTGCAGCTGGAGACGCCCATGTCCATCTGGCCGGCCCGCAACTGTTCCACTTCCTCGGCGCTGAGGCCGAGGGCGGCGGCCGATCCCGGCTCGTGCAGCGACTCTTCCGCTTCCTCGGTGAGCACGAGCGGACCGTCCAGCGCCTGGGTCAACCAGCGCTGCTGAGCAGCTGTGATGACGTTGCCGGCGATGACCCGCAGCGTGGTGCCGTGGGCGTAGTGGCCGTGGAAGGTTTCCACCGAGTGGTCGTCGGCGATGTCGCTGACCCGACCCTTGAAGGCGATCGCCTTCTCCACCTTGCCGGACTTGCGGAGCCGCCGGATGTCCGCAACGCCATCGACCGAAAGGTCGTGGACCTTCAGCCAGTCCCGGAACGTGCCGCCGACCACTCTGTCCATCCGCGAGATCGACAGCGAGGAGGCGGGCAACGACGCTCGGAGGAACAGCGGAACCGGTGCGATGCCGGCCCGCTCGGCCAGTGGCCGGTTCATGTCCAGCAGCCGTCGAATGATCTCCGCAGCATCCAGCCTCGGCTTGCTCGGATGCAGGATGGATGTGGTGTCCATGGGCGGCGTGCTGAATGCCTGTCGTGTGTGTGCGTGAGCCCGCCACTTACTGAAGTCGATGAGCACGCCGTGCGGGCCGAACTCAATGTCGTCCTCAGTCAGCAGCGTGACCTCCTCCGGGGCCCGACCAGTGATCACCATCAGCAGGACTCGGTACGGCTGAAGGTCGAGGTTGCTCAGGAACAACTGGCGGACGAGAAATCTCAGCAAGGCCCTCTTGGCGCCGCCCGGGGCGATCCCCTGCGGCAGCAAGCCGCGCAGTGAATCCGGCATGTCCGACCAGACCGGCAGGTGCTGACTGATCTCACCGCAGGTCCATGCATCGTTGGCCAGAGCCCAGAGCAGGTTGGCCGGTTCGCCCCATCCTCCCTTCGCTGGGTCTGTGCCACTGGCCGCGAGCTCCCAGCCGCGTCGAATCCTTGCCTCGATGGCGAGGCGGCCGGCCCATGCCGTCTGTACGAGTCTCTTCTTGTCACTGCGGGTGAACTCGTCGAGTTCCTGTGACTGCCCGCGACGCAGGCCGACAGAGCCGTCCACCCAACCGTGCAGGTGCCCCGCCACGGGACGTTCGCGATGCTCGATCCGGCGGCCCACGAGAATGCGCAACTTGCCCGCGAGCCAGGCCGGCGTCCGCGATCCGGCCTTGTGCTCGGCGGGCAGCACACGGATCCACTCGGTGACCGCGTGGTGCAGATCCGGCTCGGCGTGGGCCAGCGACGCCTGTCGAGGATGGGGAACTGTGGCGTCAACGTGCTCGCAGAACGCCCTGATGGCCCGCCGGTACTGCCGGTTCGTGCCGGCGTGCAGACCAGCCGCTGCGGCCAGCTCCACCCACTCGTCGGCGAGCTCCGCGGCCAGCGTCTCGCACTCGAAGGCGGTTGGATCGAGTGCGACGGCGGCCATCGCCCCGTTGCCGTCGGTGGCGACGACCTCTCGGACGCCGACCCGACGCTGGGCGGGAAGCCGGGAGTTGGAGGTGGGGAAATCGCCCTTGTGCTCACCCCTGCGTGGCATGCACGTGCTCCTCAAGATTCAGCAGATGGCGGGCGACGGTGATGTACGAAGCGCCGCCGGATGCGGTCCACTCGCGGAAGGCATCGTCGACCTCCCGCATGGGGTCCTTCAGGTAGCGGATGTAGCGATAGGTCGTGGATGGCTGGGCATGTCCGAGCCGGCGCTGCACGACCAGCAGTGGGTTGCCCGTCATGTGGTCCAGCAAGGTCGACATCGGCAGGCCCTGGTCCTGGGCATCGTTCAACCCCTCGCGCGTAAGGAAGATCAGAAGGCGCAGAGCGAACGTGTGCCGTAGGTCGTGGTAGACCCAGCAGCGGCGCGGCAACTGCGGAACCGCGACCTGAGCTGCCCACTGCTTCATCCGTTCCCAGGCCCGCCAGCGGATCCGGTCCCAGCCCGAGAAGGTGAGCATCCGCCCGCCCTGCCCGATGAACAGGGCCAACGGATCCAGGCCGTCTCCGGTCTCCAACACGGTGATGCGGCGGAGATCGGGCTTCATGTCCTTGATCACCCGCGTCACCGTTCGGCCGTCGAGAACCCCGCGGACCTTCGAAGCGTCTGCCTCGAATCGCTGGACCACAAAGAGATCCCGGTGCTGCCGACGCAGAGCGGACTGGGCTTTCGCGACGATCTCTGGGCGCTCGATGTGCAGGTACGGGTCCAGCAGCTCCATGGCGTCCATGGGGACATAGACGGAGCGCGGCCGTCCGTACTTCGCGCAGGCGCCAAGGGCGACGTCCGTGGTCCGTGGCCGCAGGCCGGCTTCCAGCCCGAGTTCCGGCAGCAGGAGAGTTGCCCACTCCTGGATGCGCATGCCGGTCATGAGCGCGAGCTCGCATGCCGCCCGGTTGCGGTGCGGTCGCCATCCCCGAAACGTCTCGTCCAGACGTGCATCCGGCGCCAGCCCGCCGAAACCTACGTCCCGGCAGTAGAGGTACTGCTCCAGCTCCATATGGCGCACCCGCAGATCACGGCTGGTTCCCATGCGCAGTGATGCTCTCCGCCCCGTCGCCCGCCAGGGGCGGACCTCGACAAAGCCGTCCTGAAGCAGGAAGTCGTAGAGCCCGCTGATGGCTGCCGAATCACGGTCCCAGGTCGCCTCCCCAACGGGCTCCTCAGCGTCCGCACGCCGCCACTGCCGGAATTCCTGGATGTCTGACTCGGCGGCCGAGCTCAGATCCAGCCCCCGCGCCGCCAGGAAGTTCAGCAGCATTAGGACGGTGTACGCGTACGACCGCATCGTCTTCGGGTCCAGGCCACTCAAGGAGATCTTCCGGAACCAGGTCGAGACCGGTTCCACCGGGCGCATCGCCGCGTCGAGCAGGATCGGTGTACCTGCGGGTATGCGACGTCGCTCGAAAAGCTCCGTGAGCTGGACGTGGCTCAGGCCGGCGACCTCACCGACCTTCCAGACCTTCCGCTTGTTGGTGAAGAACAGCTGCACAGATTCCTCCGAGGGCCGTCACTGTTCCGAAGAACCCGACAGTCACCACAACGGACGATCATGCGAACAGCTACGGGAGGCTCCGGAGAGTCACCCGGATGAGACATTCCAGAGTGTCTGGAGAACCGTCGAACTTGGGCTCGTACGCGAGACCGGGCGCGCGCGGCAGGGAGCGTACGGCCACGGCGAGCGCGACGGTGATCACGGGAGCCGTCCGGCCAGGCCGGGGTCCAGGAGCGCGGCGAAGAGATCACCCTCGCGGGCCAGTCGGGGGGCGATGTCGTCGGCGAGGAAGACCAGGTCGGAGGGGGTGCGACAGTCCTGGACCTCCGTCCAGGAGAGGGGGGTGGAGACGGTGGGCAGGGCGCGGGCGCGCAGGGTGTACGGGGCTGCCGTGGTCTTGGCGGCGGCGTTCTGGCTGTGGTCGACGAAGACCTTCCCGGCGCGCAGCGCCTTGGTCATCCGGTGCACGACGAGGTCGGGGAGCTCGCGCTCGGCCTCCTGGGCGAGGGTTTTGGCGTACGCCGACACGTGCTCGGAGGGGGTCGGTTCGAGGGGTACCGCCAGGTGGAGGCCCTTGGAGCCGGAACTCTTGGGGCAGGCGTGGAGGCCGTCGGCGGCCAGCCGGTCCCGGAGCCACAGGGCGGCGGCGGCGCATTCGACGACGGTGGCGGGGGGACCCGGGTCGAGGTCGAGGATCAGGCGGTCGGCGAGGGCGGGGGCGCCGGCCGGCCACTGCGGGGTGTGGAACTCGACGACGAGGTTGGCGGCCCACATGAGGGTGGGCAGGTCGGCGACGACGACCTGTTCGGCCCGGAGGTCCTCGGAACGCGGAACCGGGGTGGTCTTCACCCAGCCGGGGGTACCGGGCGGCGGGTTCTTCGTGAAGAAGAGCTGTCCGTCCGGGCCGTCGGGATAGCGCAGGAAGGACACCGGGCGGTCGTGGATGTGGGCGAGCAGGGGGCCCGCGATCGTGGCGTAGTAGTGGAGGACCTCGCCCTTGGTGAAGCCGGTCTCCGGGTAGAGGACCTTGTCGAGGTTGCTGAGCGAAATGCGACGGCCCTCGACCATGGTGATCGGCGTCATACGATGAGATTGCCACGAAACGGGAGAAACCGTGCGATCCGTCGAATCCCGGTTCAGCGTTGACTGCCGGTTCGGCATTGGCTGCCGGTTCAGCATTGGCTGCCGGTTCAGGCGGAGGCCCGCTTGGTGGTCTTTCTGGCCGCGGTCTTCTTCGCGGTGGCCTTGGCCGTGCTCTTCGTGGCGGCGGTGGTCTTCTTCCCGCCGGCCTCCTTCGGTGATGCGGCGGCCTTCTTGGCCGCCGCGGAGCCCGTCGCCTTCCTGGCCGGCGCCGCCTTCTTCGCCGGGGCCTTCTTCGCGGTCTTGCGGACGGGCAGGGTCCGGACCTCGGCCTCCGTCTCCTCGGTGGCGCCTTGCTCCCCGCGTGACTCCTTGGCCGCGCGGACGCTGTTCTCCAGAGCGGCCATGAGGTCGATGACCTTGCCGCCCGTCGGGGCGGCTTCCTCTTCGTGCGGTAGCTCGACACCCTGGAGCCTGGCTTCGATCACCTGCTGGAGGGCTTCCTGGTAGTCGTCGTGGAGCGTGGACAGGTCGAAGTCCTGGGACAGCATGTCCATGAGGGACTTGGCCATCTGCAGTTCCTGGGGCCGGATCGTGACCTCGCCCTCCGGCGCGACGCCGGCTGCGGGCCGGATCTCGTCGGGCCAGAGACACGTCTGCAGCACCAGCGTGTCCTCGTGCACCCGGAGCACGGCGAGCGACTCCCTCGACCGGATGGCGATCTTCGTGACGGCGATCTGCCCGGCCTCGGTCAGGGCCTGCTTGAGCAGGGCATAGGGCTTGGCGGCCGCGCGGTCGGAGGTGCCGACGTAGTAGGCCTTGGAGAACATCAGCGGATCGATCGTCTCGGCGTCGACGAAGGCCAGCACGTCGATGAGCTTCTTGCTGGGGAGGGGGAGGTCGGCGAGGTCTTCGTCGGACAGCATGATCATGCTGCCGTCCGGGGCCTCGTATCCCTTGCCGATCTCCGCGTACGGAATCTCGACGTCCTCGGCTTCGCATACGCGCCGCAGCCGCACCCTGGAGCCGTCCTTCTCGTGCACCTGGCGAAGCGGGATGTCGTGCTCCTCCGTGGCCGTGAAGAGCTGGACCGGGATCGTGACCAGCCCGAACGATATGGCCCCCTTCCAGGTCGCTCTCATACCGGCGCTCCTTCCCTGGGGTCCTCAGGCTAAGTCGAGGTCGGACGGCGCGACACTCGGCGACGACCACCCGGCCGGCCGGCGGTCTCAGCGCCAGTCGTCGATCACATAGGCGTCGGGGTGGCTGTAACCGGGCTCGTTGGGCCGGTGCATCGTGACGCCCTGCAACCAGGTGCGGAAACCACGGTCGATCATGCGCCGATAGGCATCCGGGCGGCCCAGGTTCATCCCGGCGTCCAGCTGGCTCAGCCCGCGCTCGGCCGCCAGTCGCTCACATGCGTCGAGCAGTCGCTCGAAGCGGTGGGCGGCCTCCGGACCGGGGCGTACGGCGCCGAATTTGACGAAGCACACGTCCTCGCCGGCCTCCGATCCCGCTCCGCAGTGGCAGACGGCCAGGCCGTCGAGCTCGGAGCCGCCGCCCTGGAGCAGGATCGTGTCACCGAGTCCCTGCGCGTGCACGGCGACGATTTCGCGTTCCAGGTCCAGGCCCTCGTACACGGCCCCGGTGAGTGCGCGGCAGGCACTGAGGCAGGCGGGCCGCTCGGCGGCGGGCAGCTCGCCGTACATCACCCGGCCGGGGGCTGCGGAGCCGGGCGCCGTAGTGCCGGGGGCCGCGACGTGCTTCTTCATGACGGCCGTGAGGAATCGGGGCCAGAAGCCGTACCTGCGGTAGAGCTCGAGGTGCTTCGGGCTGTGCGAGAAGGTGAACAGGCCCAGGTGGCGGTTTCCCCAGGTGTCGAAGCAGTCCATGACCGGATCCATGAGGCGCTTGCCGACGCCCTGGTCCCACACGTCCGGACGCACGGTCAACGGTCCGAAGAACCCGACGCTGCCCCAGTTGGCGGCGAAGTTCGATCCGGCGAGTTCACCGTCGATCGTCGCCGCGAAGGCCGCGTGCGGGTCGGCCGCCCAGCGTGTGCGGACGTAATCGGCGGTCCCGAAGAACGTCTTCGGCTCGGGTAGCCCGAGGAACGTCCCGAAGGCGATCCGGAAGATCTCATCGGCCCGATCCAGGTCCGCCTCGGCCAACGGGCGGACCGACACCGGGCCCGCGACGGTGTTCCGCTCTGCTGCCGGTGAGGTCATCGTGCTCTCCTTCTCGGCGTCCCCGTTTCATCACACCACGGGCGGCACCGCATGGCGAAGCGAGCGGTCGGCCGGCCCCGGAGGCCCGTGACCAGGTCCGATTGCCCAGACCCCGGTCCTCAAGCGCCGGACGGCTGAAACCAGGTTCGGCGGTCTCTGGCCGCGCTGAAGAGGGCTTCCACGTCCGGGGGTTTGAGGGTGGTGGGCGCGTTCCTCAGGAAGGGGGGTGCGGTGGTCGGGGTGAGGACGCGGACGTCTCGGAGGGTGGGGGTCACGTCCAGGCGGGTCGCGTCGACCACGGCCAGGACCGGGGTCACCGGGGTCGACAGGGCACGGGCCGCGTACGTCGCCGCGCGGCGGGTCTCGCGGGGGTCCGGGGTCGGGTCGGCGCGGCCCACCGTGAGGAGGAGGTCGCCGATCGCCGCGCGCTGGCGGCGGCCCTGGACCGTGCGGATGCAGAAGACTCCGGGCGGGCCGATGAGCAAATGGTCCGCGACGGAGTGGACGGAGTGCAGGACCTGCCAGTCCTCCGACTCCGCCATCGCGTCCAGTACGTCGCCCATCCGCTGCCTCACCGTGAGGTCCTGGCGGAGCCGGTGCCGGGCGCGGGTGCCCGCGGTGCCGTGCGTGAGGGCGCCGAGCAGGGCCTCCCCCGGGCGGTTCGGGGCCAGGTCCTCGTCCGGCGGGAGGGACAGGCGGCGCAGGTCCTCGGCGGTGGGGACGGGTGGCGGGCCGATGGCGACGGTTCCGGTGAGGTAGGGGCGCAACGCCGTCAGGATCTCCTCCCGGCGCTCGTCCGCCAGCACGCTGATCCGGTTGGCCCGCCGGTCGTACCAGGCCACCGCCCGGCCGTCGGGCAGGTTCACATACAGCCGGCCGCGGCCCGGCCGGCCGCTCGGCAGTACCTTCAGTCCCCTCGGAGCCATCGCCCTCACCCCCGCCGTCCATGGGAGCAGCCCAGGCGCCCCGCGGCAATCCCCCGGTGGGGTCCGGCCCGCGGCGCCTCTCGTGCGGCGCGCGCCGTGTAACGACTCCGTCGGGTCGCTGAGGCGTGGCTGTTACAGAAGCAACGGGTTACCGCAACGGCCGGTGCATACGTTTATCCCACCTGGACGCACCAGGGCCTGACCTGCACCGAAGGACGTCCCGTGAACACCGTGAGCCGCAGCCGCCGCACTCTCGTACGCGCCGCCGCCGTGGCCGTGGGTGCCGGCACCCTGCTGGCGTTCCCCGCGGCGGCCGCGCTCGCCGACGGGGTGCCGTCCGCTTCTTCCGCGCAGGGCGTGACCGCCCAGCGGACCCTGGTCAAGACCCTGTCCCTCGCGGACGGGGTCTCCACCGCGAAGGTGTTCCGCGTGGCCAAGGACGCCTACCAGGCCGAGGTCCTCAACCCCGACGGCTCCATGGCCGCCACCCTGACCAGCCGCGACGGCAGCACCGGCTACGGCGACGCCGGGCAGATGCACCTCGCGCTGCGGTCCGACGGCCGGCTCAGCTCCTGGGCCGGAGGCGGGGGCGCAACCGGTAGCGGGAGCGGGAGCGATGCGGAGGACTCCGGCGGCTTCCCCGGCACCGCAAGCCCTGCCGGGCACAAGACCGCGAGCCGTGACGGCCGGGTCGTCTCCGCGGCCGCGCCCCTGCGCTCGGGTACCGGGACCGTCGAGGCGCTGGGCCTGAACACGCTGGCCGACGGTCCCGGTGACGGCATGCTGCTGCTCGCCGCGGGCGGCGGCATCGCGGCGGTCGGCGCCGCCGGGCTGGGCTTCGCGATGCTGCGCCGCGGGCGTACGGACGCGTAGGGGGTGTCTTGTCGATCGGGCCGGATCAGGGAGCGGCGTCTGGTGCCGTGCATCGCAAGGCGGAGGAGGGAGTCGACGCGGAGCGTCGGGGACCGACGACAACGCGGCGAGGCGCGGCACCAGACGCCGCGAGCCCGGCCTGATCGGCAAGACACCCCCTAAGGCCCCCCTCCCCCTCATGTGGCGCGGCGGCGCCCCGGCCCGGGCGCACGGGCGGAAACGATGCGCTCTGCCTACGGTGGACAGGCACATGCTCATGGGAGAGGAGGGTGGACGGGTGATCGGATCCGTTCCCTCCCGCGCTCCCGGACACCGGGGGCGGAGTCGGCGCCGGGGCGTCCGGGCCGCCCTGCTGGCCGCCCTGCTGCTGCCGTCGGCGAGCGCCTGCGGTGACACCGGCGGGCTGGCCGGTGCCGGGGCGACCCCGACCGCGAGCGGGCCCGTACACCTGTGGCCCGGGCGCGCGGGGGCCGTCGTACCGCCCGCCGATCCTGGGGGCGCGCCGCCCGAGTACGTACCCGGGATCGCGCCCGTCCAGGACCAGAACGTGCACGGGATCGACCCGGCGACCCTGGTGCAGGCGGAGCTGCGGGCTCACCCGAACGTGCAGACCGGTCCCGACGGGATGCCTCCGGAGACCGTTGCCGCGATCAAGGAGTGCGGGGCGGACGGGGCCGATCCGAAGAAGTGTCCGGTGCTGACGCCGTATTACCGGGACCTCACCGGCAACGGCAAGGACGAGCTGATCGTCGGCATCGAGTTCCCCGAGCAGCAGATGTCCGTACGCGTGTACACGGCGGACGCCGAGGGCCGGCTCAACCGGATCATGGCCACCACCGACACGGTCATCAGCGTCGAGCTCGCCGGACGGGACGTGATCCTGCGCGTCCCGAGCGGCAACGCCGGCTACGAGGTGAACACCACCTGGTCCTGGGACGAGACGCAGCGCTCGATGCTGCCGACGTGGGAGCAGATCGTCCGCGTGCCCGGCACCGGTACCGGCCCGGGCCGGGCCCCGGGACCGTCCCCGAGCCCCGGCTCCGCGGGAGCGGCGCGGTGAGGCTCCGGCTGCCCTCGTGGACGGCGACGCTGACCTGGAAGTCGGCGTGCTTCATCGTGCTGATGTGCTGCTCGCTCGCGGCGGTGCTGGGCGTGCTCGTGCACGTGGAGGTGACCCGGCAGACCGTGGCGACGGCCCGCGAGAAGGCCCTCGGCAAGCTGACCGACGCCTCGCGGGCCTACGAGGCCGGCGAGGTGCTGCCGCCGGAGTCCGGGCTGGACCCGGCCGGCCTCCCGGACCGGCTGCGCGCACTGGCCCTCTCCGGGGAGCGCGGGACGCTCGTGGCGGAGTACGAGGGCCGGCAGCTGATGTGGGCGGCGGCCCCGGCCGACGGGAAGGCGCTGGCCACGTCCGTCGACTACGGGCAGAGCGCGCGGACGATCAGCGGCCTGGACAACGCGATCATCGGATCGTCGGTCCTGGCCATCGGCGGAACGCTGCTGGTGGGCGCCTTCGCCGTGACGCGGGTGACCCGGCGGCTGCACCAGACGGCGACGGTGGCCCGCCGGATCACCCAGGGCGACCTGGACGCGCGGGTGGGGGATCCGCGCACGAAGGACCCCTCGCGGCACCAGGACGAGGTGGCGACGGTGGCGGCGGCCCTGGACACGATGGCGGGCAGCCTGCAGACGAAGCTCCAGCGGGAGCAGCGGTTCACGGCGGACGTGGCGCACGAGCTGCGCACCCCGCTCACCGGTCTGCAGGCGGCGTCGGAGCTGCTGCCGGAGAGCCGGGCGACGGAGCTGGTGCAGGAGCGGGTGCGCACGATGCGGCAGCTCACGGAGGACCTGTTGGAGATCTCCCGGCTCGACTCGGGCAGCGAGGTGGTGGAGACGGACCTGCACCAGCTCGGGCGCCTCGCGCGGCGGGTGGTGCGGGCGTCGGGCACCGATACGGAGGTGGTCGTGGCGCGGGACGCCCACGTGGAGACGGACCGGCGGCGGCTGGAACGGGTGCTGGGGAATCTGGTCGCCAATGCCCACAAGCACGGGCGGGCCCCGGTGGTGGTGACGGTGGACGGGCCGGTGGTGACGGTACGGGACCACGGTGACGGCTATCCCGAGTACCTCGTGTCCCACGGGCCCCAGCGCTTCCGTACCGGGGGCGGGAGCAAGGGGCACGGGCTGGGGCTGACCATCGCGGTGGGACAGGCGGAGGTCATCGGGGCCGGACTGGTGTTCCGGCAGGCGGCGCCCGCCGGGGGCGGGGCGGGCGGAGCGGAGGCCGTACTGACCCTGGTCGAGGCCCGGCTGCCGTGACGCGACGCCCGGCCGTCACTCCCCCGGCCGTCACTCCCCCGGCGGGGTCGGCTTCGTCCAGGGCCAGCGGAGCTTCGGCTTCTGGCCGCCCGGGGCGTAGACGTACTTCCAGCCCTTCTGGAGGCCCAGGCGCTTGGAGTACCCCGCCGGGACCCGCTCGTAGAGCAGCACTGTGGGGGCGCCGCCGTCCGGGGCGGGGACCGGGATCTCGTACCACTTCGACGGGTGGCCGGTCGGACCGAGGAGGATCGGGAGGGTCCGGCCGTCCATCGGGCCGCCCTCGAAGGGGGTCGGTTGGCTTCTCACCCCTCCAGTTTCACAGCAGTCCGGAAAATCACAGCAGGTGGGCCGCCTCGGAGACCACGGGGATCACCCTGCGGGCCAGGACCCCCACCGGACCGTCGGCCGATTCGAGCGCGAGGGCGGCGCGGGCCGCCGCGGCCGTTTCCGGGTCGGTGGCGGCCGTGGCCGTGAGGAGGGCGATGAACTGGTCCACCAGCCAGTCCCGGAGCGAGTCGATCTCCGGCTGCTTGCCCTCGTCGATCCAGATCAGCGAGGCGGCCTCGACCGCCGTGATCCACGTGCGCACCATCATCCGCAGGCGGGGGCCGGGGGCCGGCACGCCCAGGTGGAAGAGGATGGCCTCGGCGGCCGCCCGGCGGATGCCGTCGACGGTGGCGGTGGTGCGGGAGGTTTCGACCACGCTGCCGCCCTGGAGGAGGGCGGAGAAACCGGCGTCGTGTTCGTCGACGAAGGCCAAGTACCGGTCCAGGGCCCGGGAGAGCCGCTGGGTCAGGGGACCGGCCTGGGGTTCGGCGAAGCAGAGCCGCAGGACGTCGGCGGCCGAGCGCAGGGCGGCCTCGTAGAGCTGCTGCTTCCCGCCGGGGAAGTAGCGGTAGACGAGGGGGCGCGAGACGCCGGCGGCCTCGGCCACGTCGTCCAGCGAGACCTCCTCCGGCGCCCGGTGTGCGAACAGCGTCAGGGCCGCGTCGAGGAGCTGGGCCCGGCGCTCCTCGACGCTCATCCTGCGGTACGCCCGTACGGCTGTCATGTCCGCAGGGTAGCCGCACCTGCCTGGCTTGAGGTGGGGTCTCTTCGGGCGGGGTCGCTTCAGCCTGGATCCCTTCGCGCCCGGCGGCTTCAGCGGATTCTTGCGAGGAACCCCGGCGTTTACGCCTGGGAGGAGCTCATCCCTGACCCGGGAGGCGCGGAGCGCCGGAGTGCGCTGCGTGACTGTTCTGGCCTCAGGTTGATGCGCTCCGGCAGGTCCTTCTAGCGTGTTCTGCGTGAAGGTTGTTGCGCAGGTGAAGCTGTTGCCGGATGCCGCGCAGGCATCCGCGCTGTCAGCGACCCTGCGCATGGTCAACGAACGGGCCAACTGGGTGTCCGCCGTGGCGTTCGAGCACGGCGTGCCGCGTGAGTACGAACTGCGGAAGCACACCTACGCCGAGCTGAAGGCCTCCGGTCTCGGGGCGCAAGCCGCGCAGCACACGATCAAGAAGGTGCGCGACGCCTACACCACGTTGAAGGCGAACATCCGGGCGGGGAACCTCGGCAGGCCCGGATCGAACCGCAGGGTCAAGGCGGAATCGAAACCGATCGTCTTCCGCTCCGAGGCCGCGCACCCGTACGACGACCGGTGCCTGTCCTGGCAGTACGAAGCGCGGACCGTCAGCATCTGGACTCCGCCGGGGCGGCTCAAAAACATCCGCTTCGCCTGCTCCGCGAACGCGCTCAAGATGCTCCGCGAGAACCGCAAGGGAGAGTCGGACCTGATCGAACGCGACGGCGTGTTCTACCTGATCGCGGTGTGCGAGATCCCCGAGGCCCCGGTCAACGAGAACCCGTCCGGGTTCATCGGCGTGGACCTCGGCATCGTCAACATCGCCACCACATCCACCGGCTACCGGGCTGCCGGGCGCGGTGTGAACCGGCACCGCAAGCGGCAGCTGGAACTGCGTCGCAAGCTCCAGGCCAAGGGCACCCAGTCCGCCAAACGGCGCCTCAAGCACCGCAGCCGCAAAGAGGCGCGGCACGCCGCGAACACCAACCACATCATCGCCAAGAAGATCGTCGCCACCGCTGAACGCACCGGACGGGCTATCGCCCTGGAAGACCTCACAGACATCCGCGAACGGGTACGGCTCCGCAAGGACCAGCGGACACAACTGCATGCGTGGAGCTTCCACCAGCTCGGCCAGTTCATCGCCTACAAGGCGCTGCGGGCCGGGGTGCCTCTCGTGTACGTCGATCCGGCGTACACGAGAGGCAGTGCTCCGAATGCGGACACATCGACCGGAAGAACCGGGTCGATCAAGCAACGTTCGCGTGCCGCGCCTGCGGCGTCATCCTGCACGCGGACGACAACGCGTCCCACAACCTCGCCCGCAAAGGCGAAGCCGTGTGGACCGCGGGGCGTGAGTCACGCGTCCCAGCCACCCCGTAGGGGTGCTCCGGACGGAGGAGGCCACACCACAGCCAGTGGCGCCCTACCTCCAAGCCCGGCCCTTCGGGATCGGGTCAAGTTGACGCGAGGAGGCCCGAGCTCTTCCAGAGCTTGCGGCCGACTCCCCGCATCACGCCGATGTCGTCCAGGAAGTCGGTGAGCCGCTTGGCTCCGGTCTGCATGACCTCCCGGCGGTGGCCGCTCGCCTTGACCTGGGCGAGCGCCTCGCGCCGGTCGAGGCCGATGTTGTCGTAGACCTGGGGGTTGACGAAGGCCTGCGAGAAGACGCGGGCGGCCTGGCCGCAGCTCACGCGGGTGAGTTCCTGCTCCCAGCGCGGGGCCGTGAGCATCTGGCGGCGCAGTTCCTCGCGGGCGTAGCGGACGTGGCGCGCCTCTTCGATGACGTGGATGCGGGTGACTCCGCGTACGAGGGGCTGGACACGCTCGTCCGGGAAGGTCAGGCGCTGCATCCAGTCGAGGACCTCCTCGCCGAGGAGGGTGCAGGCGAAGGAGCCGGGGGTGGTGGAGACGGTCTTCAGGACGCGGGCGAGGTTGTGGTTGGTGCGGGAGACCGGGTACGCGGGGGCTCCGTCCGTCTTGATCATGCGGGCGAACATCATCGAGTGGCGGCACTCGTCGGCGATCTCGGTGAGTGCGTACCGGACGTGATTGCTGGTCAGGGACTTGTCGTAGATGTGCCGGACCAGGAGCTGCATGAGGATGATCTCGAACCAGATGCCGATCGAGCCGAGGGCCGCCGCCTCGTGGCGGGACAGTTCGATGCGCTGCTCCTCGCCCATCTTCTTCCAGAGCGGGGTGTCGAAGAGGGAGAGCAGCTCGGGCGGCCAGTAGTACTTGCCGTCGATGGGCGGGGCGTCCCAGTCGAGTTCCTTGTCCGGGTCGAAGGAGTGCTTCGCCGAGGATTCGAGCAGCCGCTCGGCGATCTGCTCGCGGTCCTTGAGCAGGCCGAGGGCGTCGCGCAGCTCGGCTCGTTCGGTCACGGTGGTCATGGCTTCGGACACCTCGTCGTCGAGTTACCGGCGGTCACTCCTTATGAGACTGCCTGTCAGCAAGACCGTCAATCCCTCGCACACGACTTGTTGACCGCGCGTCTACCAACGTGTGACGCTGCCAACTGTCCGGTCCCGTACGGAAGTACACGCAAGTACGCGGCTACGTGAGACGAGGGGGCGTCAGTGTCGACGCACGAGCTCTACACCAACGATCCGGGCGAGACCGTCTGGCCGGTCCCCGCCTCCGGCAACGCCCGTTTCAGCTGGGAGTACGACGGCGGCCGCGAGCGGCTGCTGGCCCTCTACCAGAAGGGCAAGGACAAGCAGTGGGACGGCGCCAAGCGCATCGACTGGGACATCGAGGTCGACCCGTACGATCCCCTGGGCACCCCGGACGAGGCGCTTCCGCTGCACGGCACCCGGCACTGGGCCAAGCTCACGGAACGGGACCGCGGCGAGCTGCGCCGGCACTACAGCGCTTGGAACTTCAGCCAGTTCCTGCACGGCGAGCAGGGCGCGATGGTGTGCGCGGCGCGCATCGTCGAGTCGGTGCCGGACCTGGACGCGAAGTTCTACTCCGCCACGCAGACCATGGACGAGGCCCGGCACGCGGAGATCTTCGGGCGGTTCCTGCACGAGAAGATCGGCATGCTCTACCCGATCAACGACAGCCTCCAGGGGCTGCTCGGCGACACCCTGCGCGATTCCCGCTGGGACATGCCGTACCTGGGCATGCAGGTGCTCATCGAGGGACTGGCGCTGGCCGCCTTCGGGATGATCCGCGACACCACGAACAAGCCGCTGCCCAAGCAGATCCTGGCCTACGTGATGCAGGACGAGGCACGGCACGTGGCGTTCGGGCGGATGGCCCTGCGCGACTACTACAAGCAGTTGTCGGACGCCGAGCTGCGCGAGCGCGAGGAGTTCGTGATCGAGGGCTGCTACCTGATGCGGGACCGGCTGCGCGGGGTGGAGGTACTGGAGAACTTCGGCATCTCGCGCGTCGAGGCGGAGGAGTTCAGCGAGCGGTCGGAGTTCCTGGCGCTCTTCCGCAAGCTGCTGTTCAGCCGGATCGTGCCGTGCGTGAAGGACATCGGGCTGTGGGGTGAGCGGCTGCAGAAGGCGTACCTGGACATGGGCGTCTTCGAGATGGGCAACTCCAACCTGGACCTGCTGATGAGCCAGGACGAGGAGATCGCCGAGGCCCTCGACCGGGAGCGGTTCGCGGCCGAGGAGGAGCAGCGGGTGGCGGAGGTGGCCGAGGCCATCGCGGAGGGGGCGGCGGGCTAGGCGGCCGGCGGCTGGGTGGCCGGCACGCTAGGCAGTGGGCGGGGCGTCGGGGTCGGGTCCCAGTTCCGGGTCGCGGGTTTCGTGGACCTCCCAGCGGCCCGTCCGGTGCGAGAGTTCCTCCCGTCGCCGCACGAGCACCACGAAGGCCGCCACGGCCACGGCCGCCGCGAGTACGGCCGTCCCCAGCGTGGCGCCCCAGGGCATCGGGGTCACCATCACGAAGACGACGAGGCCGTAGGACGCCAGCAGACCGCCGAGCCAGGGCCAGTGGGCCCCGGGGCGGCGCGATCCGGACCGGCCGGGAACCCGACCACACCCACCCCGCGGCCAGCACCAGGGCCGCCGCCCCGAGGACCATCACCTCCGGCCGGTACACCGAGGTGCTCGCACCGAGCAGCATCCACCACAGCGCGGACGCCGCGCACAGCAGCGCGGCCCCACCCCAACACCTGCTCGCCCAGGCGGTTCTCCCCATGATCGCGGAGGTTAGCAATCCCGCGCCGGGACCGCCCGTGGCACCCCCTCACCGCGCCGCTTCACCGGGCGGACAGCGCCGCCTCCATCACCGCGCGGGCGATCGGCGCGGCCGCGCCGTTGCCGCTGATGTCCCCGCGGACGGCCGACGCGTCCTCGACGACCACCGCGACCGCCACGGCCGGCGGCCGGCCGCCCTCCGGCTTGGCCCAGGAGATGAACCAGGCGTACGGGGTGCCCGCATTGCCGACTCCGTGCTGGGCCGTGCCGGTCTTGCCGCCGACCACGGCGCCGGGGATCGCCGCGTTGCGGCCGGTGCCGTGCTCCACCACCTTCACCATGAGCTCCTGCATCCGCATCGCGGTCAGCGGGGTCATGGCCCGGCCCAGGCTGTGCTGGTCGGCGCGGCGGACCGGGTCGCCGTCGTCCTGTGTCGTGCGGTCGACCAGGTAGGGGGACTTGAGCTCCCCGCCGTTGGCGACGGCCGCCGCCACCATCGCCATCTGCAACGGGGTGGCCTTGGTGTTGAACTGGCCGATCGAGGACAGGGCCAGCTGGTCGGGGCTCATGTCGGTGTCGAAGTTCGACCGCGACACCCAGGCCGGCACCCGCAGCCCCGCGTCGTTGAAGCCGAACCGCCGTGCCGCCTCCGTCATCCCGCGCAGCCCGACCTGCACGCCGATCTTCGCCATCACCGTGTTGCACGACCACTGCACCGCGTCCGCCATCGAGGCGTCGGCGCAGCCCGTGCCGGCGTTCGGCAGCAGGGTGCTGGTGCCGGGCAGGGGGTAGGGGTCCGGGGTCTCGGTCGGCGCGTCCACGTCGGTGACCACGCCCGCGTCGAGGGCGGCGGCCGCGGTCACGATCTTGAACGTGGAGCCGGGCGGGTACGTCTCGCGCAGCGCGCGGTTGAGCATCGGCTTGGCGGGGTCCCCGTTGAGCTTCTCCCAGGCCTCCTTGACCCGCGGCCCCGTGCCGGAGAGCAGCGCGGGGTCGTAGGAGGGGCTGCTGACCAGCGCGAGGATCTTGCCCGTGGCCGGCTCCACGGCGGCGACCGCGCCCCGCTTGCCCGCGAGCCCGGTGTACGCGGCCAGCTGCATGTTCGCCCGGATCGTGGTGGCGGCATTGCCTCCGCCCGGGCGGCCGCGCGAGAGCTCGTACCAGAGCGGGAAGGCCGAGAGCCCGGGGTCGGTACCGGAGAGGACCGGGTCCTCGGCGCGTTCCAGGAAGCTGGTCCCGTAGGTCTGGGAGGCGAAGCCGGTGACGGGCGCGTAGAGCGGGCCGTTCTTGTACGTGCGCTCGTAGCGCAGCAGTTGGCGGCTGTCCCGGGAGCCGGTGACGGGACGGCCGTCGACGGTGATGTCCCCGCGCGGTTCGGCGTACCGCTCGATGGCGGGGCGTTTGTTGGCCGGGTTGGCGCCGTAACCCGCGGCCTCCCAGACCTGTACGCGGCCGACGTTGACCAGCAGGGCGACGAGCAGCAGGGCGCAGAAGTACGCGCACCAGCGGATGTAGCGGATCACGCTTCGGCCTCCTCGGCCGGTCCGGGTCTGCGGGCGCTGTCGCTGAGCCGGACGAGGAGGGCGACGATGATCCAGTTGGTGACCACGGAGGAGCCGCCCTGGGCGAGGAAGGGCATGGCCATGCCGGTCAGCGGGATCAGGCCGGTGACTCCGCCGGCGATGACGAACACCTGGAGCGCGACGATCGAGGCGAGTCCGGTGGCGAGGAGGCGGCCGAAGGGGTCGCGCAGCGCCAGCCCGGCGCGGAAACCGCGGGCGACGAGGAGCCCGTAGAGGAGCAGGATCGCGGTGAGGCCGACGAGGCCGAGCTCCTCCCCGGCGGTGGCGAGGATGAAGTCCGATTTGGCCGCGAATCCGATGAGGAAGGACTGGCCGTGGCCGAGCCCGGCGCCGAGCAGTCCGCCGGCCCCGAAGGCGAAGAGGGACTGGGCGAGCTGGCCGGGACCGTCGCCGCGCTCGATGGAGGCGAAAGGATTCAGCCAGTCGTCCACGCGGCTGTTCACGTGCGGCTCGAACGTCCCGACGGCGTACGCGCCCACGGCCGCGAGCAGCAGCCCGATCGCGATCCAGCCGATCCGGCCGGTGGCCGTGAACAGCATGATCACGAAGAGGCCGAAGAAGAGCAGCGAGGTACCGAGGTCGCGCTCCAGGACGAGCACGCCGACGGAGAGCAGCCAGATGGCGAGGATCGGGCCGAGCACCCGGCCGGGCAGCAGCCTCAGCTTCCAGAAGAGGGTGCGCCCGGTGAGGGCCAGGGCGGTGCGGTTCGCCGCGAGG
The DNA here is from genome assembly GCF_056428985.1 of Streptomyces sp. CA189. Classification (NCBI taxonomy): domain Bacteria; kingdom Bacillati; phylum Actinomycetota; class Actinomycetes; order Kitasatosporales; family Streptomycetaceae; genus Streptomyces; species Streptomyces sp. CA189. Next base: position 32,706 of record NZ_JBWJVM010000062.1, on the reverse strand, counting down.
TAGGAGGCGAAGAAGACGGCGAGCAGGATCTTGGCGAACTCCCCCGGCTGGAAGGAGAGCCCGGCGAACCGGATCCAGATGTGCGCTCCGTTCACGGCCGGGAAGAAGACGGGCACGAGCATCAGCACGAGCGCCACGGCGACGGACAGGTACGCGTACTTCTGCAGCACCCGGTGGTCGCGCAGCAGCGCGACGACGAGGACGAAGAGCACCATCCCGAGGGCGGACCAGCGCAGTTGCTCTCCGGCGGTGGCGTTTCCGGGAGTGGTGGCGTCGAGGCGCTGGATGAGGACGAGGCCGAGGCCGTTGAGCAGGACCGCGATCGGGAGCAGCAGCGGATCGGCGTACGGGGCGTACAGGCGGACGGCGAGGTGGGCGACGAGCGCGGCCACGGCGAGGCCGGCGGCGTAATGCGTGGCGGCCGCGGGGACGCGGCCGGTGGTGGCGAGCCCCACGGAGAGGTGGCCGAGGACGGAGATCAGGACGGCGCCGAAGAGCAGGGACAGCTCGACTCCACGACGCTTGGGCGCACGGGCGTCGGGGGGCGGTGGCGGGGCGGGTTCCGTCACCTTCGCCGTCAGAGCGGTCATACGGGGAAACGTAGCAAGGAGCCGGGCCGTATGTCCGCTTATGTCATAGTGTGCCGAAGAGTCGTCAGAACTGGTCGGAATTGAAGTAGTGGATCAGGAGTCTCCTCTCGTGACTACTCCCCCACCTAAAGGTGGGGGCTTCTCGCTAAGCCGGTTGGGCTTCGCGACGGGCCAGCCCGGCCCGCAAGACGTTGGAAGCCCCTACGACGTCGGCGTGCGCCTGGTGGCCGCACGAGACGCAGTGGAACTTTTCCTGTGCGGGCCGGTTCTCCTTGGCGACGTGCCCGCATTCGGGGCATGTCCGGGAGTACCCAGCGAAGGAGTTTCTGATGGGACCTACGGAGTTCATCGTCCTAGCCTTTCCGGAAGAACAGCTGCGGGTCGCCGCGGTCGAGGCGGTGATGGGGCTGCGCAAGGCCGGGGTGGTGCGGCTGATCGACGGGCTGGTGGCCACCAAGACCGCGTCCGGCGAGGTGCTGTCGGTGGAGTTCGACGAGTTCGTCGAACTCCGGGGCCTGCTCGCGCACCGGGAGGCGGCCCCGCTGATCGGCCCGGAGGACGTCAGGGAATCGGCTGAACTGATGGACCGCGGCAGCTGCGCCCTCCTCCTGGTCGTCGAGCACGTGTGGGCCGAGGATGCCGCCATCGCCGTCCGCGCGGCGGGCGGCCGGATCGCCGGAGCGGTCCGCCTCCCGGCCGACCGGCTGGGGGTGGCCTGATGTTCATCCGCCCCATCGGCTCCGTGGTGAACCCCTCCCAGCGCCCCTCGGGCCACCCCCTGCTGCGCGGAATCCTGGCGCGGGGGGCCTACGTCTGGGACGCGGCCCAGCACCCGGCGACGGCCGCGCAGCCGCAGACCGACACGGCTCCGGCCCCCGCACCGGCCGCGCCCCCCGGCGCGACCCCGGCCCCCGCACCTGCGCCCGCCCCGTACCCGCATCCCGGCCCGGCCCCCTCGCCCCCGGCGGCCCCCTCCGCCCGCCGGGAGCCTGCGGCCGCCCGACCCGATCCGCATATCGGCCCGGGAGTCGTGGGACCGGCCTCCCCCGGAGCCGATCTGACCGACCGCCTGACCCAACTGGCCGCCCTGGCCCGCGAAGGCCTGCTCACCCCGGAGGAGTTCTCGGCGGCCAAGGCCCGCCTGCTGGCCGGCTGACCCCGGGCCGGGCTCCCCGTCGGACCGCCCCGAAGACATCCGCTCGCCTACTCCTGGGGCGCGCCCTGCAGCTGCCCCTCAGGCAGGGAGTACACGAAGTCCGGTATGCAGGACGGCAGCCGGGAGGTCTCCATCGTGCCGAAGCCCATGCCGTCGGTCGTACCGTCGCTGGACGCCTTGACCGGCCTGACGAGCACCAAGGTGTGCCCCGGCTTCACCGTCTCGGAGTTGATCCTCAGTACCGGTTCGGCGGCATTCGCGTCGAGGACGTCCTCGTACGGCTCCCAGGCCTGACGCTCTTCGTTCCAGACGGGTCCGTCGAACCCGCCGCCGGGCTCGTCGCATTCCGCCGCCGGCTTCCGCTGGATCACCACCACCGGGACACCCAGGCCCCGGAGCTCCCGCTCCAGGCCCGGGAGCCCCTCCGAGTTGAAGAGCTTGACGGTGATGGTGCCGTCCTCGCCCTTGGTCAGCGCGTACGCCGCCGAACCACCCCCCTGGCCTCCCATGACCGGCAAGGCGATCGACGCCACGGCCGCCGTCGCCGCCAGCCCGACGATCAGCGGTATCCGGAACCGCCGGGCAGGCGAGCCGGCGGCGAAGTCCGCGCGGCCGTCGAGCTCCGCCCGGGCGGCGGCTATCGCCACGAGCTCCGCCTTCAGTCGCTCCTCGAACGCAGTGGGCCTGGTGCTCATCGGGCTACCTCCAACTGGTGTGCCGGAACGGAAGCGGGGACGTCGGCGTCGGCCGGGGTGCGCAGCGCGCGGCGGGCGCGGTGCAGGCGGACCCGGACGGTGGCCTGGGTGACGCCGAGGGCCTGGGCGGCCTCGGCCGGGGTGAGGCCGTCGACGACGACCAGGTCGAGCGCGGCCCGCAGCGGCTCCGACAGGGCGGCATGCCGCTCGGCCAGGGCGCGGAAGGCCCGCTGTGCGTCTATGCGCTCCTCCAGGGCCGCCACGTCCTGGTCGTCGAGCAGCCTGCGGCCGCTGAGCCGCTGCAGCGCTCCTCGCTCGCGGGCTCCCGCACGGGCATGACTGGCCAGCACATTGCGCGCGATCCCGTAGAGCCAGGCGATCGGCACTCCCCTGTCGGGCCGATAGCCGGCCGCGTCCTTCAACGCGGCGAGGAAGATGTCGGCCGTGAGGTCCGCCGCCAGGTGCGGGTCGGTGACCCGCCGGGTGACGAAGCCGAGCACGGCGTCGATGTGCTCCTCGTAGAACGCGCCGAACCCCTCCGGCGTCCGGAGATCCGGTGGTGGCCCCGCCCCCGCCCACCCGGAGCCCTTCCCCCTGTCGGCCGTCCGCGCGCCGCCCGCCCCCGCGTCGTCCTCGTGTGCGCTGTTCACCTGGTCCCTCCCCTGGTCTCCCGGGCCCCGTCGGCCCCTCACCCATTACTTGGCGAAAGCCGCATCAAGCGTTTCATCGGGTCCGGCCGGCGGGCGTACGCCGACCGGGTGAGCGGAGCGGCACGGCCGCCCCGGGTGGGCGATTTGTCATACCGCGCATGGCAGCATCGGCCGCCAGGAGGTGACCCCATGTCACGACGACGCAGACGTCGGCTGCTTCGCGCCGCGTGCCTCGCCGCAGCCCTCGTCACGGTCGGCCCGTTGCCCCTCGCCCACGCCGAGCCCGCAGCGCCCGCCGCACCCGAGGCACCCGCCGCACCGGACACCCCCGCGGCACCCGGCATCCCCGGCGCCCCGGGCGCCCCCACCACCCCCACCGAACCCGTGGGCGTCCTCCTCACCCGCCTCCAAGGCCTCTACCAGCAGGCCGAGCAGGCCACCGAGGCCTACAACGCCGCCGAGACCGCCCTGACCGCCCGGCAGCGCGAGGAGGCCCGGCTCAGCACCGAGCTCGGGAAGGCCCGTACCGCCGTCACCGACGCCCAGACCACCACGGGCCGGCTGGCGCGCGAGCAGTACAAGGGGGCCCGCGGGTTCTCCCCGTACGCCCGGATGCTGTTCGCCGGCGACCCCCAAGGGGCCCTGGAACAGCGCCGGGTCGCGGAGCGCGAGGGTGCCCGGCGGGCCGCCGTGCTGGACCGGCTCACCCGGGGCGAGCAGCAGGCCGACACCCTCGCCACCGCCGCCCGCAAGGCCCTGGACTCCGAGCAGAAGCTGACCGCCGAGACCAAGGAGCGCAAGGAGGAGGCCGCCGCGCAGCTCAAGGAGGTCGAGCGGATGCTGGCCTCGCTCACCCCCGCCCAGCTCACCGAGCTCGCCGCGCGGGAAGCCGGGGACACCGCCGCCGCGCAGCGGGAGCTGATCGATTCGGGGAAGCTGGGCAGCGCCGGCGCGCCGCTCCGCAACCCCACCGCGGCCGGCGGCACGGCCCTCACGTACGCGGCCGCCCAGATCGGGAAGCCGTACGTCTGGGGAGCCGAGGGGCCGGCCTCCTTCGACTGCTCCGGGCTGACCTCGCAGGCCTGGGCGCACGCGGGCCGCGAGATCCCCCGGACCAGTCAGGAGCAGTGGGCCCGGCTGCCCAAGGTGCCGCTGGACGAACTGCGCCCCGGCGACCTGGTGGTGTACTTCCCGACCGCCACCCACGTGGCCCTGTACGTCGGCGACGGCAAGGTCATCCAGGCGCCCCGGCCGGGCGCGAAGGTGAAGGTCTCCCCGATCGCCGCGAACCCGCTGCTGGGCGCGGTACGGCCGGACCCCGACGGGGCGCCGCTGCCCGCCTTCAGCCCGCCGCCGCTGTCCGAGGACGCGACGGCGGGGGACGACACGGGTTACGCGGAGGCCGGGGCGCCCGCGACGTCCGCCAGGTAGTCCGCCGCGTCCTCGGGGTCGTAGAAGTACGCGTCGAAGTCGGCCGGGTTGTCGAAGCCGTTGGCGAAGCGGTCCGCCACCGGCTGGAGCTGCCCGGCCGCGCCGAGCAGGTTCAGCACGTGCTCCGGCGGGACGCCGAGCATGGCGTTCGTCCACTGGGTGGCGGGCTTGCCGCTGGTGAACCAGTACTTGTCGAAGGTCGCCTTCATCCACGCCTCGTCGAACGGGTTGTCCCCGTGCATGAGGATCGACGAGAGGTACGAGGCAGCGCACTTGGCGGCGGAGTTCGAACCCTGCCCTGTGATCGGGTCGTTGGCGACGACCACGTCGGCCACGCCCAGCACCAGCCCGCCGCCCGGCAGCCGGCCGACGGGGTTGCGGACGACGGGGGCGTACCGCCCGGCGAGCGTGGCGCCCGCGTCCGTCAGCTCCACCTTCGTCGCCCGTGCGTACTCCCAGGGAGTGAACTTCTCCATCAGTTCCAGCGTCAGCGCAAGGTGGTCCGCCGGGTCCTTCACGCCGCCGAAGGCGTCCAGGGGTCCGCCCGGGATCCCTTCCCAGAACAGGATGTCGGCCCGCCCGGAGGTGGTCAGCGTCGGCATCACGAACAGCTCGCCGACGCCCGGGACCAGGTTGCAGCGCACGGCCTCCGTCTCCGGGTGCTCGGGGCGCGGTGCCAGGCCGTGCACGTACGACACGGCGAGCGCGCGCTGCGGGGCGTCGTACGGGGAGCGGGCCGCGTCCCGGCCGAACAGCGACACCAGCTCGCCCTTGCCGGCCGCGACCAGCACCAGGTCGTACGTACGGGAGAAGAAGTCCAGGTCGGAGACGGACGCGCCGTGGATGACCAGCTGGCCGCCGCGCTGCGCGAAGGTGTCGAGCCAGCCGGCCATCTTCACGCGCTGGTCGACGGACTGGGCGAAGCCCTTCAGCTTGCCGAGCCAGTCGATGGCGCGGCCGCCGTCGGGGGCGGCGACCGAGACGCCCAGGCCCTCGATCTTCGGCGCCTGCTGCTCCCAGAAGTTCAGCTGGAGGTCCCGCTCGCACTGGAGCGCCGTGTCGAACATGCACTGGGTGGACATGACCCGCCCGGTGCGGATCTCGTCCGCCGTCCGGTTGGACATGAGGGTGACCTCGTACCCCTTCGCCTGGAGTCCGAGGGCGAGCTGGAGACCGGACTGGCCGGCGCCGACGACGAGTATCTTGCGCATCTGCACGTTCTCTATTCGGGGGTCGAGTCGAGGGCGTGGCCCACGAGGGTCATCAGGGATTCCAGTACCGTGACCCGGCGCCGCGCGTCCATGATCACGACGGGTACGCGCGCCGGTATCGTCAGCGCCTCCCGCACGTCCTCCGGTGCGTACGAAGGCGTGCCCTCGAAGTGGTTGACGGCCACGGCGTACGGCAGCCCGCAGCTCTCGAAGTAGTCGAGCGCCGGGAAGCAGTCGCGCAGCCGCCGCGTGTCCGCGAGGACGATCCCCCCGACGGCGCCGCGCACCAGGTCGTCCCACATGAACCAGAAGCGTTCCTGGCCGGGGGTCCCGTACACGTACAGGACGAGGTCGTCGTCGAGCGTGACGCGGCCGAAGTCCATGGCGACGGTGGTGGTGTGCTTGTCCGGGGTCGCCGACAGGTCGTCGGTCGGAGCGGCGGCCTCGGTCATCACCGCCTCGGTGCGCAGCGGCCGGATCTCGGAGACGGAACCGACGAACGTGGTCTTGCCCACCCCGAAACCGCCCGCCACCAGCACCTTCACGGCGACGGGCGCGCGCGAGCGGTCGTACTGCCAGGGCTGTACGGGCTCGTCCGGGGCCGGGTTCGGATCCTGGTTCGGACCCGAGGCCGGCTTCGGGTCCGTGTGCGGGTCCGTGTGCGGGGAGAAGAGACCGGTTTCAGAGACGGCGGAGCCCACTGAGCACCCTTTCGAGCAGAGCGCGGTCGGGACGGCCGCTGCCGTGCCCGGTCCCGTAGACACGGATCCTGCCCTGGTCGGCGAGGTCGCTGACCAGGACGCGGACCACGCCGAGCGGCAGCTTCAGCAGTGCGGCGATCTCGGCGATCGTGCGCATGCGGCGGCAGACCTCGACGATCGCCGGCATCTCCGGCATCCGGTCGGGCTTCTGCGGCTCGGACACCTTGGTGTCGAGGGCCGCGACGAAGGTCTCGACGTGCAGGATCTGCGTGAAGCGGGTGCGGCCGCCCGTCAGGGAGTACGGGCGTACGCGGGCGGGACGGCGATCGGCGCCGCGTATCGGCAGCCGGTCGGAGGCCGGACTCCTCACGGGGTGTTCTCCATCGACTGGCGCAGCTCACTGCGGACTTCGGGGGTCAGGACGTGGCCGGCGCGGCCCACGAACAAGGCCATGTGGTAGGCGACGACGCTCATGTCGCAGTCGGGCGTGGCGTGTACGCCGAGGAGCGAGCCGTCGCTGATGGACATGACGAACACGGAACCGTGCTCCATGGCCACCATCGTCTGCTTGACCGAGCCGCCGTCCATCAGGGCGGCGGCGCCCGTGGTGAGCGAGCCGAGGCCGGAGACGATGGTCGCGAGGTCGGCGGACGCGCCGCGGGGGCCCTTGGGGCGGGCGGGGTCGGAGGGTGCGGCAGGCGTGTCGGGCGCCACGGGATCGGAGGACAGCAGGAGGAGCCCGTCCGAGGACACGACGGCCACCGAGTTGACCCCGGGGACCTCCTCGACGAGGTCGGTCAGCAGCCACTGAAGGTTGCGTGCCTGGGTGCTCAGTCCGTACGTACTGGACGCGTTCATGTGCGTGCCTCCTGTGCGGTGTCCCCCCGGTCGGTCTGCCCCTGGTCCTGCGGCGGGTCCTGCCGGCGGTCCTGCGCGAGCTCGGCCTCCACGACGCGGCGCCCGTCCTGGGCACCCCGGTAGAACCCGCCGAGGCGGCGGCGCAGCTCGTCGGCGTCCACCCGGCCCGGCGCCGGGCGCTCCTCGTCCCCGCGCCCGGCGGCGACCACGCGGGGGCTCCGCTTGGGGAGCCCCTTGTCGGTGAGGACTTCCTCCGGCTCGGGCCCGCTCGGGGCCTGGGCGTCGTCGGCGGGCGCGTCGGCCTGCGGCGGTACGCGGAACACCTGCTCGGCGGGGACCTCGACCGGTGCCGGGACCCGGAACACCTGCTCCGTGGGCGGCAGCTGACCGGCCGGAGGCGCGAACGCCGCCGGGACGGGCTCCGGGGCCACCCGGGCGGGCGGCTCCGCGGCGGAGGCCCGTGCGGTCTCGTGCGCGGGCTCCGGCTCGGGGAAGGAGGCGGGGGCCGGGGTCGGGGCGGGGGCCGGGGCCGCCGTGACGGCCGGCTCCGCAGCAGCGGCTTCGGGCGCGGCCACGGCCAGCTCGGCCGAGAACTCCGGGGCCGGGGTGGGCTCCGCAGACGGCTCCGGGGCCGGGTGAGGCTCCGGGGACGCCTCAAGGGCGGGCTCCGGCCGGGCCGGAGCCGCCGCTGCCTCGGGCGCGGCGGCGGCAGGGCCCCGTACGCGCGAGGGGAGGGTGTTCTCGTTGGCCTCCGCGATCACCCCGGGCAGGTGCAGAGCAGGTGCGCCCGGCGCGCCCAGGGTGTGGACCGGCGAAGCCGGCGGGGTGGCGGGCAGCAGCGTCGCCGGTACGACGACCAGGGCCTCCGTACCGCCGTGCCGCGGGGTGCGCAGCTCGGCGCTGACCCCGTGCCGGGCGGCGAGCCGCCCGGCCACGTACAGGCCGAGGCCCAGGCCGTGTTCCGACTCGGGTTCCTCGTCGTACGCGTCCGGCGTGGCCAGCCGCTCGTTCAGCGTGGCCAGCCGGTCCCCGGTGATCCCGATGCCCTCGTCGACGACGGACAGCACCACGTCGCCGGAGTCCAGCAGCCAGCCGGACACCTTCACCTTGGCGTCCGGCGGCGAGAAGGTCGTCGCGTTCTCCAGCAGCTCCGCCAGTACGTGCGAGATGTCGTCGGCGGCGTGCCCGGCGACCTGCGTGTACGAGGGCAGCACGCCGAGGTCCACGCGCTCGTAGCGCTCGATCTCGCTGACCGCCGCGCGCATGACGTCGACCAGCGGCACCGGCAGGCCCTGCCCGTGGCCGTGTTCCTGGCCGGCGAGGACCAGCAGGTTCTCGTTGTGGCGGCGCATCACCGTCGCCAGGTGGTCGAGCTTGAAGAGGGTGGAGAGGCGGTCCGGATCCGGCTCCTCGGACTCCAGCTCCTCGATGACGGCGAGTTGGCGTTCGACGAGCCCCAGGGTCCGCAGGGACAGCGATACGGACGTGGTCGACATGATGCGGCGGTGCTCTTCCAGCCCCGCCCGCAGCTGCGCGAGCTCTCCCTCCAGCGCCTCGCGGCCGGCCGAGAGCGCCTCGTTGCGGCCGATGAGGCGGCGCCGGTCGGCGTCGAGTCCGGCGATCCGGGTGTGCAGGGAGACCGTCTGGTCGCGTACCGCGTTGAGGTGGCGCACCACCTCGGCGAACTCGTCGTTGCGGCCCGTGAACCGGACCGGCTCCACCGAGCCCTCCGGCGTCGCCAGCCGCGCCGCGCCGCGCCGCAGGACCGACAGCGGGCGGGTCAGGGAGCGTGCGATGGCCGTGGAGATGCCGAGGGTGACGAGGAACAGCACGCCGAGGGAGGCGACCATGACCTCCAGCGCGGTCACGTCGTCGTCGCGCAGCGCGGCAAGCGCGGTGGCGCGCTGGCCGGCGAGGGTGGCCTCGACCGAGCGCATCCGGTCGACGCGGGCGGTGAGGGCCGGTCCGACGGTGCCGGGGTCGAGCTTGCGGTCGGCGGCGGAGAGGGCGGGCCGGTCGGTGAGCCGCTTGAGGTAGTCGTCGGCCGTCTTGACCTCGGGTCCGGTGACGGTGGCGGTCAGGCTCTGGCGTACGTCGGGACGCGCGGCCCGCGCGAAGTCGTCGAGCGCGCCCTGCTCCCGTACGCGCGCCCGCTGGGCGGCGGCGGTGAGCTCGTCCACGAAGGCGGCACCCGGCTGCCGCTCGCCGCCCGGCACGGACAGCGCGGCGAGCAGCAGTCCGCGGGTGGCGGCGGCCTGCTCCACGGCCTGCCCGAGGGGGGCCAGGGGGCGGGTGGTGACGAGGGCGTCCGCGGCGCGCGGCGGGGTCAGCTCGGCGAGCCGGCCGCTCGGTGCGAGGAGTTCGGCGATGACGCCGGAGTAGGCCTGGTGGGCGGCGAGGGCGCTGTCCTTGCCCTGGACGGCCTCGGTGCGGACGGCGCCGACCCGGCCGAGGGCCCGGGCGAGTTCCTCGTCGGCGTCGGCCTGGACCTCGGCGAGCTGGCGGTCGGTGCCCGCGGCGCGTTCCTGGACCGCGGCCTGGGCTCCCTGGGCGCCGCCGGGGCGGCCCTTGGCCACGTACGCGGTGACGGCGTCGCGCTCGTCTCCGAGCAGGTGGGCCAGGGTGAGGGTCTGCCGGCTCTGGTCGGCGAGGTTGACCAGGTGCTGGGAGTCCTTCAGGTCCGCGGAGGCGGACAGGACGGCGGGCGCTCCCGCCGCGAGGACGGCGAGCCCGGCCACGGCGACCCCGATGACCAGCCGGCGGCGCACGCGGACGCGGCGCCCTGCGGGGGCGGTCGCGGTCGCGGTCGCGGCGAACGGGCCGTCGGGGGCTCGTCGGTCGGGTGCGGTGCCGTCGGCTGCGGTGCCGTTCGCGACGGTGCCGTTCTTCCGAGGCCGCTTCTTCTGCACCGGTGCTCGCAATCCTGTTTACGTGTGCTGCTCGTGCTCGTTGCCTGGTGGGGCCGGGGTGACGGCCGGTCACCGCAAACGGTCCCCCGCCTCCGTTGTACCGCCGCGCCGTACCGCCGTACCGCTTCAGACCCTCGCAGTGAGTTGGGAGGAGGGCCGCACATCGCCCGCCCGGCCACACGAAGGAGTGAACAGCACGGAAGAGTGGGCGACCAACTCGGCAATCGGCTGTCAGAGCCCCTCCGTGGACGGGTGGTTGAAAGATCGATGCGGCTTTTGGCAGGATGCCCGCCCACATGCCGAGGGTCACACCGCTGACCCCGGCAGTCCCTTCCCGCCCCACCCGCCCCACTTTGGTCCGGACCTTCCCCGACCGCTCCCGCCCTTACGGGCCCCGCGCAGGCAGAATGTCCGCATGCGCATCGATCTCTCCTCCGTGCCAGGCAACCCGGAACGCCCCAACGAGGACTGGTTGTCGGCCGCGATCCCCGCCTCGGGCGGCGGAGTCCTGGTCGCCCTCGACGGGGTCACCCCACCTCCGGGCGAGGTCGGATGCGTGCACGGAGTTCCATGGTTCGCGGCACGACTGGGCGGCCGATTGACCGAACTGTCCGGATCGCGCCGGGACATGCCCCTCGAACGGGTCCTGGCCGAGGCCATTCGCGCCACCGCGGAGGCCCATCGCGACACGTGTGACCTTTCTCACGTCCGGACGCCGCAGGCGACGGTGGTCGTGGTCCGCTGGGACGAGTTCTGGGTCGAACACCTGGTGCTCTCGGACTCCGTACTCCTCCTCCAGGCGCCCGGAGGCGAGGTGCGCGCGGTCCTCGACGACCGGCTGGACCGGATCCCGCGCGAGCGGCTGCGCACGGAGGCCTCCGCCGACGCGCTGCGCAACGCCGAGGGCGGCTTCTTCACCGCCGCCGCGGACCCGGAGGTGGCGGCCCGGGCGGTGACCGGGCGGACACCGCGTGCGGAGGTCCGGGCGCTGGCGGCGCTCACGGACGGGGCCAGCCGGTGGACGGACACCTTCGGGGAGGGCGACTGGTCCGCATGCCTGGCCGTGCTGCGCAAGGAGGGCGCGCAGTCCCTGATCGACCGGGTCCGCACGCTGGAATCGGACCCGGGCCGAGCGCACCGCCGCGACAAGCGCCACGACGACGCGTCGGCGGCCTACGCGGAGTTGTAGGGGCGGGCCTACTCCCCGCCCGCGTTCAACTGGTTCAGGAGCCGCGCCAGTTCCGCCACTTCCCCGCGGTCCCAGTCCGCGAGCTTGCGCATGTACTGCTCGCGCCGGGCGCCCCGGACACGCAGGAAGCGCTCCCGGCCCTCCTCCGTGAGCCCGACCAGGAAGGCCCGCCCGTCCGCCGGGTCCGGCTCGCGGGCCAGCAGGCCCAGCACCTCCAGGGCCCGGAGCTGCCGGCTCATCGTGGCCTTGCCGACCCCGAAGTACGCGGCGAGCTCCGTCGCCCGCTGCCGGCCGGCGGCTTCCAGCCGTACGAGGAGCCCGTACGCGGCCGGTTCCAGCTCCGGGTGCAGCTCGCGCGCCATCTCCCCGGAGGAGGCGCGGGCCCGTCGGAGGAAGACGGACAGCTCCCGCTCCAGGGCAAGGAACTCCTGGTCTTCGGTCCCGTGCACGGCCCGCTCCTTCGCTGGTGTGTGGCCCACCAGTATTTCGCAGCGGGCACGCCGGGGACCCGGGGCCCCGCCGGAGCGGGGGGACCCGGGCCCCCGGTGCCTGCCTCGGGGATCAGGCCGCGGCGGCCACCGGGACCGCGGCCGCGGCCAGGGCCAGCTCCAGGACCTGGCGTACATCCGTCACCGGGTGCACCGACAGCCCTGCCAGCACCTCGGCCGGGACGTCGTCCAGGTCGGCCTCGTTCCGCTTCGGAATGATGACGGTGGTCAGTCCGGCCCGGTGCGCGGCCAGCAGCTTCTGCTTGACCCCGCCGATCGGCAGGACCCGCCCGGTCAGCGAGACCTCGCCGGTCATGGCCACGTCCGTGCGGACCTGCCGTCCCGACAGCAGCGAGGCCAGCGCCGTCGTCATCGTGATGCCCGCGCTCGGACCGTCCTTGGGCACCGCGCCCGCCGGGAAGTGGATGTGCACGCCCCGGTCCTTCAGGTCGGCGACCGGGAGTTCCAGCTCGGCGCCGTGCGAGCGCAGGAAGCTGAGCGCGATCTGCGCCGACTCCTTCATCACGTCTCCGAGCTGGCCCGTCAGCGTGAGCCCGGCCGCGCCCGTCTCGGGATCGGCCAGCGAGGCCTCGACGAACAGCACGTCACCGCCCGCCCCGGTCACGGCGAGGCCGGTGGCCACGCCCGGTACGGCGGTGCGCCGCTCGGCCGGGTCCTGCGCCGACTCCGGTACGTGGTGCGGCCGCCCGATGAGCTCCCGCAGGTCCCCGGCGCCGATCCGCAGCGGCAGCTCCCGCTCCCCCAGCTCGTGCTGGGAGGCCACCTTGCGCAGCAGCCGGGCGAGGGAGCGCTCCAGGGTGCGCACGCCCGCCTCCCGGGTGTACTCCCCCGCCAGCTTGCGCAGCGCGTCCTCCTCCAGGACCACCTCCTCCGCGGCCAGGCCGGCCCGCTCCAGCTGCCGGGGCAGCAGGTGGTCGCGGGCGATGACCACCTTCTCGTCCTCGGTGTAGCCGTCGAGGCGGACCAGTTCCATACGGTCCGCGAGGGCCTCGGGGATGGCCTCCAGCACGTTCGCGGTGGCGAGGAACACCACGTCGCTCAGGTCCAGTTCCACCTCCAGGTAGTGGTCCCGGAAGGTGTGGTTCTGGGCCGGGTCGAGGACTTCGAGCAGCGCCGCCGCCGGGTCTCCCCGGAAGTCGGAGCCGACCTTGTCGATCTCGTCGAGCAGCACGACCGGGTTCATGGACCCGGCTTCCTTGATCGCCCGTACGATCCGGCCGGGCAGCGCGCCCACGTACGTACGCCGGTGCCCGCGGATCTCGGCCTCGTCGCGGACTCCGCCGAGGGCCACGCGGACGAACTTGCGCCCCATGGCGTGGGCCACGGACTCCCCGAGGGAGGTCTTTCCGACGCCCGGAGGGCCCACGAGCGCCAGCACGGCCCCGCCCCTGCGCCCGCCGACGACGCCCATCCCGCGCTCGGAGCGGCGCTTGCGCACCGCCAGGTACTCGGTGATCCGGTCCTTCACGTCGCTCAGCCCGGCGTGCTCCGCGTCCAGCACGGCGCGGGCTCCCCGGATGTCGTACTCGTCCTCGGTCCGCTCGTTCCAGGGCAGTTCGAGCACGGTGTCCAGCCAGGTGCGGATCCAGGACCCCTCGGGGGACTGGTCGCTGGAGCGCTCCAGCTTGTCGACCTCCTTGAGGGCGGCCTCCCGTACCTTCTCGGGCAGGTCGGCGGCCTCGACCCGGGCCCGGTAGTCGTCGGACTCCTCCCCGTCCTTCTCCCCGCTGAGCTCGCGCAGTTCCTTGCGCACGGCGTCCAACTGGCGCTTCAGCAGGAACTCCCGCTGCTGCTTGTCGACACCGTCCTGGACGTCCTTGGCGATGGACTCGGCGACGTCCTGCTCGGCGAGGTGGTCGCTGAGGGCCTTGATCGCGAGCCGCAGCCGGGCCACGGGGTCGGCCGTCTCCAGCAGCTCCACCTTCTGCTCGACGCTCAGGAACGGGGAGTACCCGGAGTTGTCCGCGAGGGCCCCGACCCCCTCGATCTGCTGCACCCGGTCCACGACCTGCCAGGCCCCGCGCTTCTTGAGCCAGCTCGTGGCGAGCGCCTTGTACTCCTTGACGAGCTCGGCGACGGCCCCGGGCAGCGGATCGGGCACCGCCTCGTCCACGGACTCACCCTCGACCCAGAGCGCGGCCCCGGGCCCGGTCGTCCCGGCCCCGATCCGGACCCGGCCGCGCCCCCGGATCAGCGCCCCGGGGTCACCGTCGGACAGCCGCCCCACCTGCTCGACGGTCCCGAGGACCCCGGTGGCGGCGTACTTCCCGTCGACCCGGGGCACGAGGAGCACCTTCGGCTTGCCACCCGCGGCGGCGGCCTGCGCGGCCTCGACGGCACCCCGCACCTCGGCGTCGGACAGGTCCAGCGGTACGACCATCCCGGGCAGCACGACCTCGTCGTCGAGCGGCAGCACGGGCAGGGTGAGCGTTACGGACGTCGAAGCCATGATGTTCCCTCCGGCAGTGAAGTTGAGCTATGCCGACTCAATGCATGTGCGCGCCTCAATGTTCCCCGACACCCGTTCGCCGGCGGCGAACACGGGTGGGAGCATCCCGCGCCAGGCCCTGACATCGCCGGAAATACCCAGCTCACCACGGATGAAGGCGAGTTCGGGGCAGGGCTACGCTCCCCGCATGTACGTAGAGGGTGTGGGTGTCTCCGGGGCCAGGGAATGGGTCATCCAGAACGCGAAGGGCAAGAAGTTCGTCTACGAGTCCGCCGCCGAGGCCTTCGGGGAACTCGCGGAGTACGGGCCGGGCGCCGCCGTGCTGACCCGTCGGGTGTACCGGGGGCTGTTCCGGACGAAGCCGATCGAGGACTGGCAGGTCGTCGAAGCCCCGTAGGCCGGCGGGCACCGGCGGACGGGGTATCGGCGGACGGGACTTCGCCGGGGGTGCGGCTCAGGCTGCCGAGATGACGATGTCTCCCGACGAGGTCCGTACGGCGACGCGGGCGGTCGCGGACGGGTTCGCGGGGACGGTGATCTCGCGCTCGCCGGAGGTGGTGGAGACGTCGAGGGCGTACGGGGCCGCGGGAACCTTCACTTCGGCGTCGCCCGAGCCGGTTTCCACCGCGACCGAGCCCGGTGCCTTCACGAAGGCCAGGCGGACGTCGCCGGAGGACGAGCGGGCGTCCGTGCCCGGGCCGGCCAGCCCGTCGGCGGCGATCGACCCCGAGGAGGTACGGATCTTCAGCGGGCCGGCGATCCGGTCCGCCCGGACCGAACCGGAGGAGGTTGTGACGTCGGCGGCGGCCACCCCCGACACCGTGACGCGGCCGCTGCTGCTGCCCGCCCTGACGGTGGCGGAGGCCGGTACCTCCAGCCGGTAGTCGATGGAACAGCGGCCGGAGCAGTCGCCGTTGGTGAGGGTCAGGACGCCGTCGGAGAGCCGCTGGGCGGGCTCGGGCGCGGTGGCGCCGTGATAGCGGACGGTGCGGCGGACGGTCACGCCCGGCCCGGACCCGGCGGCCACCTCGATGGACCCGCTGCCGGTGTCCGCGACGTCGACCACGGTGACGGCCTCGGCCACCGCGGCGTCCGCGCTCGCCGTCATCTCCGGTCCGCCCCGGGAGACGAGCGAGCCGAAGGAGCAACCGGTGAGCAGCAGCCCCGAGGCGAGGGCCACGGCGGTGTACGCGGCGGTGACGGGTGGCCTTGGTGCCGCGCGAGCGCGCCTTCGTTGTCATGCTGCCGATCGTGCCCGTGCGGGGGCCGCGGGGGCATGGGGCACGTGCCCGGATCCGGGGTGGGGTTAACCGTTCCTAGCCAGTGTGCAGGAGTGAGTCTTGGACCCATTCATGCTTACTGGGCGCATCCCGAACGGTTTTGGATGCGCTGGGTCTCCGCGTTCTCGTCCCGCTCGGCGTCGGCTCTCCATGGAGCCGGTCCGTTGTGGGTGGGCGGTTTCCCTCACGCCTGCGGGTGCCTGGTCCGGCCTGGACGGTCCGATGCCCCACACGATCACTCCGGTCGTGTGGGGGCGGTGCCGTCCGACGCCGGATCGGGTGTCCGAGGGCGCGTCGCCCGATCGCGATACCAGCGGCATCATGACGGGACATCTTTCGACGGGGGGTGACCAGCGGCTTTTGCCAGTGCTGGCCTCCCCGCTTGGAGGTGTGGGCGGGATCGACTGCGACGATGGCGAGGCCGTGTTCGGCGGCCATCGAGGCGAGTCGGGCTTTGAGCTTGCCGGTCGGGATGCCGGAAACAACCTGCCGGAACCGTTTCCTGCGGCCGTGCTTCTCCCGTGTCTTCTCGGTGGCGAAGTCGAGGTCTTCGATCGCGATGGCCTTGACGCCGACGCTTTTTCGCCCAGTGCAGCAGCCGGGTGATGGCATGGCGTATCTGCGCATCGCGGTGATCGGCGGTGCCGGACAGGTCGTAGGGGAAGCGGTGCGGATCGCCGACGGGGTTGCCGTGCGGGTCGAGCCGGTAGGCGGCGAAGTGGTCGGCATTCGTATCGACACCGACCATGCCGTTCACGCAGGCGGTGGCGAGGGGGAGCGTATGGATGACGGGGCGCTGCCAGGATGCGGTCAGGTACCAGCGACCGCGTGTGACGTCCAGGTGGATGCGGTAGGCCACGGCCCGATTCGCTTCGATGCGGTCGGCCCATTCTGCGCCCCGGTGCGCGAACGCGATCCGGCATGCCAGGACGTACCGGCCGTGCTTGGCGTTGGCCAGATGCGCGAGCGGGGCGGGCAGCTTGACCGACACCTCGCCGTCGGGGGTGACGCGGATCGTCTCGTTCCCGAACCGCTTACCGGACTCTCCATCAGCCGCGAGAAACCAGCGTTTGGCTTCCCAGCGGGCCCGCCACTGCTCCTCGGTGAGCTGGGCTTCGGCCAGATGGTGCCGGGTATTCGCCAGCCGCTTCCCGCCCCGGACCACCCGGACCCGGCCCGCCCGCCAGTCGGCCACAACAGCCTCATGCCGCTCTTCCAGCGTCACGAGGCGGCGGGACTTGCGAAACCACTCGCTCCTAGAGCGGTAGCCGCCCGCAGCACGCTTGGTTCCCTTCTCCCCAACAGGCAGGGCGAGACGGTGCCGCAGTGCGTGGATGCCGGCGTCCAGGTTCTGGATGTGTGCGGCCTGGCAGCGGCGGGCGAGCGCCCACTGATCGTGGCTGGCCTTGGTGATCGCCCCGGCGATCCGCGACGAGGATTCCTTCGTCAGCCCCGCTTGCGGGCCGCCCACGTCTCAGTGGAGTGGTCGGGACCGTCCGCGCACCGCTGCTCGAGGTCACGGGAAGCCAGGGCACCCTGATGCGCGCCAACCAGCCGCAGGACTTCCTCGTCCTGGGCAATCAGATGCTTCAGGCGGCCTCGTATCGCTACACCGTTCGGACCGAGCGCCACGAACGAAGGAGCGATGGCACGCAACTCCTTGACCGGATCAGCCATCGCCGACCCCCGCGGACAGAGCCCTGCGCGCCCGCATCTTCGCGGAGCGCTGTCCGTACAAGCCGGCACAGAACACTGTCAGCCAACTGCCCTCACCGAACCAGCGATACGCATGGGGAGGTACACCCCGTGCCCTCGCCGACTCCATGAAATCCATACAGACGACCGTAACGACACTCACCCAAATGGACCATCACTCGCAAGAGTGGACCAAAGAACCAGCAGTTTCCTACCCCCGGGCCGGGCCGGCGGGATCCGGAAGGGCCGCTCTAACGCCCCTGTACGACCGGCCGGTCCGGGGACGGGGTGCCCCACTCGCTCCAGGAGCCGTCGTACACCGCGAGGTCCTCGTACCCGGCGAGGTCCGCGCCGAGGGCGAGCACGCAGGCGGTCACCCCGGATCCGCAGCTGAAGTACAGCCGCTCCCGCGCTCCCGCCGCCGCCCCGAAGGCCGCGCGGAGCTCCGCGGCGGGGCGCATCAGGCCGTCGGGGCGCTGCAGTTCGCCGAAGGGGAGGCTGACCGCGCCCGGCATGTGGCCCCCGCGCAGGCCCGGGCGGGGTTCGGGGGCGGTACCGGCGAAGCGTTCGCGGGTCCGGGCGTCGAGCACCGCGGCGGCCGGATCGGCCAGGGCCGCCGAGACGGTGGCCGCGTCCACCAGCAGCCCGGTGCGGGGCCGGGCCGTGAAGGAGCCGCGGGGGCCCCCGTATCCCGGCCGGCGCTGCTCCACCGGCCGCCCGGCGGCGAGCCACGCCGGCAGCCCGCCGTCGAGGACGGCCACCCGGTCGAAGCCCATGGCGCGCAGCATCCACCAGGCGCGGGCGCTGGAGTAGATCCCGGCGCCGTCGTACGCGACGACCGTGCTGCCGTCGTCGACGCCGAGGGCGCGCATCGCCTCGGCGAAGGCGGCGGGGCCGGGCATGGTGTGCGGGGCGGCGGCGGTGTGGTCGGACAGCGCGCCGTCGAGGTCGAAGGGGCGGGCCCCGGGAATCCGCCGGCCCGTGTCGCGGTGTGTCCCGACGGAGGCGTCGAAGACGACGAGTCCGGGTATGCCGAGTCGCTCCGCGAGCCAGTCGCCATCGACGAGCGGACCGGGCGGACCGGGCGGCACGAGGGAGTCGGGGCGGGGGCGGGTTGCGTCCATGGTGCACCTCCGGCAGAAGTCGGCGGGCCCCGGTGAGGTCGGCGGCCCGCCACCCATCCTCTCTCCTACGTTCCCCCTTCCTGCGAACGCACCGTCCGTCGGCGCGCGTTGCCCACGGCAGGCGGCCCCGGAGGCGAGCCCGATCGGTCGACGCAGACGGCGCGTACGCAGCCGCGGAGGCCGCAGGCCCTCGGGGCGGGGCGGCGCAGGTGCCCCGAAGAGCAGACGGGCGGCCCTGTCGCGGAACGAGTTGCCCCGGGACCCGGCGACCCCG
Organism: Streptomyces sp. CA189; assembly: GCF_056428985.1. NCBI lineage: Bacteria > Bacillati > Actinomycetota > Actinomycetes > Kitasatosporales > Streptomycetaceae > Streptomyces > Streptomyces sp. CA189. The sequence goes on along the minus strand of NZ_JBWJVM010000062.1, from coordinate 13,985 downwards.
GGCGGACGGGTGGACCGGGGACGGGCCGGTGATCCCGGGAGGGCGACCAGCGCCCCGGAGCGGACGGACCGATCTGGTCGGACCGGCGACCCCGGGACGCGCCCGGAGACAGACGGGCGGACTTGAGAGGAACCAGCCGGGAGGAACCGGCCAGCCCGGACGGGACCGGCTGACCATGGACGGGACCGGCTGGACGGGACCGGCTGGACGGGAGCGGACCGGCGGCCACGGGAGCGGACGGGGGTGGACTCGGGAGGACGACCAGCAATCCCCGTACGGGACCAACCCGCCCGGAAACAGACGGGTGGACCTGAGAAGGCCCGGCCGGGGGGACCGGCCAGCCCGGGACCGGACCGGCTGGCCAGGAGCGGCCCGGCAGCCACGGGAGCGGACGGGGGTGAACTTGGGAGGACCAGCGATCCCCGTACGGGACCAACCCGCCCGGAAACAGACGGGTGGACCTGAGAGGGACCAGCCAGTTCTGGAGAACCGGCGGGCCCGCAAAGGGACCGGCCGGCCTGGATTCGGACCGGCCAGCGGGGAGGGGACCGGCCGCCCGGGAGGGGACGCGTGGCCTTGGGGCGACCAGCGACCCGGAAGGGGCCGACAACCCCGGAAACAGACAGATGGACTTGGGAGGGACCAGCAGGCCCTCGACCGGACCAGCGGGCCCGGAGGGAACCGGCGGGCCCGGAGGGAACCGGCGGGCCCGGAGGGAACCGGCGGGCCCGGAGGGAACCGGCGGGCCGGAAGCAGGCCCTGCGAGCTCGGAAGCAGGCGGAGTGGACCTGGGAGGGGGCCGGCGGGCCCGGACCGGATAGGTGGACCAGGGGAGGAACCGCGGCCCCGGGACGGGACCCGCGGCCCCGCCGGGAGCTACGGGCAGTCGCCCGGCCGGGCGAAGAGGGCTACTCGGGCGCCGCGCACGTCCGTCACGGAGCACAGGTCGAAGGAGGAGACCAGCGTCTGGCGTTTCACCGCCTCGGCCGGGTAGCCGTCCAGCGGCTGCCCCACCGGGTCCAGCAGGGCGACCACCCGGTCGACGGCCGGGTCCAGCAGGGCCGCCTGGATCTCCTCCGGAGTCCGCTCCACGCCATGGAGGCTCCGCGAAGCCGCCGGGGTGCGGGACAGGGCGAGGTCGCGCAGGGCTCCGTAGGCCTCCGGCGAGGACAGCAGCCATTCGCGCCGCCGCGAGGGGAGGAAGAGCACCGCGTCGCCCGGGCGCGCGAGTTCGCCGACGGCCGCCGCCACGGCCCGCGCGTCGTCCTTGCGGCTCTCGGGGGTGCGCAGCCACGCGGACCAGAACCCGACGGGGACGAGCAGGACCCCGACCAGGGGCCACACCCACCAGCCCCGCGCCGCGGCGAGCCGCGCTCCCGCGAGGAGGGCGAAGCCGGCGAGCGCGTAGAGGACGTACCGGTCCACGTACCAGGGGTGCACCAGCGAGACCGCGAGCAGCAGCCCGGGGGGCAGCAGCGCCAGCGGAAGGGCGCACCGTACGAGTTCCCGCGCGGCTCCCCGGGCCAGGAGCAGCGAGGCGGCCGCGAGGACCCCGTACGCCGCCCAGTCCTGCCAGCTCGGCCGCCCGAGCCAGCCCAACTGCTGTTGCGCCTGCCGCGCGCTGACCAGCGCGAGCGGCAGCAGCGCGGCCACCACGGCTCCGGCCGCGACCCGCCAGCCGCGCGAGCGCCAAGCTGCGAACGCGTGCGCCGGCAGCGCCAGTACGGCGAACTCGTGCAGCCAGCACCCGAGCACCAGCACCACGGCGTAGGCGGCCCAGCGCCGGCGCAGCATCAGGTACGTGGCCCAGACGACGGCCGCGGCGACGAGCGCGTACGAGCGCCCCTCCTGCGCGTACATCTGCACGGGCGGCAGCACGGCATACCCGACCCCGGCCAACAACGCGCCCCGACCTGCCCGGTCGGGCCGGTCGGCCCGATCGGACCGTTCGGGCCGGTCGGGCCAGTCGGGCCAGTCGGGCCAGTCGGGCCGGTCGGGCCAGTCAGACCCGCCGGACCCCCCGAACCCGTCGGGGTCCCTGAACCGGTCGGGACGGTCTGGCACGTCGGACCCGTCAAACCCATCGGACCGGTCGGGGTCGACCGGCCCGCCGGACCGGTCGGGGTCACCAGACCCGTCGGGGTCCCTGGGCCGATCGGGCCCGTCAGACTCGTCGGACCCGGGGGGCCTACCGGGCCGATCGGACCGGTCAGCCCGGTCGCGGCCGCCGGACCCCCCGCCCCCGCCGCGCCGCGTCCCCGCCAGGTGGTGGGCTACCGCGGCCACGCCGGACGCGGCGAGGGCGGTGGCGGCCACCGACGGGAGGCGCAGGGCCCAGAGGCCGGAGGCGGGGGCGCCGGTGTCGCCCGTCAGCGCGAAGACCGCGTGCATCAGCGCGTAGTAGAGGCCGTGTACGGCGTCGACCTGGCCGAGCAGTTCCCAGAGCTCTCCGAGCGGCCGGTGCGCGACCTGCCACGTGACGGACTCGTCGCGCCACATGGAGCCGCCCCGCGAGAGGCCCCAGAGGCCGAGTGCGACGGCGGTGAGCGGCGGCAGCCAGCGCCAAAGGGCGAAGCGGCGGATGTCGGCCTCCGAGTGCTATCCGTGCGGGTGGTGCTGACTCCATACTCGGGGTTCGAGCCGGATACCTGCGGGGGTGGGGCGTGCGAGCACGTGATGGGCGAGTGGGCTTGGCGACGGCGGCGCTGGCGCTGGCCGTGGTGGCGGCCTTGGGCGGGTGCTCCTCCGACGGGTCGAAGGACGGAGCCTCACCGACACCGAACGCGAGCACGGGCACCGGGACGAGCACCGGCACCGGCCCCGCCACGAGCTCCCCGTCCGGGACGGCGACGGACGGCCCGGGGACGCCGTCCCCCGGTCAGAGCGCCGGCCAGAGCCGGGACCCGGGCACCGGCACGACCGCTCCCGCCCCGCGGCCCGCGCCGAGCACCTCCGCTCCCGCGCCCGCACCCAGCGCCTCGACGCCGGCCGCCGGTGAGACGCTCGTCGCGGTCACCCGCAGCGGCGGCATCACCGGAAAGACCAGCACCTTGATCATCAAGGGTGACGGATCGTTCCTCCGGCTCAACGCGAAGGCCGAGACGGTCGACCGCGACCGGCTCTCGGCGGCCGCCCTCACCAAACTGCGCACCGCGCTCCGGGAGGCGGACTTCCCCCGCCTGCCGCGCATCTCGATGCCCGAGCAGCCGGCCGCCGACGCGTTCACCTACGCCTTCCGGCACGGCGGCTACGAGGTCGCCGCCGCCCAGACCACGCTGCCGCGCCCCCTGCAGGGGGTCCTGAGCGCCCTGCCGCCCTTCGAGCCGCGCTGAAGCCGCCCCGTCACAGCCCCGTCCCCGCCACCGTGATCTCCCGCAGCCGCCGGTCCAGGTATCCGCGCAGCAGGACCGCCATGTCCACGCCCTCCGGGTCCAGCACCCACTGGATCTGGAACCCGTCCATCACCGCGATGGTCTCGCGGCCGACGGCCTCGCAGTCCGTGTCCGGCCACACCTCCCCGCGCGCCACGCCCGCCCGGAGCAGGCCGACGCTGTAGCCGAGGACCCGGTCGTAGCGCTGCCGGAAGTACGCGTGCGCGGGGTGGCCGGGGTTCCCCGACTCGCCGACCAGGGTGTTGTACATCCGTACGAGCCCGGGCCGGCGGGTGTTCTCCTCCGCGAGGGCGACCACCGCGCCGAAGTGCTCGGCAACCGGGGGGACCTCCTCGGCGGGCCCGGTGAAGAGCCGCTCCACGTCGTGCTGCTCGCTCTGCGCCAGGACGGACAGCAGCAGGTCCTCCTTGCCGCGGAAGTGGTGCAGCAGGCCGCCCTGGGTGATCCCGCAGTCGTTGGCGATCCGGGCGAGCGAGGAGGCGTGGAAGCCCCACTGCGCGAAGTGCTCGACGGCGGTGTCGAGGATCTTCTGGCGACGGGCGTCGCCCACCGCGTAGCCGCCCCGGGCGGCCGCCGCCTTGGGGGCCGTTCGGCCCTTGTCCTGTGCCATGCGGACCACCCTAAACCCGACCGTTTCCGGCCATCCCGATGGAGTGATCCAGCTCACCACGCGAAAACCTAGTGGGTACGTGGTTTTCGCGCCTACGGTGAAACCGCCCGGTCGGCGACGAGGCCGACGCGGAGACGTTGGAGCCCCCATGCCGCTCACGCAGGACCCCGGAAGCGCACTTCCTCGTCGGCGGCATCGCGGCGGCCGTCGGCGCCGCCCTCGTCCAGCTGATCCGCTCGGTGAATTGAATGCTCCCCGGCCTGAAGGGGAGGGGTCTCTCCTTCAGGCATGTGTGGGGATTTTCGGCTCAAGCTGCCTGACGAACCGGCGGTTCGTCGGGTCTTCCGCTCTCGGCGCCGACCGGGTTCAGACCTGCCCGGATGAGCATCACGCGTGCGGAGTTCTTGTCCCGTGGGGACTGGGTTCCGCATGTGGTGCAGGTGTAGGTGCGTACCCCCAGCGGCAGTGCGTGCTTGGCTCTCGCTTCGCAGTGCGCGCAGTCCATCGTGGTGTACGCGGGGTGTACCAGGTGCACGGTCCGGCCGTGCTTGCGGCCCATCTCAATCAAGGCTGTCTTGGTGGCGCCGATGGCGGCGTCAGCGGACTTCCTCGCCATGCTGGATTTGGCGAGGAACCTGGGGCGGAAATCCTCGACGGCCAGGGCGTCGTGGTCGCGGACCACGCGCTTGGCCCACTTGCGGCCGGTGTCCTGCCGCTGCCGGGCGACCTTCTTGTGCAGCTTCGCGGCTTGTCGCCGGGCCTGTTGATAGCCCTTGGACTGCTTCTTGCCCTTCGGGGCACGGCGGCGGGCCATCATTCGCTGGTATCGGGCCAGCCTCACAGCAGCCTTCTGGCCGTGCTCCGGGTGCGGGAGGTCATGGGCGTCGCTGGTGGTGGTCGCGGTCTCGGCCACGCCCCAGTCGATGCCGATCACCGCACCAGTAGCGGGCAGAGGTTCAGCCTGCTTGGGAACGACGAACGAGCAGTACCAATGGCCGAGACCGTCCCGGTAGACCCGGACCGACGACGGAAGGGCGGGGAGATCTCGCGACCACACCACCGTGAGGACGATCCCGCCCGCCAGATGCAGGCGTCCCTCCTTCAACCGGAAGCCGCGCTTCGTGTAGTTGAGGCTCGGATCCGTATCGCGCTTCTTCTTCCAGCGGGGCATTCCGGCCCGCTGCCGCATCGGCAGCCGGTCCTTGATGTCCTTCTGCGCCTTCGCCCGGGACTTCCCGAAATCCCGAATCAACTGCTGCTGCGGAACACTCGACCCCTCCTGCAGCCACGGCGTCTGGGCACGGGCCTCGGTCAGCATCCGGTCGAGCTGCGCCGGACCACAGGTCCGCTTTTCCGCGCCCTCCAGGCGTGCCCGGTTCACGGCGTGGACCTGCTTCGACTTGTTCACACACTCGTTCCAGACCCACCTGCACCGGTCCCACTCCGCCACCAGCAAGGCAAGAACCGTCGACGACGCACGGAGCCGAAAGGTGAACCGGGCACACCCGGCCCCCTCCGCTGTCGCTGCTCCAGATGTCGTCACCACGCCAACGTAGAGCCACGGCCCGCATCGTTCCCCGAAACCCCAACGCCTCCCTCGAATGAGTGATCGCCGAGCCTCGACTCCTGCCGACGGCCCGGCAATCCAGGGATCCCACACCCGCTTCTACGCGACCTCCCGCGCAACCACCCCTCCCAGGAGCCCTGCCATGAACGCCACCCCGGCCACCCCGGCCACCCCCTCGACCCCCGCGACCCCCGCGACCCCCGCGACCCCCGCCGCCCCACTCCCCTACCGGGACGCCTCCCTCCCCGTGGACCAGCGCGTCGAGGACCTGCTCTCCCGCATGACCCTGGAAGAGAAGGCCGGCCAGCTCTTCCACTCGATGCTGATGATGAACCCGGACGGCACCCCGGTCACCGAGACCGACGGCTCGATCCTCCCGTTCACCACCCCCGAGCTGATCGAGGGCCGCTCCCTCACCCACTTCAACCTCCTCGGCAGCTACGGCGCCCGCGAGATGGCGATATGGCAGAACGCCGTCCAGGAGATGGCCGCCGGCACCCGCCTCGGCATCCCGGTGACCCTGTCCACCGACCCCCGGCACTCCTTCACCGACAACGTCGGCGCCTCCTTCAACGCCGGCGCCTTCTCCGCCTGGCCCGAGGCCCTCGGCCTCGCCGCGATCGGCGACCCGGAGCTGGTCTTCGAGTTCGCCGACATCATGCGGCGCGAGTACCTCTCCGTCGGCTTCCGCGTCGCCCTGCACCCGCAGATCGACCTGGCCACGGAGCCCCGCTGGGCCCGCCAGTCGGGCACCTTCGGCTCGGACGCGAAGCTGACGGGCGAGCTCGTCCAGGCCTACGTACGGGGCCTGCAGGGCGAGACGCTCGGCGCGGCCTCGGTCTCCGCGATGGTCAAGCACTTCCCCGGCGGCGGCCCGCAGAAGGACGGCGAGGACCCGCACTTCGCGCACGGCAAGGAGCAGATCTACCCGGGCGGGATGCGCGAGCACCACCTGGAGCCGTTCAAGGCGGCCATCGCGGCCGGCTGCTCGCAGATGATGCCGTACTACGGCCAGCCCATCGGCACCGACTGGGAAGAGGTCGCCTTCGGCTTCAACAAGGGCGTCGTCACCGGCCTGCTGCGCGAGGAGCTCGGCTTCCAGGGCATCGTCTGCACCGACTGGGGGCTGCTCACGGACTCGGTGATCTTCGGCGAGGAGCACCCGGCCCGCGCCTGGGGCCTGGAGCACCTGACCACCGCCGAGCGCACGGCGCGCTCGCTGGAGGCGGGCGCGGACCAGTTCGGCGGCGAGCAGTGCCCCGAGGTCGTCGTGGAGCTGGTCCGCTCGGGCCGGGTCCCCGAAGCCCGGATCGACGTCTCCGTACGCCGGCTGCTGCGCGAGAAGTTCGTCCTCGGCCTGTTCGAGAACCCGTACGTGGACCCGGACGCGGCGGCCGAGACGGTCGGCCGCGCCGACTTCGCGGCGGCCGGCGCCGCGGCCCAGCGGCGCTCCCTGACGGTGCTCACCAACACCGGGGAGACCCTGCCGGTCTCCGGCCGGCCGAAGCTGTACGTCAAGGACGTGGACGCGGACGTCGCGGCGGCGTACGGGGAACTCGTGTCCGACCCGGCCGAGGCCGACCTGGCGGTGCTGCGGCTGCGCACCCCGCACGAGCCGCGCACGAACATCTTCGAGTCCTTCTTCCACTCGGGCTCGCTGGCCTTCCCCGACCCGGAGCTCGCCGAGATCCTGTCCCTCCTGGACACCGTCCCGACCCTGGTCTGCATCAACCTGGAGCGGGCCGCGGTGATCCCCGAGATCGCGGAGCGGGCGGCCGCGCTGATCGCGGACTACGGGGCTTCGGACGCCGCCCTCCTGGACGTGGCCTTCGGCCGGGCCGCCGCCGAGGGGCGCCTCCCCTTCGAGCTCCCGCGCTCGATGGCGGCCGTCGCCGCCTCCCGCCCGGACGTCCCGAACGACACCGCCGACCCGGTGTTCCCGCACGGCCACGGCCTGGCCCTGTAGCGCTGTAGCCCTGCGGGGCGAAGTCCCCTACCCGCCCTTCCTCCGTTCCCCGGGCTGCGCCCGGACCCCGAAAGGCCCCTGGGCTCCGCCCCGGACCCCGCGCCTCAAACGCCGGCGAGGCTGGATCCTCCAGCCCGCCCGGCGTTTGAACCGCAGGTCCGGGGGCAGAGGCCCCGGCAACGAACCCGCGCAGCGAACCCGTCATAGCCGGAGCTCAGCCGCTCCTCTACGCTGCACCCCTACCACGCGGGATCTTCAGGGGCGGGACATGGAACAGACGCACACCACCACCCACAACGGCGCCGCGGCCACCCCCGGCGCCCAGCGCCGGGTACTCGTCGTCGAGGACGACCACACCATCGCGGAGGCCATCGCGGCCCGGCTCCGCGCCGAGGGCTTCCAGGTCCAGACGGCCGCGGACGGGCCGGCGGCCGTCGCCGCGGCCGAGAGCTGGCTGCCGGAGCTGCTGGTCCTGGACGTCATGCTGCCGGGCTTCGACGGCCTGGAAGTCTGCCGCCGGGTCCAGGCGCAGCGACCCGTTCCGGTGCTGATGCTCACCGCCCGGGACGACGAGACCGACATGCTGGTCGGCCTCGGGGTCGGCGCCGACGACTACATGACGAAGCCCTTCTCGATGCGCGAGCTGGCCGCGCGGGTCCACGTACTGCTGCGGCGGGTGGAGCGGGCCACCCTGGCCGCGCACGCCCCGCGCGGGGCCACCCTGCGGCTGGGCGATCTGGAGATCGACCACGCGCAGCGGCGGGTCCGGGTGCACACCGAGGACGTGCACCTGACGCCGACGGAGTTCGACCTGCTGGTGTGCCTGGCCGGGACCCCGCGGGCGGTGCTCTCGCGGGAGCAGCTCCTCGCCGAGGTGTGGGACTGGGCCGACGCGTCCGGGACCCGTACGGTCGACAGCCACATCAAGGCGCTGCGCCGGAAGATCGGCGCCGAGCGGATCCGTACGGTCCACGGCGTCGGGTACGCCCTGGAGACCCCGGCGCAGCCGTGAGCGGCCACCGGCCGCCGGGGCAGCGGCCTCCCGGGGGGCTGCGGCCCTTCTCGCCGTTCTCGATCAAGACCAAGCTGGGCACGCTCGTGGTGGTGTCGGTCTTCATCACCACGGGTCTGCTGATGGTGGCCCTGCGCACGGCCACCGAGGTGCGCTTCATCACGGTGTTCTCGGTGATCGCCTCGATGCTGATCACCCAGTTCGTGGCGCACAGCCTGACGGCTCCGCTGGACGACATGACCACCGTGGCCCGTGCGATATCCCACGGGGACTACACGCGCCGGGTGCGCGGGGCGGGCCGCCGCGACGAGCTGGGCGACCTGGCCGCCACCATCAATCTGATGGCGGACGACCTGGAGGCGGTGGACCGGCACCGCAAAGAGCTCGTCGCCAACGTCTCGCACGAGCTGCGCACCCCGATCGCGGCCCTGCGGGCGGTACTGGAGAACGTGGTCGACGGGGTCTCCGCCGCCGACCCGGAGACCATGCGCACGGCCCTGAAGCAGACCGAGCGGCTCGGCCGGCTGGTGGAGACCCTGCTGGACCTCTCCCGCGTCGACAACGGGGTGGTGCCGCTGCGGGCCCGCCGCTTCGAGGTGTGGCCGTACCTGTCGGGGGTGCTGAAGGAATCGGGCCTGGCGGCCGCCGGCCGGCCGGGGCTGTCCTCCGGCTCGGGCGGGCACACCCGCAACGACGTCCACCTCCACCTGGACGTGTCCCCGCCGGAGCTGACGGCGTACGCGGACGCCGAGCGGCTGCACCAGGTGGTGGCGAACCTGATCGACAACGCGGTCAAGCACAGCCCCCCGCACGGCCGGGTCACGGTCCACGCCCGGGCGGGCGACGCGCCCGGGGGCCTGGTGCTCGAGGTCCGGGACGAAGGTCCCGGAATTCCGGAGGCGGAGCGCCACCGGGTCTTCGAGCGGTTCAACCGGGGCAGCGCGAGGGGTGGCGACGGCGGCACGGGCCTGGGCCTGGCCATCGCCCGGTGGGCGGTCGGCCTGCACGGGGGGCACATCGGAGTGGCCGAATCGTCACGGGGCTGCCGGATCCTCGTCACGCTTCCGGGCAGCTCGCAGGCGCCGGGTTGACGTAGGGTTCGAGTGGGAAGGACATGATCTCGGCCACACGCGCCGGGGTCCGTCAGGGGTGCGAAGCCAGGGGGCCGCAACCGCGGTGCCTCCTGCCCGAACCACGCTTGTTTCCCGCCATTCCAGGTGGTGAAACCCGCCGTTCGATGTGACCTGCGCGACGTAAGTCCCGCCCGGTCTGCATCTCACGGCCCGGGAGGCGTAGCCTTTATTCCCGCTGTCCATACCTTGTGAAGCGGAAGAGGGCGGTTGCCGCCGTGTCGCCACAGTCCCCCAGTAACTCGAGCACCACGACCGAAGCAGGAGAAGGCGGGAAGAACCCCGCCCCGGGCTTCGGCGCGAATGAGTGGCTCGTCGACGAGATCTATCAGCAGTACCTCCAGGACCCGAACTCGGTCGATCGGGCCTGGTGGGACTTCTTCGCCGACTACAAGCCGGGTGGCGCTGTCGCTCCGGTGAAGGCGGATAAGCCCACGGACCGGCCCGCTCCCCCCGCCGCGACGACGACGGACGGCGCCTCCGCACAGGCCGCCACCCCCGTCACCGCCGCGACTCCGCAGGCTTCCGACGCCGTCGTCACGGGGGCGGCCACGCCGGCCACCCCCGCCGCCGTGCCCACGACGCCCGTGCCAGCACCTGCCCCTGTACCTGCCACCCCCTCTGGTGCCCCTGCTGTGACTGTCACCTCCCAGGCCCCGGCCGCCGCCGCACCGGCTGCCCCCGCCTCCCAGGCCCCGGCTCCCGCCGCCGCCCCCGCCTCCGTAGCCCCCCAGAAGGCCGCGCCCGCCACCGAGGCCCCTTCCGGCCCCGAACTGGTGACGCTCCGCGGCCCGGCGGCTGCCGTGGTCAAGAACATGAACGCCTCGCTGGAAGTGCCGACGGCCACGTCCGTCCGCGCCGTCCCGGTGAAGCTGCTGTTCGACAACCGCATCGTCATCAACAACCACCTCAAGCGCGCCCGGGGCGGGAAGATCTCCTTCACCCACCTCATCGGCTACGCGATGGTGCAGGCCATCAAGGCCATGCCGTCCATGAACTACTCCTTCGCGGAGAAGGACGGCAAGCCGACCCTGGTCAAGCCGGAGCACATCAACTTCGGCCTCGCGATCGACCTGGTGAAGCCCAACGGCGACCGCCAGCTCGTCGTCGCCGGCATCAAGAAGGCCGAGACCCTCAACTTCTTCGAGTTCTGGCAGGCCTACGAGGACATCGTCCGCCGGGCCCGCATCGGCAAGCTGACGATGGACGACTTCACCGGGGTGACGGTCTCCCTCACCAACCCCGGCGGCCTGGGCACCGTCCACTCCGTGCCCCGCCTGATGCCCGGACAGTCGGTCATCATGGGCGTCGGCTCCATGGACTACCCCGCCGAGTTCCAGGGCACCTCTCAGGACACCCTGAACAAGCTGGGCATCTCCAAGGTCATGACCCTGACCTCGACCTACGACCACCGGGTCATCCAGGGCGCGGCCTCCGGCGAGTTCCTGCGCATCGTCGCGAACATGCTGCTCGGCGAGAGCGGCTTCTACGACGACGTCTTCGAGGCGCTGCGCATCCCGTACGAGCCGGTCCGCTGGCTCCGGGACATCGACGCCTCGCACGACGACGACGTCACGAAGGCCGCCCGCGTCTTCGAGCTGATCCACTCCTACCGGGTCCGCGGCCACGTCATGGCCGACACCGACCCGCTGGAGTACAAGCAGCGCAAGCACCCCGACCTCGACATCACCGAGCACGGCCTCACCCTGTGGGACCTGGAGCGCGAGTTCGCGGTCGGCGGCTTCTCCGGCAAGTCGATGATGAAGCTCCGCGACATCCTCGGCGTGCTGCGCGACTCGTACTGCCGCACCACCGGCGTCGAGTTCATGCACATCCAGGACCCGAAGCAGCGCCGCTGGATCCAGGACCGCATCGAGCGCCCGCACTCCAAGCCGGAGCGCGAGGAGCAGCTGCGGATCCTGCGCCGGCTGAACGCGGCGGAGGCCTTCGAGACCTTCCTGCAGACGAAGTACGTCGGCCAGAAGCGCTTCTCCCTGGAGGGCGGCGAGTCCGTCATCCCGCTGCTCGACGCCGTCATCGACTCGGCCGCCGAGGCCCGCCTCGAAGAGGTCGCCATCGGCATGGCCCACCGCGGCCGCCTGAACGTGCTCGCGAACATCGTCGGCAAGTCGTACGCGCAGATCTTCCGCGAGTTCGAGGGCAACCTCGACCCGAAGTCCATGCACGGCTCCGGCGACGTCAAGTACCACCTGGGCGCCAACGGCACCTTCACGGGCCTGGACGGGGAGCAGATCAAGGTCTCGCTCGTCGCGAACCCCTCGCACCTGGAGGCGGTGGACCCGGTCCTGGAGGGCGTGGTCCGCGCCAAGCAGGACATCATCAACAAGGGCGGCACGGACTTCACGGTCCTGCCCGTCGCCCTGCACGGCGACGCGGCCTTCGCGGGCCAGGGCGTCGTCGCCGAGACGCTGAACATGTCGCAGCTGCGCGGCTACCGCACCGGCGGCACCGTGCACGTGGTCATCAACAACCAGGTCGGCTTCACCGCCGCCCCGGAGTCCTCGCGTTCCTCGATGTACGCGACCGACGTGGCCCGCATGATCGAGGCGCCGATCTTCCACGTGAACGGCGACGACCCGGAGGCCGTGGTCCGCATCGCGCGCCTGGCCTTCGAGTTCCGCCAGGCGTTCAACAAGGACGTGGTCATCGACCTCATCTGCTACCGCCGCCGCGGGCACAACGAGTCCGACAACCCGGCGTTCACCCAGCCGCTGATGTACGACCTGATCGACAAGAAGCGCTCGGTGCGCAAGCTGTACACCGAGTCCCTCATCGGTCGCGGCGACATCACGCTGGAAGAGGCCGAGCAGGCGCTCCAGGACTTCCAGGGTCAGCTGGAGAAGGTCTTCGCGGAGGTCCGCGAGGCCGCCACGCAGCCCGCGCTCGCCCCGGTGGCGCCCGCCCAGGTCGCCCAGGAGTTCCCGGTCTTCGTGAACACCGCGATCTCCCAGGAGGTCGTCAAGCGGATCGCCGAGGCCCAGGTCAACATCCCGGACACGGTCACCGTCCACCCGCGCCTGCTGCCGCAGCTGCAGCGCCGCGCGGCGATGATCGACGACGGCACCATCGACTGGGGCATGGGCGAGACCCTGGCCTTCGGCTCGCTGCTGATGGAGGGCACCCCGGTCCGGCTGTCCGGCCAGGACTCCCGCCGCGGCACCTTCGGCCAGCGCCACGCGGTCCTCATCGACCGGGAGACGGGCGAGGACTACACCCCACTGCTCTACCTGTCGGACGAGCAGGCCCGCTACAACGTCTACGACTCGCTGCTCTCCGAGTACGCGGCCATGGGCTTCGAGTACGGCTACTCGCTGGCCCGCCCGGACGCGCTGGTCCTCTGGGAGGCCCAGTTCGGCGACTTCGTCAACGGCGCGCAGACCGTCGTCGACGAGTTCATCTCCTCGGCCGAGCAGAAGTGGGGCCAGACGTCCGGCGTCACGCTCCTCCTCCCGCACGGCTACGAGGGCCAGGGCCCGGACCACTCCTCCGCCCGCCCGGAGCGCTTCCTGCAGATGTGCGCGCAGGACAACATGACGGTCGCGATGCCGACGCTCCCGTCGAACTACTTCCACCTCCTGCGGTGGCAGGTCCACAACCCGCACCACAAGCCGCTCATCGTCTTCACCCCGAAGTCGATGCTGCGCCTGAAGGCTGCGGCGTCGAAGGCGGAGGAGTTCACGACCGGTGCGTTCCGTCCGGTCATCGGCGACACGCGCGTCTCCTCCGGAGCCGGTGACCCGAACGAGATCCGCAAGGTCGTCTTCTGCGCGGGCAAGGTCTACTACGACCTGGAGGCGGAGCGCGAGAAGCGCGGTATCACCGACACGGCGATCATCCGCATCGAGCGCCTCTACCCCCTCCCGGGTGCCGAACTCCAGGCGGAGATCGCCAAGTTCCCGAACGCGGCGAAGTACATCTGGGCCCAGGAGGAGCCGGCGAACCAGGGCGCGTGGCCCTTCATCGCCCTCAACCTGATCGACCACCTCGACCTGGCGGTCGGCGCGGACATCCCGGCCGGCGAGCGCCTGCGCCGCATCTCCCGCCCGCACGGCTCGTCCCCGGCGGTCGGCTCGGCCAAGCGCCACCAGGCGGAGCAGCAGCTCCTCCTGAACGAGGTCTTCGAAGCCTAGGCCTCACAGCTCACGGAAGGCCCGGCCCCATTGGCGGTTTCTAGGGGTCGTCGCAACACGTGGTCGTGTTGTTCAGGCCGCGATGAGTTTATGCAGGCGCTCGGCTGGGGTTTCCCAGTCGAGCGTTTTGCGTGGGCGGCCGTTGAGTTCGGCGGCG
>NZ_JBWJVM010000061.1:0-54248 GCF_056428985.1 Streptomyces sp. CA189 | reverse complement strand
ATGCATGATGGGACGGCAGGCACGGATCCCCCGGTGATCATGAAGCGTAGAGAACTCCATGATCGGGCGAACCGTGCCTGCCCTACTACTGCCGCCCAGTCGGGCACCTACTGGCGGACGTTCTTAGCGGTGTTACTTGGTGGGGCCCGGGTGCGAGTGCACCCGGGCCCTACCCTTGTCTGGACTGTTCTCCACCGATCGATGCTCGAAGAGGCGACCTGAAGATGAGCGCGTACGGATCCTTCCCCGGCTCGCGGCCCCGTCGGCTGCGCACCACCCCGGCGATGCGGCGGATGGTCGCGGAGACCCGGCTGCACCCCTCGGACCTGATCCTCCCGGCGTTCGTCCGGGAGGGCATCAGCGAGCCGCTCGCCATCTCGGCGATGCCGGGCGTGGTCCAGCACACCCGGGACACGCTGCGGAAGGCGGCCGTGGAGGCGGTCGAGGCCGGGGTCTCGGGGATCATGCTCTTCGGCGTCCCGGCCGACGAGAACAAGGACGCGCGGGGCACGGCGGGCACGGAGCCGGACGGGATCCTCCAGGTCGCGATCCGCGACGTGAAGGCGGAGGTGGGGGACGATCTGGTGATCATGTCCGACCTGTGCCTGGACGAGTACACGGACCACGGCCACTGCGGGGTCCTGGACGAGCACGGGCGCGTTGACAACGACGCGACGCTGGAGCGCTACGCCGAGATGGCGCAGGTCCAGGCCGACGCGGGCGTCCACGTGGTGGGCCCGAGCGGGATGATGGACGGCCAGGTCGGCGTCATCCGCGACGCGCTGGACGAGACGGGCCACGAGGACGTCTCGATCCTCGCGTACACGGCGAAGTACTCCTCCGCCTTCTACGGCCCCTTCCGCGAGGCCGTCGCCTCCTCGCTCCAGGGCGACCGCAAGACCTACCAGCAGGACCCGGCGAACGCCCGGGAGTCGCTGCGCGAGCTGGCCCTCGACCTGGAGGAGGGCGCCGACATGGTGATGGTCAAGCCGGCCGGGCCCTACCTGGACATCCTCTACCGGGTCGCGCAGTCGGTGGACGTCCCGGTGGCGGCGTACCAGATCAGCGGCGAGTTCGCGATGATCGAGGCGGCGGCGGAGAAGGGCTGGATCGAGCGCGACCGGGCGATCCTGGAGACCCTGCTCGGCATCAAGCGGGCGGGCGCGGACACGATCCTGACGTACTGGGCGACGGAGGTCGCGGGCTGGCTGCGCGCCGAGCGATAGGGCTGACAGGGCTGACAGGGCTGTACCCGTTCTGCCCCCCCGAGGCTGTGGAAGAGGCCGAGCGGACGGCAGGCAAGTCCGGCAGAGGCAGGGTCGCGGCAGTTGTCGCGGCCGGGGCCGGCCTCGGCCTGGCCGCCGCTTCCGGGGTCCTCGCCTGGAAGAGGCTGAGGGCCGAGAGGGACGAACTGGCGGCGGAGTTGGTGGCGGAGAACGACTACCTGAAGTCGGCCAGTTGCTCAGGGAAAACGCTCCGTAGCCATCACAAAAGCTGAGCAGGGCGGCTTCGGGTACGGTCCGCGCCCGGGATGGGCGCGGGCTTCGGCCCGTTCCGGGGCATCGGGGCCGGGGTGTGGGACGTCGGCGTCAACGAGCGGAATCGGTCGCGCCGGGCCTATTGAGCGTGCAACGAGCGGGCGTCGGTACAAAGGCGCTCCACCTGCCGATCAGGGCGGCCGCACCGCAGGACCGCGTCCCAGAAGGAAGCCCCGTGGCCACTGACCACGTCATGACCGGTTCTGCGCCGCCGGCCCGCCCCAGCACGCCGCCGCCCCGGAACACCGTCCCGTCGCCCCGCGCGGTCCGGCTGGACTCCCTCACCGGCTTGCGCTTCCCCGCCGCGCTGCTGGTCTTCGACCATCACGCCTTCCTCCCCATACCCCCGCTGCGGCTGCTCGCGGACGACGACACCGAGTTCCGGCTGGCCGGCTGGTTCACCCAGGCGGGCGGGCTCGGCGTGACCTTCTTCTTCGTCCTCAGCGGGTTCGTCCTGACCTGGTCGGCGCGGGAGCGGGACACCACCACGGGGTCTGGCGGCGCCGGTTCGCCAAGATCTACCCGAACTACGTGGTCACCTGGGCGCTCGCGCTGTCCCTGTTCGCGCTGTACTACACCTCCGCGGGTGTAGCGGTGGCCAACCTGTTCATGGTGCAGGTCTGGTGGCCTGAGTGCATGACCAACTTCAGTGTGAACGCGCCGAGTTGGTCGCTGGCTGTGGAAGCGGTCTTCTACCTGTGCTTCCCCGCCCTGCTGGCGGCCTTCAAGCGGATCGACCCCGGTCACCTGAAGTACTGGATCACCGGCGCGATCGCCACGGTGGTGGCCACCCCCGCCGTCGCGTACGCCCTGTTCCCGAGCGGCGACCGCATCCCCAGCGGTCACGACAGCTCGGTCTCCCAGTACTGGTTCAGCTACGTGCTGCCCCCGGTCCGCATGGCCGACTTCGCCCTCGGCATCCTGGTGGCGCTCGCCGTGAAGCACGGGCGCTGGCGCAACATCGGCATGGTCCGGTCGGGCCTGCTGCTGGCCGCCGGCTACTGGCTGACCTTCCACGTGCCCTACCTCTACGGCCAGCGTGCCGTGATGATCGTGCCGATCGTCCTGCTGATCGCGGCCGCCGCGAGCGCGGACATCGAGGGCCTGCCCAGTCCGTTCCGGCACCGCGCGATGGTCTGGCTGGGCGAGGAGCAGATGTACTCGCTCCCGGTCACCCTCGGCCTCCTGGCGGGCGTCGGGGTGGTCACGGTCCTGATGTCCTGGGGGCTCTTCGCCTGGGTCGAGACCCCGCTCGTCCGCCGCTTCGGGCGCTCGCGGCCTACGAAGACCGGCTGAGCCGGACCGCGGTCGGCACGGGCGGGACCGTACCGATTCGCATCGCGTCCCGGGTAGGCGCACCCTGGAAGCAGGGTGACCCCTGGAGGTGATGGATCATGTCCACGCTCGTCGGGTGGCATGTGGAGCTCGAATTCACCGAGGAGGGCCACCGCACCAGTGCGGCGGCCCTGGTCAGACTCGGGGACGGCTCCGAGATACGGGCGCACGGCTACGCCATGCGCCACCCCTCCGACCCGGAGCAGTTGAGGGTCGGGGAAGAGATCGCGGGCGCTCGCGCGCTCATGGACATCGCGTCCCAGATGTTGCAGAAGGCGCACTCGGAGATCGACGAGGCGACGGGCAGGCACTCGTACCCGCTGCACTGACGTGACTGATGCGTCGAGATCTGGGCGCGGTGTGCCGTATCGGCGCACCGCGCCCGTCCGCGCCTGCCTACCGCGTCCGCCGTTCGAAGACGAAGGCAGCCAGGACCACGGGTACCACGCCGATGGCCGCGCACCACGCCAGGGCCACCCAGGGGGCGTCGCCCGCCGGCTGGGCCGGGAGCAGGGCCCGGAGGGACTCGATCACCGGGGTCAGCGGCTGGTGGTCGGCGAAACCGTGGAGCCAGCCTGGCATGGTGCCGATGGGGACGAACGCGCAGTTCCCGTACGAGTTCCCACAGGTCCTGGCGGCTGCGTGGGTCGAGCCGGGCGGTCGGCCCGTCCAGGAAGATCGCTTCGGGCCGGTACCGACGGACATGGCTGTTGTACTCCTGGTGGAGCCTGCAGGAGCTGACGCCCTTGAGGGAGTTGACCAATTTGGAGAGCTGGACTTTCGGCGGGTAGTGCACGTGGTCTTGTTCGCCGTTGAACTGTGTCAGCTCGGCCTCGAAGTCTGCGCAGACCTCCCGCATGATCTCTTCGGTGCGGGTCGGCATGGCGTCGGTGAACGCTTTCCGCCTGTACGGGTTCTAGATTATGAGTCAAGACACCTTGGTCAAGTGGCAGTTCGGGCACCGGGCCCGGCTCGCGCTGTCTCCTGCCGGGGTGTTGAGGTCTGATGGCCAGGCGCACGCGGCCCGTACGATGTGGAACCTGCTGCACGCGTGGTGGCGGATGATGCCGAAGGATAAGCGGACTCTGGTGAATGCGGATGCTGTGATCCGGCAGGCCCGCGAGGACAGCGACTTTCTCGCTGTTCTTCCGGCACAGGCCGCGCAAGCGGTGTTGAAGACGTATTTCCAGGCGTGGAAGAACTGCTGGGACGGCCGCGCCGACGCACCCATTTTCAAGGGCCGGTTCCGCACGGTGATGTCCGTGGACATTCCGCAGGGCCGTGACCTGAACATCACACGTGTGCATCGCCGCTGGGGAATGGCCAATATTCCCAAGGTGGGCCGGGTCCGTTTCCGGTGGACCAAAGACATACCCGTTGGCAAGCACGCCAACGGGGAGAACCGGATCACCGGGGCCCGGCTGGTCAAGGACGCGCTGGGCTGGCACATCGCCTTCCGCGTCCAGACCCTGGAGGCCAAGCCCGACCGCCACCAGGGGCCGGACATCGGCATCGACGTGGGCGTCACCGTCCCCATCGCCCTCTCAGACGGCGAAACCTACGAGCACGGCGAGTGGCTGACCGGCAAGGAGCAGGCGAAGCTCCTGCGTCTGGAGCAGCGCGCCGCGCAGCGTGAGCAGTGCCGAAAGCCCGGCGAGCGCGCTCAGGGCTGAACCGCTCCATCAACGGGGAGGCGTGGGGCCGGACGGTCATCATGCTGACGTACAAGACCGCCCGGCACGGCGGCACCCTGCACAAGGTTCCCGCCCCGGGCACTTCCCAACGCTGCTCGGCCTGTGGTGTCCCCACCCCCGGTAGTCGGGAGTCGCAGGCTGTGTTCGTGTGCAAGAACCCGGACTGCGGCTGGTCGGGCAACGCCGACCACAACGCAGCGCGCAACGTCCTGCAGCTGTACCGGACGGGCCTCGCGCTCCTCCCGGCTGCCGGAAGGGCAGTCGTCAGGCGCGGCAAGCGCGCCAAGCCCGCTACCGCAAGGTAAGCAGGAGTCTCCCGGCTTCACCCGGGAGAGCACTTCAACGGTACGTCACGGCGAAGAAGAAGAGCTGTGCATCCTGATGTCGGACGCGGGCGTGGGCACCCCGCCGCCGCTCCCGCCGGAGGCGGACGGCTGGGGCTGGCGGGAACTCCTGTCGCACTGGGCGTAAGCACAGCGCAAGCTCCTCATGACCAAGTCGTGGATCCTGCGCATCCCGATCACGGCCCCGCCGGCCACCCCGAACCAGCTCGCCTGGATGGACCGCGGGCTCGCCTCCATGGCGGGGACGGGCCTGCGGGAATCCGCGAAGCTCTCGACGATCATCCTCGTCGGCGGCCTCGTGCGGAACGAGGCGACCATGGCCGCGGACATGATGGACGCCATCGTGAAGTCCGGGGTCTCACCGGACAAGGTCGTCGGTCAGTACGTACGCACGCTGCGGCTGCTCACCGGCCCGGACACCCATCCGGCGGTGACCCGGCTGCTGGAGTCCGACGCGTTCACCGGCTCCGACGAGCCGGACTTCCAGTTCCGCTTTGGCTTGGGGCGCCTGCTGGACGGGCTGGCCGAGCTGATCAGCGAGCGGTCCACTCCGTGAGGGCGGCCCAGGCGGCGGGGGTCAGGTCCAGCACTGGTCCGTCGGTGATCTTGGAGTCGCGGACGTGGACCTGGGTCGCGCAGGTGGCGACCTCTACGCAGGCGCCGCCTTCGCTGCCGCTGTACGTGGACCTCCGCCAGGCGATGGCCACCTCCAGGCAGGCGTCGCCGTCGTCGCCGCTGTAGCTCGACTTGAACCACTTCGGTGCGGTCGTGGCACTCATGTCTCTCCTAGCAGGCGGCTCAACAGGCCTCTCGTCTGCTCGGTGTTGAGGGCCTGAGTCCGCAGCATTGCATACCTGCGGGCGAGGATGCTGACCTCGTCCGGATTGGAGATCAACAGGCTGCCGCGCTGCATTTCGGAGTACGCGAAGTGCTGGTGGTCCGGCGTCTCCAGAAGAATGAACGGACCGTTGAGGCCTGGGTGGGTGGTCTGCCCAAAGGGCAGGATCTGCAGTGTGATGTTCGGCAGGTCCATACAGGTGCGCAGATGGTGCAGCTGCTCCAGATAGACCTCCTCTCCGCCGATGCGAGCCTGGAACGCGGCTTCCCAGAGGATGAAGCTGATGCTCGGTGAGGCCTTGCGGCGCAAGATGGCATGCCTGGCTACACGGCGGACGGTGAGAGCTTCGATCTCTTCCTCGGGGTGGGCCGGTACGCGGTTGCGGAACAGGGCCCTTGCGTAACCTTCGGTCTGGAGCAGCCCCGGGATGCGGATGGACTCGTACCAGGAGAGTGCAACGGCTCTGCTCTCCAGATCCATGTACTCCTCCGCCCATGGAGGAGTCGTGTCCACCAGCGGCATTTCGTGTGCAGCAACGGTCAGTAGCCCTGGCAGCCCCAGATGGTGATCCATCAGCTCCGCGACGTTCGGCATCAGCGCCCGCCGCCCCTGCTCGATGGACGCGATGGTCTCTTCGTCCAGCTGTACCAACACACCGAGCTGCTTCTGCGTCAGGTTCTTGGCGATCCGGGCCGCGGCGACCATCCTCCCGACCATCTTCATGGTCGTCGCGTTCGGCCGTGCGCGTTTCCTCGGTGGCATGACGATGAACTCCCCACCCTGGCGGCTGCACTACCCCGTGCCAACCCGTACTCATCACTGAGTACGGGTTGCCGTACTGCTCCACGCTAGTCACCTAGCGCGACGATCGGCGGGTGAACCTTCATACTCAACCCGCCCTGGTGCAGGAGCGCCCCTACCTGCGCTCACCCCAAACCGTCAGCGCCGCACGCCACTTCACACGTGACACCTTGGATGCATGGGGCAGGACCTCCCGGCGGGACGATGTGTTGCTCTGCGTGAGCGAGCTGGCGACCAACGCGCTGCGGTACGGGGTCCCGCGCGGACGGGGCTACTTGCTGCGGCTGCTCACGTACGACGAGACCGTCCGCGTCGAGGTGCACGACAGCGGGCCCGGGCTGTCGCGGATCGGGGAGCGGGCGCCCGGGCGGGGGCTCGTGCTCGTGGACGCCCTTGCCGACACCTGGGGCGTGCTGCCCCGGGCGCCGGGCAAGGTCGTCTGGTGCGAGTTCCGCTGCTGCTGACTCAGGCGGTGGTGTCGCGGCGGCGGTGGCGGCCGGTGCCGGCGACCAGGGCCACGCCCAGGGCCAGGGCCATACCGGTGCCGCCGATGGCCCAGGTGGAGGCCGGGCTGCTGCCGGTTTCGGCGAGGTGGCCGCCGGGGGGCCTGCCGGTGCCCGTGCCGGTGCCGGTGTTGTCGATCGGCTTGGCGCCGCCGGCGGGGGCGGGATGGTTGCCCTGGTTTCCAGTACCCCCAGTGCCGCCGGTGCCGCCCGTGCCGCCGGTGCCCCCAGTGCCGCCCGTGCCGCCGGTGCCGCCCGTGCCGCCCGTGCCGCCAGTGCCGCCGGTGCCGCCGGTGCCGCCAGTGCCGCCGGTGCCGCCCGTGCCGCCGGTGCCGCCGGTGCCGCCGGTGCCGCCAGTGCCGCCCGTGCCGCCCGTGCCGCCCGTGCCCGGGTCGAGCACGACGAGGCGGGTCAGATGGCCCGCGGACCGGCTCTTCATGAATTTGTAGGGGTGCTTGACGCTGGACATGCCGTCAACGGCTGCCCGGAGGACGATGTCTCCGAGTTTGGCGTTCGCGGCGAAGCGGATCCGAACCCTCAGGTCGAAGACCGCCCCGGCTGCGACGGGGTAGTCGTACTTCCCCGGGACGGACTTCAGCTCGAAGGTCGTGTGGCTGAGAGTGCTGTACTCCGGCAGGGCCTGCCAGCCCTTGTCGCCGTAGAACTCGGCCTTGACGGGGCTGTCCTTCGCCGAGACCCCGTCGGGGCGGTCCAGGTAGAGAGAGACGTTGGAGATGGGCCAGGTCTGCTTGCCGGTGTTGTCCACACGCACGGTGAGGTCCTGCCAGGCCCCGCCCACCTGGAAGCCGTTTGCGGGGACTCCCGTCATGGTGAGGGCCGGGCCTTCGATGTGTGTGTAGTCCAGGCGATCATCGGTGGCTCCGGCGATCTTGGTGTAGTACCAGGTGTCCTTCGCATAGGCGTTGCCACCGTCCGCCGGGCGGATGCTGTGACCGTCGGAATGAATGGTGAAGGGGACTACCGGCGTGTCGGCGGCGAAGCTGATCCGCACGTCGATCGTGTAGGGCGCCGCGTCGCGGGCTACGGTCTTCTCGGTCCCGAGCCCGTAGGTGAAGACCTTGGTCGTGTGCCTGTCGAAACGCGGGGTGCGGGGATCGGCGGGCTTCCAGGACTTGTTGCCGTCCGCGTCGGTGACGAGCCGCTCGATCTTGATCTGGTCGGCCTTCAGCTTGTCCGTGGGATCGCTGAAGCTGAAGGTGATCAGCGGCGTGAAGCCGGTGACCTCGATGTGGGCCGAGTTGTCGACCTTCACGGTGAGCGGGGTCCACCCGCCGTCCGCCTTGAAACCGGCCTCGGGGATGCCCGCGACCGTGACCTCCGGGGCGATGGTGACCGAGTCCCACACCCCCGGCCCCCCGCCCTCCAACTCCCCGGATGCCGGGGTCTCGGACTGCGCGACGCGCGGGGCCACGGGCGCGGTCACCGGCTCGGTGACAGGCTTGGCCTCCGGCGTCGGCTCGGCGGCCGGCGTCGTGTCGTCCTTCGGCGCGGAGTCCGGTACGGACACGGTCGGCGGCTGCTGCTCGCTGGCCATCGCGGGCGCAGTCATAAGGACCGTCGGGCCGACTACTGCTGCTGCGGCCACGGCGGCTATGTGCTTGATCTTCACTTCTGGGTTCCCTCCCCTTTTTGAGCCTGGCCAGATTACGTGGGGTGGGAGGGATTCCTGTACGCGAATCGATCACGCGACCGGCAAGGTCTGCGGAGCGCCTCGGGTAGGGGGATCGCAGGCGGAACGTGCCCTGTGAGCTCCCTCACGCGGGCTTCAGGCGCCGGTCCGGACCGCCAGGCGGGTCATCGCCTCGCGGAGTTCGCGTTCCGCGCCCAGCGGGACGATGGCCGCGCGGCCGGGGACGCGTACGCCGCCCGTCAGGGCCACTCGGGTGCCGCCTTCGGGGGTCGGGGCGGCGGCCATGCCGATGATCAGGAAGCGGCTCTGGAGCCAGCACCAGCCGGGGCGCAGGACGCCGTGGAAGTGGGCCCGCAGGCCGTACTTGCTGCGGGCCAGGGCCTCCACGCGGTCGCCCGTGACGCGGAGCACGCGCACGGTGCGCATGTCGGGCTGGAAGCGGCCGAACTCGCCCTCCAGGTCCGACATCACCGCCCAGACGGCCTCCAGGGGGGCGGGGAGGACTTCCTCGACGACCCGGGCTCCGGGGACGCCGGCCGCCATGATGCGCAGGCGGGCGACGGTGTCCACTGCGTGCGGGTGGGTCGTCATGCGGACCACGCCTTCCGGAAGCTCGTACGGGCCCGGTGCAGCCGGGACTTGGCGGTGCCCGGCGGGACGCCGAGCAGGGCGGCGGCGGACTCCTCGTCGAGGCCCTCGACGTCGCGGAGTACGAGGACGGCCCGGTGGGCGGGCGAGAGGCGGGCCAGGACGTCGTCGATGTCGGTGGCGAGCTGCGGGTCGTCCCGGCCGGGTACGTCGGCCAGTTCGGCCGGGCGGTCGCGGGACGCGCGCCGGGCGGTGCGGACGGCCTCGCGGACGGCGATGGACCGGACCCAGCCGTACAGGGTCTCCGGGTCGCGGAGGGAGCGCAGGGACCGGAAGACCGAGAGCAGGGCCTCCTGCGTGGCGTCCGGGCCGTCCGCGAGGGCGATCGGGTGGCAGATCCGGGCGATGTACGGGGTCAGGTGGTCGAGGAGGTCGTGCAGCGCGAGGGTGTCTCCGCCCCGGGCCGCGCGGGCGAGGGCGACTCCGCGGTCGCGGGCGGCGTGGGTGAGGGGCCCCGCGGCGGGGCGGCCGGGCGCGCTCACCGGGCCCGGGCCAGCCGGGCCGCGGCCCAGCCGAAGCCGAGGCAGGCGGGGGTGTACAGCGCGAGGTTGAGGGCGCGGAAGGGGCCGTCCGCCGGGCTGTCGAGGAGACCGGCGGCCCAGCCCAGGCCCGCGAGGCCCCGTACGGCCAGCCCGGCGGCGACGGCGGCCGTCACCAGGCGGGCGGGCCGCCCGCCCCGGCCGTGCGCGTGCGCGAGGACGGCGGCGGCCCCGGTCAGGGTGAGCGCGGCGAGCGGCAGGACGACGGGCGGGCCGAAGGACACCTCGGAGCCGAGCACGGCCAGCGACAGGGTCCGCTCGTCGGGAGCGGGCCAGGTCAGGCCCGTGGCCCAGTACAGGTGGGCCAGCCCGTCGGCGGCGAGCAGCGCGGCGAGCGCCCGCCCGGTGCGCCTGCGTGTCGTGTCCTTCACGGTGTGCCCCCTCGGTGGTGAAACCCTCCGGCACACAGAGGAGGGGGCCCACAGGGGAAACGTTCCCTGTGAGCCCCGTCACGCGAGGGGGTCTGGGTGTGACCCGCTACCGCTGACTCAGGTGGTGCGGCGGCGGTGGCGGCCGGTGCCGGCGACCAGGGCGGCGCCCATGGCCAGGGCCACGCCGGCGCCGCCGAGGGCCCAGCTGGAGGCCGGGCTGCTGCCGGTCTCGGCGAGGTGGCCGCCGGGGGGCGTGCCGGTGCCGGTGCCGTTGTTGCCGATCGGCTTGCTGCCACCGTTGGGTCCCGGGTTGTTGCCCGGGTCGACGGGGTCCGGGTCGGCCGGGTCGACCGGGTCCGGGTCGGCGGCGTGGATCTTCGAGGGCTGGGGGTCCGAGGAGCTCCTGACCCACGCGTCGGCAAGACCCTCCTCGCCGAAGTTCTCGTCCGAAGCGCCGGCCAGCCGCAGCTTGATGTCGCCGGCCGGGGCGTCCTTCGTGAAGCGGACGCGCACCTTGACCTCGACGGTCTGCTCGCGGGGGAACGGTCCCTGCCAGACGCCGACGGACACGAGCCCCTTGTCCGCGGAGGAGCGCTCTACCGGCTCCCAGCCGTTCTTTCCGTAGAGCTCGACCTGTACGTGTTCGGACTTCAGCTGGGAGGTGCCCAGGTGTTCCACGGCGAGGTCCACTTGGAACCTCTTCAGCACCAGGTCATAGCGATCACTGGCGGCGAGGACGTCGAGCTCCTGCCAGTCGCCTCCCGCCTTGAAGCCCTCGGCGGGCGTGCCGTACAGCGAGAGCTCCGGACCCTTGTAGATCACGTCGGGCAAGCGGGGCGCGCCGGCGATCTTCGTTACGTAGCGGGTCTCGGGGGACCAGGCATTCCCGCCGTCTTCACGGATGCTCAGACCGGAGGAGGTCAGGGCGAAGGGGACCAGGGGCGTGGTTTTGGCGAAGCTGATCCGTACGTCGACGGTGTAGACCGATCCGGCCGCGACGGATACCTCCGTGCCGAGGCCGAACGCGTAGAAGTCATGGTCGTAGATGTAGATGTAATCGGCGGTCTTCCAGGATTTGTTGCCCGCCGCGTCGGTGACGAGGTGCTCGACCTTGACGTTGGAGGACAACAGTTCTTCGACCGCGCCGCCGGAGGAGTACTGGATCCGGGGGGTGTAGTCGGTGACCTCGGTGTTCGACGAGTTGTCGACCGTCAGGGTCAGCGGGGTCCAACTGCCGTCGGGCTTGAAGCCGTCTTTCGGGAGGCCGGCCAGGGTGACGGCCGGGCCCGCGAGCTTCGAGTCCGGCGGGGTGTCGTTGGTCTGCGCCGCCTCCCCGCCCGCCGCGGGCGGGTTGACCGGCGCGGGCGCCGGGGTTTCGGGCGTCGCCACCGGCGGAGTCACGGGCTGCGTGACGGGCGGGGTCACGGGCGGAGCGACCGGGGCCGTCTCGGGCGCGGGCGCGGGCTCGGTCACCGGAGTGGTCTGACCGGTCTCCGGCTTGGTCTCCGGCTCGGTCTCCGGCGTCGGCTCGGCGTCCGGTGCCGTGTCGTCCTTCGGTGCCGCGTCCGGTACGGACACCGCCGGCTGCTGCTGCTCGTCCGCCATCGCGGGCGTGGTCATGAGGACCATCGGGCCGACGACTGCCGCGGCGGCCACGGTGGCTATTCGCTTGAACTTCATGCTTGGGTTCCCTCCCCTTTTTGAACTTGGCCAGATTACGGGGGGTGGGAGGGATTCCGGTACGCAAATCGATCACGTGACCGGCGCGATCCGCGGAGGGCCCCGAAGAGGGGGCGCACAGGCGGAACGTGCCCTGTGAGCCCCTTCACGCGGGTGTACGGCCCGTCAGTCGACGATCTCCGGCTTCGCCTTGATGACCGCGAAGACCGCGCCCTGCGGGTCGGCCAGCACGGCCATGCGGCCGGCCGCCATGTCGAAGGCCGGGGCCATGACCGAGGCTCCGGCGCGGGTGGCGGCGGCCTGGATCTCGTCGACGTCGTCGGCGCTGAAGTACGGGATCCAGTTCGGCGGGGTCCCCGGCGGGAGGTCCTTCAGGTCCATCATTCCGGCCACCGCGCGGCCGTCGACCTGGAACTCCGTGTACCCGCCGGCCCCCGGCATCTCGGACGTGGCCGTGGTGACGGGGAGGACGGCGCCGTAGAACGCTCTCGCGGCGGGGACGTCGCCGGTGCTCAGCTCGTTCCAGATGAGCGCGCCGTGCTCGTTGACGATGCCCGCTCCGTCGAAGGTGCCGGCCTGCCACAGGCCGATGACGGCGCCGGTCGGGTCGGCGAGGACGGCCATCCGCCCGAGGTCCATGACGTCCATCGCGCCCAGCACGACCGTGCCGCCCGCGTCGGTGACGGACTTGAGGGTGGCGTCGAGGGAGTCCGTGGCCAGGTACGTGGTCCACACGGTCGGGGGCATCGGGTCGGGGACGGTGCCGTCCGGGTTCATCGCCTTCATGATCCCGGCGACCGGCTTGCCCTTGAGGGTGCAGACGGAGTACCCGCCGGTCTCGGGCGGGCCGATCTCGCCCTGCCAGCCGAAGAGGTCGGCGTAGAAGTCGATGGCCGCCTGCTGGTCGGGAACCATCAGGTCGATCCAGCAGGGGGTGCCGGGCTTGTAGGGACCGTTCATGTCGGGCACGGGGCCCTCCGTCGGGGTGGGTAGGGGATGGACGGCCCGTCCCCTACCCGGCAGGTATGGCCGGAATCGGCCCGTCTGGGTGAAGCGGGCGGCGTGCTGCACTGCTAGCAGAATGCTGGCAGTGCAACTAGTCTTGTTGCATGGCCACCCTGTATGTCCGCGACCTGTCCGACGAAGCGCTCGCCGAGCTGAAGATACGAGCTGCGCGCAACCGCCAGTCCCTGCAGGCGTACGCCCGGACCCTGCTGGAGGAACAGGCTGCCACGCCGTCCGTCGAGGATGTCGTCGCGCGGATCCGTTCCCGGGTATCGGCCGAGCTGAGCCTGAACGAGGTTCTCGGTGACCTCGACGCCGGACGGCGGCGCGAATGATCGTGATCGACGCGAGCGCGGTTGTCATGCTGGTCGCCGACGCCGGTCCGGCGGGCGAGGCCGTGCGTGAGCGGGTGGTGGGCGAACGACTCGCCGCTCCCTACTTGCTCGATGTGGAAGTCGCACACGCCCTGCTCGGCCGACACCACGGAGGCAAACTCTCGGACCGCCAGCTGGACGTGGCCTGGGACGACTTCACGGCACTGCCGGTCCGGCGCATGGAGCACCTTCCCGTCCTGCCCCGGGTCCGCCAGCTGTACGCGAACCTCTCCGCGTACGACGCGACCTACGTGGCTCTGGCCGAGGGACTCCAGGTGCCGCTTGTCACGTGCGACGCCCGGATCGCCCGTTCGGGGAGCGCTCGGTGCAAGGTCGAGGTGTTCGGGGCGGGTTGAGTCAGCGCGGCTCGGCTCGTGCGGGTGAGTTGCGAGCGTCGGGCGCGAGGGCCCGGGCGATGCCGGCCCGTACAGCGGCCATGGCGGCCTCGTCGAAGTCCTCGTCCTGGCCTACGAGGATGTCCTCGTTGATCTCGATCTCCATGGCGTCGGCGTGCTCCTTCGCTCTCGTGGGTAGCGCCGCGGCCCCCGTCTCCCGGTGGGGGAGACGGGGGCCGCCGTGGTGCCGTGCGCCCGGTGTCAGAGCTTCTCGGGGGTGCGGATGCCGAGGAGGGACATGCCCTTGCTGAGGGTGCGGGCGGTCAGGTCGCACAGGAACAGGCGGTTCTCGCCGACGACGAGCTCGGGCTCGGGCTTCACGACCGGGCACTGCTCGTAGAACGTCGCGAACAGCGAGGACAGCTGGTAGAGGTACGCCGCCACCTTGTGCGGGGCGTGCTCCGCGGCCGCCTCGGCGATGAGCTCGCCGAAGTGGTCCAGGTGCAGGCCCAGCGCGCGCTCGGCCGGGGCCAGCTCCAGCTCCGGGTGCGCGACCGGCTTGCGGTCGCCCGCCTCGCCCGCCTTGCGCAGGATCGACTTGATCCGGGCGTACGCGTACTGGAGGTACACGGACGTGTCACCGGTCAGCGAGACCATCTGGTCGAGGTCGAACTTGTAGTCGCGGGCGGCCGAGGTGGACAGGTCCGCGTACTTCACGGCGCCGATGCCCACGTACTGGCCGTTCTCGACGATCTCCGCCTCGGTCAGGCCGATCTTCTCCGCCTTCTCGCGGACCACGGCGGTCGCCCGCTCGACGGCCTCGTCCAGCAGGTCCACCAGCCGCACCGTCTCGCCCTCGCGGGTCTTGAACGGCTTGCCGTCCTTGCCCAGCACGGTGCCGAAGGCCAGCTGCACGGCCTTGGTGTCCTCGTTCAGCCAGCCGGCCCGGCGGGCCGTCTCGAAGACCATCTTGAAGTGCAGGGACTGCCGCGCGTCGACCACGTAGATCAGCTCGGTCGCGCCCAGGGTGCCCACCCGGTCGCGGATCGCCGAGAGGTCGGTCGCGGCGTAGCCGAAGCCGCCGTCGGACTTCTGGACGATCAGCGGGGTCGGGTTGCCGTCCTGGCCCTTGACGTCGTCGAAGAACACGCAGAGCGCGCCGTTGGAGCGGACGGCCACGCCCGAGTCCTCCAGCAGCTTGCAGGTCTCCACCAGCATGTCGTTGTAGCCGGACTCGCCGACGACGTCGGGGTCCTGGATGTCCATGTCCAGCTTGTTGAAGACGGAGTAGAAGTAGATCTTCGACTCGTCGACGAACCGCTGCCACAGGGCCAGGGTCTCCGGCTCGCCGGCCTGGAGGTCCACCACCCGGGCCCTGGCCCGCGTCTTGAACTCCTCGTCGGAGTCGAAGAGCGTGCGCGAGGCCTTGTAGAGGCGGTTCAGGTTGGACATGGCCTCCTCGCCGGAGACCTCCGCGCCGTCCTCGGCCTTGTGGTCCAGCTCGTGCGGGTGCTCCAGCAGGTACTGGATGAGCATGCCGAACTGGGTGCCCCAGTCGCCGATGTGGTGGCGGCGGACCACCTTCTCACCGGTGAATTCGAGGATCTCCACCATCGCCGCGCCGATCACGGCGGAACGCAGGTGGCCTACGTGCATCTCCTTGGCCACGTTCGGCTGCGCGTAGTCGATCACCGTCGTGCCGGGGTTCGCGGCGAGCGGCACGCCGAGACGGTCGTCGGCGGCGCGGGCCGCCAGCGTCTCGACGATCGCCTTGTCGGTGATGGTGATGTTGAGGAACCCGGGGCCCGAGACCTCGATCTCCTGGATCAGGCCGGCGGTGTCGATGCCCTCGACCACGGTCGTCGCCAGCTCACGCGGGTTGGCCTTGGCCTTCTTCGCGAGCGCCAGGATGCCGTTGGCCTGGAAGTCGGCCCGGTCGCTTCGTCGCAGCAGCGGGTCGCTCGCACCGGCGTCCGGCAGGGCGGAGGCGAGTGCGTCGGCGACGCGCTGGTTGACGGAGGAAGCGAGGGAAGGGACCGAGGCCATGAGCTGCCGTTCCTGTGAGGTCGTGCTTGAGCGTGCACTTGGGGTTTCCGACAAGGACCGAGTATCCCACGCGGGGGCTGTCCACATCCCGGGATATACCGGCGATGCGGCGGCGCCGGTAACCCGCCGACAAACTTCGGAGCGCTCTGTTCCGTCTGGGAGAATGGCGAGAAGCCAGCATTCGAGAACGAAGGACGTGTCGTGGCTCAGAGCGCCCCGAGCAGCACCGAGACCGACTGGGTCTCCCGTTTCGCGGACGAGGTCATCGCCGAGGCGGAGCGCCGAGCCCCGGGCACGGCGACATCAGTCGCTACCGCTCCGGGCATCGTCGTCGCGTCCGGCCTCTCCCCCTCCGGCCCGATCCACCTGGGCAACCTCCGCGAGGTCATGACCCCGCACCTGGTCGCGGACGAGATCCGCCGCCGGGGCCACGAGGTCCGGCACCTGATCTCCTGGGACGACTACGACCGGTACCGCAAGGTCCCCAAGGGCATCCCCGGCGTCACCGAGGAATCGCACGCCCAGCACATCGGCCGCCCGCTGACCGCCGTGCCCGCCCCCGAAGGCTCCGCGTACCCGAACTGGGCCGAGCACTTCAAGGCCGCCATGGTCGAGGCGCTGGCCGAGCTCGGCGTCGAGTACGACCCGATCAGCCAGACCGAGCAGTACACCGCCGGTACCTACCGCGAGCAGGTGCTGTTCGCGATGAAGCACCGCGGCGACATCGACGCGATCCTCGACCAGTACCGCACCAAGCAGAAGCCGGGCGGCAAGAAGCCCCAGCAGAAGCAGGTCGACGAGGCCGAGCTGGAGGCTGCGGAGGGCTCGGGCGCTGCCGCCGAGGACGACGGCAGCACGGACGGCACGGAGTACTTCCCGTACAAGCCGTACTGCGCCGAGTGCGGCAAGGACTTCACCAAGGTGACGTCCTACGACGACGAGACCACCGAGCTGACCTACGTCTGCACCGAGGACGAGTTCACCGAGACGGTCAAGCTCAGCGAGTTCAACCGCGGCAAGCTGGTCTGGAAGGTCGACTGGCCCATGCGCTGGGCCTACGAGGGCGTGATCTTCGAGCCGTCGGGCGTCGACCACTCCTCGCCGGGCTCGTCCTTCCAGGTCGGCGGGCAGATCGTGGGCATCTTCGGCGGCGAGCAGCCGATCGGCCCGATGTACGCCTTCGTCGGCATCAGCGGCATGGCCAAGATGTCCTCCAGCAAGGGCGGGGTCCCGACCCCGGCCGACGCGCTGAAGATCATGGAGCCGCAGCTGCTGCGCTGGCTCTACGCCCGCCGCAAGCCCAACCAGTCCTTCAAGATCGCCTTCGACCAGGAGATCCAGCGGCTCTACGACGAGTGGGACAAGCTGGAGGCCAAGGTCGCCGACGGCTCCGTGCTGCCCGCCGACGCCGCCGCCCACGCCCGCGCCGTACGCGTCGCCTCGCACGAGCTGCCGCGCACCCCGCGCCCGATGGCGTACCGGACGCTCGCCTCGGTGGTGGACATCACCGCCGGACACGACGAGCAGACCCTGCGCATCCTGAGCGACCTGGAACCGGATCGGCCGCTGACCTCGCTCGACGAGGTGCGCCCGCGCCTCGACCGCGCCGAGAACTGGATCACCACCCAGGTCCCCGCCGACCAGCGGACGCTGGTGCGCGAGGAGGCCGACGTGGAGCTCCTGTCCTCCCTCGACGACGAGGGGCGCGAGTCGCTGCGCCGGCTCGTGGACGGGCTCGACTCGCACTGGTCCCTCGACGGTCTCACCACGCTCGTCTACGGCGTGCCGAAGGTGATGGCCGGCCTGGAGCCGGACGCCAAGCCGACGCCGGAGCTCAAGGTCGCCCAGCGGACGTTCTTCGCCCTGCTGTACCGGCTGCTCGTGACCCGCGAGACCGGCCCGCGCCTGCCCACGCTGCTGCTCGCGGTGGGGGCGGAGCGGGTGCGCAAGCTGCTCGCCGCCTGAGGTTCCGCGTCCGCGCGGATGTGAGGAGGGCCCGCACCCCCTGACGGGGTGCGGGCCCTCCTCACATCCCCGGGGTGGGGGGGTTACGCGATGTGCTCGTTCTCCAGCTCGGTCTGGTAGCGCTGCTTGAGCTGCGGGAAGATCCTGCGGATCAGCGAGGCGCTGCGCGGATGCACCACTCCGTACCGATCGGCCAGCAGTATGTCGAGCTGCTCGGCGGTCAGGACCTCGCCGTTCTCCTCCAAGTGGGAGCGGAAGACCTCGTACGCCGCCTCCGCGAACTTCACGTCGTCGTCGCTCGGCGGCTCGGCCTCCGGGAAGGCCTCCTCCTGGCGGGGACCCGGTATCGGCAGCTCCTGCCGTTCCTGCCCCCCTTCCTGCTCCTCCTGCTGTTCCGGCTCCGCCTGCTGCTCCGGGCCGGTCGGGGGCATCACCGGGGTCGGCTCCAGGCCCTCGACGTACTGCGGGTTGTAGCCGCCCTCGTACGCGGCCTGCGGCGCGCGGGGGGCCGCGAACCACGCGCTGTTGTGCGCGGCCGGCATGGCCGTCGGGTCCACCACGAAGGGCGCGGCGTCGGGGTGGCCCTGCGGGCCCTGCGCCCCGCCCGGGCCCTGCGCGTACGGGTGCCCGGGCCCGGCGAGCTGGTGGGGCTGCGCGGCGTCGGCGGGCGCGGGTACGGCCAGGGCCGCCCCTGTCGCCGTCGCCGGCTGCTGCGCGGCCTCGGCGCCCGCCGGGAGGGCGGGAGCCGTCTGGTCCGGAGCCGTCTGGGCCGGGGCCGGGGCCGGGGGGATGAGGAGGGGGTCGATGCCGGCCGCCGCCAGGCCTTCGGGGGCGGTCTGCGAGAGGGGGACGCCGATGCGGGCCAGGCGCAGCGGCATCAGGGCCCCGACGGGGGCCTTGCGGCGCCAGGCGCGGCCGTAGCGGGCCTGCAGGCGGGCCTGGTAGATCAGCCGGTCCTGCTCCATGCCGACGGCCTGCTCGTAGGAGCGCAGCTCCCACAGCTTCATCCGGCGCCACAGCTTGAAGGTGGGGATGGGGGAGAGGAGCCACCGCGTGATGCGGACGCCCTCCATGTGCCGGTCGGCGGTGATGTCCGCGATCCGGCCCACCGCGTGGCGGGCGGCCTCCACGGTGACCACGAAGAGGATCGGGATCACGGCGTGCATGCCGACCCCGAGGGGGTCGGGCCAGGCGGCCGCGCCGTTGAAGGCGATCGTGGCCGCCGTCAGCAGCCACGCCGTCTGGCGCAGCAGCGGGAACGGGATCCGGATCCACGTCAGGAGCAGGTCCAGCGCGAGCAGGACGCAGATGCCCATGTCGATGCCGATCGGGAAGACCAGCGAGAAGGTACCGAAGCCCTTCTGGAGGGCGAGGGCGCGCACGGCGGAGTACGAACCCGCGAACCCGATCCCCGCAATGACGACGGCTCCGGCGACCACCACACCGATCAATATCCGGTGCGTACGAGTCAGCTGCATCGCGGCCACCCGCGATCCCCTCCCCTTGTCGAGCTACGGCAGGGCACAGCGTACGCGCGTACGGGGAAAGGGACGTCGGCGGTCCGGACCCGGGGGCTCCGGGCACCGGCCGCCGACGGCGCGGCGCGTCCTAGGAGTTCGACGCAGGCGCCTTCTAGGAGTTCGACGCAGCGCCTTCTAGGAGGCCGACGGAGAGGGCTGCTGCTCCGGCTGAGCGGACTGCTCCGGCTGCGCGGCCTGGTTGCTCGCCGCGACCGAGGCCACGGTCTCCTTGGTCGCCGCGATGGCGTCCTGGAGCAGCTTGGCCTGGTCCGGGGCGGCCGCGCCCTCGTAGGCCGTGCCGTTGTAGTCGAGGGTGATGACGACGTTGTGCGTGCGGGCGATGACCGTCGTGTTGAAGAAGTCGCCGTCCTTCTTGGTGGTGAAGGTGACGGAGGTGGCCTGGTCGCCGATGCCGCCCGCCTCCTCCGGCTTCACGTTCTCCGCGCCCTCGACGGTCTTCGCCTTCTCGACCTGCTTGGCGTACTCGTCCTCGGCGCGCTTGGTGCCGGTGCCGACCGAGGCGAGGGAGTCGTAGCGGACCAGGGAGATCGAGAGCCAGCGGTACTGCGAGCCCTTCAGGCCGGCCTCGTCCAGACCGTTCCAGGTGCAGGTGGCGCGGCTGCTGAGGTCGTTCGACTTGGCGGCGGTGCCGTTGGTGTCCTTCGCCTTCGGGACGATCGTCTCGATGGTCTTCGCGGCGACCACCTTGCACGGCTCCGGCAGCGTGGAGTACACGGCCTTCTCCAGCGCCTCCTTGGAGGGCTTGGTGCTCGGCTGGGCGGACGAGGACGCTTCGGGCTTCTTGCCGCTGTCGGCGCCCGACTTCTCGCCCGAGTCGGACGAGCAGCCGGCGACCGTGAGGATCACCGGGACGGCTGCGCAGGCGAGGACGCGGGTGAGGCGCGAGGCTGATCGGTGCATGATTCCTTCAGACGTTGTGGGTCTTCGTGCGGGCTCGTTTGGGCCCTCTTACGGGCGCGGGACCCGAGCAACGGTAGCCCGACCCGGCGCCCGGCTGCTGTGCGCGCCGTCACGACGGGCCCCCGCGCCCCCTGCCGCCGGGCCCGGCTACTCCTCGAACCGCTCCACGAGGGCCTGCGCCAACTGCCGTGCCCTGTCCTGGGTTTCACCGCTGGGCGGGACCGTGCCGGGGAGCGCGGGCTGGACGCTGTACTCGACGGTGACGATGACATTCGAGGTACGGAACACAATGCGGACGGTCCGCGCCTGGGCGGCGGTGGCGCCGGCCGCGGCGAGCTTGTCGTCGAGGAAGGCCTCGTCGCCGAGCCCTTCGAGCGCGCGGGAGCCGAGCTCGGCCGGGGCGGAGGGGCTGCCGCTCGGACCGGGCCCGCCGCTCGCACCCGGGTCCGTACTGGCGCCCGTGCTCGGCGTCGGCGCGGGGCTCGGCGTCGCGGCGGGGGCCCCGGACCCGGACGGCGCCGGGGCGGGCAGGTTGGCGGCGGTGAGCTGGCGGCCGTAGACCTGCCGCGCCTTGTCGTCGTCGCTCGTGGCGGCCCGGTCGTACGAGACCACGCGCTCGAAGTCCACCGACAGCAGCCGGGTCTCGGCCGGCGTCTGCGCGGTCCAGCGGCAGCCGACGCGCCGGTCGGCGTCGTACGAGGCGTCCGCGACCCCGGCGTAGAGCGCTTCGAGGGCCTCGGGGGCGAGTCCCTCGGCGGCCGGGAGCATCGCCTTGACCTTCTTGGCGTCGGCGGCCTTGCAGGGCATGGGCAGGCTGCGGTACTTGCCGGGCTGGGCGTTCGTACCGGCGTTCGCGCCGGCCTTCGCGTCGATGGTGGTTCCGGACCCGCCGCCGTCGGTGCAGGCGGTGAGGCCGGCCGTGAGGGCGGCGAGCATCGCGATGGCTGGCAGGACTCCACGAACTCGTACCGTCTTGCGCTGCACGTTCCACCGGCTCCCTTCGGGAAAATGCGTTGCCGCGGCTGGGGCGCGGATGGACACAATGTCTATCGCACACGCTGGTGCCGGCGCCGGTCTCCTGTCGTATTTGAGGCCATGAGCGAGGCTTTTTGCGTTTTCTGACTTCTGTGGTGTTGACGGGGTGTTGAGGGTGAAATGTCGTATGTAGAAGTTCCCGGGGCGAAGGTTCCCATCCGGATGTGGACCGACCCGGCGTCGGTCGAGGACAGCGCGATGCGTCAGCTCCAGAACACCGCCGGCCTTCCCTGGATCAAGGGCCTCGCCGTCATGCCGGACGTGCACTACGGCAAGGGCGCGACGGTCGGCTCGGTCATCGCCATGAAGGACGCGGTCTGTCCGGCGGCGGTGGGCGTGGACATCGGCTGCGGCATGTCGGCCGTGAAGACCTCGCTGACCGCGAACGACCTCCCGGGGGACCTGTCGGGACTGCGGTCGCAGATCGAGAAGGCGATTCCGGTGGGGGCGGGGATGCACCGGGAGGCGGTGGATCCGGGGCGGCTGTACGGGTTCTCGGAGAGTGGGTTCGGGGATCTGTGGGAGCGGTTCGACTATGTCGCGGACGCGGTGAAGTTCCGGCGGGACCGGGCATTGCGGCAAATGGGGACACTCGGATCCGGGAATCATTTCGTTGAACTTTCAACTGACATGTCCGGGGCGGTTTGGCTCATGCTGCACTCGGGGTCCCGGAACATCGGTAACGAGCTGGCGGACTTCCACATCAACGTGGCACGAGGGCTCGCGCACAACCAGGGCCTGATCGACCGGGATCTCGCGGTGTTCCTCGCAGCGACGCCGGAAATGCAGGATTATCGCAACGACCTCTTCTGGGCTCAGGAGTACGCGAAGTTCAACCGTGCCGTGATGATGAGCCTGCTCAAGGAGGTAGTCCGCAAGCAGTTCCGCAAGGCCAAGGTCTCCTTCGAACAGGAGATCAGCTGCCACCACAACTATGTGGCGGAGGAGCGGTACGACGGCATGGACCTGCTGGTCACGCGGAAGGGCGCGATCCGCGCCGGCAGCGGTGACTTCGGGATCATCCCGGGCTCGATGGGTACGGGCTCGTACATCGTGAAGGGACTCGGGAACGAGAAGTCCTTCAACTCGGCCTCGCACGGTGCTGGTCGGAAGATGAGCCGTACGGCGGCGAAGAGGAAGTTCTCGGTGCGCGACCTCGCGGAGCAGACCAAGGGAGTGGAGTGCCGCAAGGACTCGGGCGTCGTGGACGAGATCCCGGGCGCGTACAAGTCGATCGAGCAGGTCATCGACCAGCAGACCGACCTGGTCGAGGTCGTGGCCAAGCTCAAGGCCGTTATCTGCGTGAAGGGCTGAGTCGGGGCCGAGTGGAACGACGGAAGGCCGGAACCCTATGGGTTCCGGCCTTTCAGGCTGAGTGCGTCAGCTCTGGAGCCAAGGTCCGCCACTTGTGCGCAACCGGGTGAGGCGCTGCCTGCAACCCCCTTCGGTGCGGCCCAGTGCGGCGGCGCCGATAGCGGCGTCGCCGAGTTCGAGCAGTTTCAAGTCCTCTGCCAGGGTCCAGCGGCGGCGCGGGGTGACCCTAGGCATGCCTTTCGGTCGGATCCATCCCTTCAAGGACTCTGCCGACGTCCTCTTGCGATCCAAGGACAAGCAGCCGTCGTAGTACAGGTGTGAGGCCAGTCCAACGGCTGTTTCGTTGGTGTAGATGATGTTGTAGACGCCATCTCGGGTGTTCCGCTTGATGGTGCGCTCTGCTCCGGTGATCTTCTTGGCGTAGTGGCAGAGGTAGGCGCCGATGGCCGTACTCGCGGTCGTCAGCGAGACGAAGGGGAAGCCCTGGCCCGTGTAGCCGACCGATCCGTCTGCGTCGATCACGCCGCGTACGTAATCGGGGCGGGAGAAGTCGACGTGGGGCGGTGTGATGGTCCTGGACTTGCGGCCGTACGGAATTCCGAGCTCGTTGACGATGGTGCGCGCCTCCTGGGAGTAGGTCGACCAGATCGCGGTGTGCGAGGAGGCGGCGAAGTTGGTGGATCGTGTGCGCTCCGTCACGGAGCTGTTGTACGGGGTGAGCTGCTGGAACTCGTGCAGCAGGTCGATGTCGCGCACGTTGAGCTCCACCGTGAGGCGGCCGCGCTGGCGGCTCTGCTGGGACAGGTGTCCGTCGGCCTGGAGGAAGCCGAACATGTAAGCGTAGCGGGGGTCTTGGAGATCCATGAAGCGCGCGGGGGCGCTAGGGTCCTGACCAGCCATGAGGAAGTCCTGCTTCCTTGTCGGTGAGGCCCTCGCCCGGGACTGCCATCCCGGGCGGGGGCCGTTTCTGTTGCCACCGAACCTAGGCGTGAATTCAGGCGACTTGGGGCCTTCGGGAGGGGCTTCACTCGAACGCATGGTGGAGTGTCACATGTCGCTGAGGGGTGATGAATTCGGCTGCGTGGAGCCGTCAGTCGAGGAGCATGTCCACCGGCAGTTCGAGGGTCACCCCGAGGTAGTCGGGGAGGGGGAGCAGCGTGCCGCGCTTGAAGGTTCTGCGCAAGCGGTAGCAGGTGGCGCGAGGGTCCGTGTAGATCACGACTTCGTCGTGCTGGCAGTCAGCGATGACGTAGACGGGGACATCGGCCCGGGCGTAGCTCTCCACCCTGGTGGTGTCGTTCGCCCAGTTCGAGGAGGTGACCTCCAGGATCATGCGGAAGGCGTCGGGTCGGAAGCAGTTCTTTGTGACCTCACGGTCAAGGAAGTCGGCCTCCACGAGAGAGAAATCCGGGACCGCGTAGTCGTCCTCGCCGGTGGGAAGTGAAATGCCGATGCCCTGGAGGACTTCCAGGCCGGCCTTCTCGGTTCCGGCCTCGTGGAAGGTCACAGTGAGCAGGGTCAGGGTCCGGGCGTGCCGCCCGTCGGCTGGTGGTGCCGCAGTGAGCCTCCCCGGGAGGATCTCCACTCGGTGTCCGGGAAGCTCCCTGGAGAGCCGGTCGGCGGCTTCCGCGATCGGGGTCGTGTGGTGGGGCATGGGCGTGGCTACCTCCTTCTGGCGACTCACGCTGCCGGGGTGTGGTCGTGGGCGTCGAGATTTCGCTCGACTTCACCCGTACGGGCATATTCGGCCCGCCGGGAGGCCGGAGTCGTCAACTCCGTTAAAGCGCAGGTGGGTTCGGCTGGAGGAAGTCGCCGTCCGGGGTCTTGACGCTGGGAGTTGGTCTAGACCAAGGTGTGCCGCATGTGGAGATCTCGTGCGGTGCTTGCCGCGCTCGCGTCGTTGTCGCTCACTCTCGCGGCCGTGGGGACCGCCGATGCCGTGGGGACGGCGGAAGTGGCTCGGGCTGCCGGGCGGAGCGTCGGGCTGCCGCCCGTCGTGTCGCATGTGCCGACCAGTGAGAAGGTCGTGTTCATCACCATTGACGACGGGTGGGCGCACGATCCTGCCGTTGCGCAGACGCTGGTTGAGCAGCGGGTTCCCGCTTCGCTGTTCCTGCTGCCGGGGGCGTTCTCGTACGACGCCCAGTACTTCACCGGGCTGGTCGAGCAGGGGCGGTCGGTGAACGTGGAGAACCACACCGTCAACCATCCTGATCTGACGACGCTCGACGCCGCGGGGAAGGACGCCGAGGTGTGCGGGGCCGGGGAGCAGGTCGCCGCGGCCTTCGGGCGGGAGCCGAAGCTGCTGCGGCCGCCGTACGGGGCCGTCAACGACGAGGTGCGGCTGGCCGCGAAGGCGTGCGGGGTCAAGGCGCTGATCACGTGGACGCACGACTTCACGACGTGGGGCGAGACGCCGGCCACGCCGCAGTTGCAGGCCGGGGACATCGTGCTGCTGCACTTCACGCCGACGCTCGGCGCGGACCTGAAGCGGGCCCTGGACGCGGCGAAGGCCGCCGGGCTGAGGCCGGCGGCCCTGATGCCGCACCTGAAGAGTGCCGGGTTGGTCCCGTAAGGGAGGACCGGCTACGGCTCGCGGTGGAGCTTCGTGTTCGAGGCCTGGGCGCGGGGGCGGACCACCAGGAGGTCGATGTTGACGTGGCTGGGACGGGTCACCGCCCAG
This sequence comes from Streptomyces sp. CA189, assembly GCF_056428985.1. Classification (NCBI taxonomy): domain Bacteria; kingdom Bacillati; phylum Actinomycetota; class Actinomycetes; order Kitasatosporales; family Streptomycetaceae; genus Streptomyces; species Streptomyces sp. CA189. Next base: position 29,108 of record NZ_JBWJVM010000061.1, on the reverse strand, counting down.
GTGATGGTGTCGGCCACGTCGTCGGCGGAGAGGGGCTCGGCCACGCCGGCGTAGACCTTCTCCGCGCGCTCCGCGTCGCCGCGGAACCGGGTCTTCGCGAACTCCTCGGTCTTGACCAGGCCGGGGGCGATCTCGATGACGCGGACGGGCTGGCCGACGATCTCCAGGCGGAGGGTCTCGGCGAGGACGCGGGCGCCGTTCTTGGCGGCCACGTAGCCGGCGCCGCCCTCGTAGGTGGCGTGGCCGGCGGTGGAGGAGAGTACGACCACCGTGCCGTCGCCCGAGGCGGTCAGGGCCGGGAGCAGGGCCTGGGTGACGTTGAGCGTGCCGATGACGTTGACCTCGTACATCGTGCGCCAGTCGGCGGGGTCGCCGGTGGCGACGGGGTCGGCTCCGATGGCGCCGCCGGCGTTGTTGACGAGCACGTCGCAGCGGTCGAGGGAGGCGGCGAGGGCGTCCACGGCGGCGCGGTCGGTGACGTCGAGGGCGTGCGCGGTCGCGGCGTGGCCGGCCGCCGTGATCTCGGCGGCGAGGGCCTCGATGCGGTCCTTGCGGCGGGCGGTGAGGACGACGTGGTAGCCGGCCGCGGCGAGCTGCCGGGCGGTGGCCGCGCCGATGCCGCTGCTCGCGCCGGTGACTACGGCGGTTCGGGTGGCCGTGCTCATGCTGGCTCCTCGTGCGTTCGTACGGGTGAGTGCGGGTGAGTACGGGCCAGCATAGGCGGGTCGCCGCGCAGGTCACCGGCCGCGCGGGGCGTACATGATCACCGCCATGCCGGCGAGGCAGACGAGGGCGCCCGCGATGTCCCACCGGTCGGGCCGGTAGCCGTCGGCGACCACGCCCCAGAGGAGGGATCCGGCGACGAAGACCCCGCCGTAGGCGGCGAGGACGCGGGCGAAGTCGCCCGTGGGCTGGAGGGTGGCGACGAACCCGTAGAGGCCGAGGGCGATGACTCCGACGCCGATCCAGGCCCAGCCCCGGTGCTCGCGGACGCCCTGCCAGACGAGCCAGGCGCCGCCGATCTCCAGGAGTGCGGCGAGGGCGAAGAGGGCGGCGGAGCGGGCGATGAGCATGGCCGGAACCCTATGCGGAGCGAATGAGCGAGCGGGGGAGGAGGGCTCGCCCACGTTCGTGTGATGGTCCGACCATCGGGTGGGCGGGAGGGCTAGCGTCCGCGCGTGGAGGTGGTCGCGGTGCGCCGAGGTGCCGTACGGAGTGTGGTGATGGCCGGGCTGCTGGTGCTGCTCGGCGGGACGGGGAGCGGTGTGGGGAACGCCCGCGCCGCCGGGCCGGGGCCCGAGGCGGAGGCCGATGTGGCCTATCACGGGCGGGTGGCCCTGACCGGGGGCCGGCTGCGGATCCTGCTGGTTCCGGAGAACGAGGGTCCGTCCGCCCTGGCGAACGCGACCGTACGGCTGCGCCTGTCGGCGGACCTCGCGGACCGGCAGGAACTGGCGGAGGGCTGCGCGCGGGCCGGGCTGCGCGAGGTGGTGTGCGAGACCGGGGAGCTGCCGCTGCGCGGGCGGGGGCGGCACATCGGGCTGGTGCTGCGGCTGAAGGAGCCGGCCACGGAGGTGGTGGTGCGGGTCGACACGTGGTGGAACGGCGGCGCGACGGACCGGAACCACGCCAACAACGAGCACGTGGTGCTGGCCCTGGACACGGGGGACATGTACGCGTTCTGAGCCGGCTGCGGGCCGGTGGCCCGTTGCCGGCCGGCCCGGCTGCCGCGTACGGGCCCCGGCGCGTGCGCCGCTACGGGGTGCCGACGCCGCCGAACTCGGCGACGGCCTCGTCGACGATCCGCTCCAGCCGGGCGTGGTGGGCGCCGCGCCAGTAGACGCGCTCGCAGTCGGCGCACTGGGCGAAGACCTCGTACGAGCGCTGCGTGCCGCCCTCAAGCCGGTCGCCGACGCTGTCCTTGTCGGCCTCGCGCAGGGTGCCGTTGCACGCGGTGCAGCGGGTCCACGGCGCGAGGGCCGGGGCGAACCGGCCCAGGATGTCGCGGACCTGCTCGTCGGGGTTGTCGCTGTAGACGTACGCGCCGGCGAACAGCTCGCGGCGGCGCAGCAGTCCGCGGTCGCGGGAGAGCAGGACGCGCTGCTCGGCGGCGGAGCGGGTGGCCAGGGCGGGGTCGCCGATGTCCTCGTTCTCGTACGCCGCGTCCACGCCCAGCAGCCGCAGGCGGCGGGCGAGGGTGCCGAGGTGGACGTCGAGGAGGAAGCGCAGCGGCGTGGTCTCGGGGACGCCGGGGAGGTGCTGGGGGCGGTCGACGCCGAAGACCTCGACGGATTCGCCCTCCCGGGGCACGTGGGCGAGGGGCGTCTCGGCGCCGTCGACGAGGATCCGGCCGACTTCGGTGAGGGGGACGCCGGCCGATTCGACGACGTGGCCGAGGCTGGAGGCGCCGTCGGTGGTGGTCGGTACGCGGGTGCCGCGGCGCGCGGGCGCGGCGAACACGTGCAGTTCGGGGGCGAGGGTGAGCTGAATGCCGGGTCCGTTCACGGGCTCAGCATGCCATCGAGGGGCGGGGGTCGGCGGCGGATTTACGTGTCCGCCGCCGCGACGGCCGCGACTGCCGCGGCTGCCGCGTCGTGCCGTTCGCGATGGGCGTTGACCTCGTCGAAGTGGTTCTCGGCCCATTCCTTCACGGAGCTGAGCAGGCAGCCGAGGTTGCCGCCGAGGTCGGTGAGCCGGTAGTCGACGCGGACCGGGACGGTGGGCGTGACGGTGCGGGCGACGAGGCCGTCGCGCTCCAGGGAGCGCAGGGTCTGGGTCAGCATCTTCTGGCTGACGCCGGGGATCCTGCGGCCGAGCTCGCTGTAGCGCATGGTCCGGTCCTCGGCCTGGGCGAGCGCGCTGACGATGAGGCCGACCCACTTGTCGCTGATGCGGGCCAGGAGCCGGCTGGTGGGGCACTCCTTCAGGAAGGCGTCGTAGGCCTCGCGGGCCTCTTCGCGGCGGGCCTCGGCGGTACGGGTGGCCATGGGTGCCCCACTTCCGGGTCGGGTACGCACTCGGAGGTGCGTACTTACGATTCGAGAGTAACTCTCCCTAGGTTAGTTCTCACCGGGAACACCGGAACCGGAGAACGAGCCTGCGGAAGAGGCGATCACGATGAGCGAGACCAAGCAGACGACCGGCCCGACGACGATGCTGGCGGCCGTGGCCGAAGGCTTCGGCGGCCCCGAGCGGGTCGAGGTCGTACGGGTGCCGGTCCCGCGGCCGGCCGCCGGGCAGGTCCGGGTACGGGTCCGGGCGGCCGGCCTGAACCCGGTCGACGGTGCGGTACGCGCCGGGGTCTTCGGCGGTACGGGGGAGCGGCTGGGCTTCGGGTGGGACGTGGCGGGCGAGATCGACGAGCTGGGCGCGGACGTGGACGGCTGGGCGGTCGCCGACCGGGTGGTGGGCCTGCACTACGGCCCGGTCAAGCCGCTCGGTACGCACGCGGAGTACGCGGTGCTCGACGCGTCGGCGCTCGCTCCGGCCCCGGCCTCGGTCGACCGGGTGACGGCGGCCGCGCTGCCGCTGAGCGGACTGACCGCCGCCCGCGCGGTGGACCTGCTGGAACTGGCCCCGGGGTCTTCGGTCCTGGTCACGGGCGCGGCGGGGGCGGTCGGCGGGCTGGCGGTCCAACTGGCGGCGCGGGCGGGCTACGTGGTGACGGCCCTGGCGGGGGCCGGTGACGAGGAGCTCGTACGGTCCCTGGGCGCGGCCCACTTCGTCCCGCGCGGCTCGGCTCCGGCCGCCGCCGTGGACGGCGTCGTGGACACGGCGGTCCTCGGCGGGCCGGCCCTGGCCTTCGTCCGCGACGGCGGCGCCTACGTCGGTCTGATCCCCGGCGCGGCCCCGGCGGCGGAGCGGGGCGTCCGCGTGGTGGAACAGGAGGTCGCGGCGGACGGTGCACACCTGGCCCGGCTGGTGTCGCTGGTCGACGCGGGGGAGCTGGCGCTCAGGGTGGCGCGGACCTTCCCGCTGGCGGAGGCCCCCGAGGCGCACGCCCACCTCGCGGACCCGGGCACCCGGGGCCGCATCGTCCTGACGGCCTGAGGCCGGGCGGCGGCCTCACCCGTGGGGGTGGATCGAGGCAGCCAGTGGGCGCAGGGGGGCCAGCCGTAGCCGCTCCGCCGCGAAGGTGCCAACAGGCTGTGGCCTGTCACTGAAGGCGGCGAACCGCCGGACGCCGGCGGCGAGCAGACGAAAGGCCTCCATGTCCACATTCACTGCTGGTCTGAGAAGAACGCTGGAGCGAACCGGGGTGGCGGCCGCCACCGGTCTGGCGTTGGTCCTGACCCTGCCGGGAGCCGCGCTCGCCGCGCCGGGCGACCTCGATCCGACCTTCGACGGCGACGGCAAGGTCGTCACCAACTTCGGCGGCTACGACGAGAGCCGCGACATGGCGTTGCAGCCGGACGGCAAGATCGTCACCGTCGGTCTCGCCGAGCCTCCGCCGGGCGGCGCGGCCGACTTCGCGCTGGCCCGGTACAACACCAACGGCAGCCTCGACACCAGCTTCGACGGCGACGGTCGGGTCCTGACCGACGTGAGCGGCGGCAACGAGAACGAGAACGAGGACGTGGCCAACGGGGTGGCGGTGCAGCCGGACGGCAAGATCGTCGTGGTCGGCCGCAGCGTGCATCCGGTGAGCGGCTGGTACGCGTTCACGGTGGTCCGCTACAACACCGACGGCAGCCTCGACACCGGCTTCGGCGGCGACGGCACCGTGCTCACCGACTTCGGAACGGGTGGCTCGCAGGAGGCCTTCGCGGTAGCGGTGCGGGCCGATGGTGCGATCGTCGCCGTCGGAATGAGCGGGGCCGAGGTGGCGGTGGCCCGCTACCACCCCGACGGCAGTCCCGACACCGGGTTCGACGGCGACGGCATGGTCAGCACCGCCTTCGAAGGCGGCTCCGCGACCGCCTTCGACGTGGCGTTGCTGCCGGCGGACGACAAGATCGTCATCACCGGTCGCGCCGGGTACAACTACCCGGCGAACGCCTCCGACTTCGCGGTCGCCCGCTACAACGCGGACGGCAGCCTGGACACCGGCTTCGACGGCGACGGCAGGGTGACCACCGCCTTCGCCGAGGCCGACGTGGCCGGTGGAGTGAAGGTGCAGCCCGACGGGAAGACCGTCGTGGCGGGGACCAGCGCCTTCAACTTCGCACTGGCCCGCTACAACACCGACGGCAGTCTCGACAGCGGCTTCGACGGCGACGGCAAGGTCACGACCGACTTCGGAACCGGCACCCTGGACGGAAGCTCCGACCTGGCGTTGCAGCCCGACGGCAAGATCGTCGCCGCGGGCATCAGCCAGACCGACTTCGCGGTGGCCCGCTACAACACCGACGGCACCCTGGACGGCGGCTTCGGAACCGGCGGCAAGGTCACCACCGACGTGTACTTCGGCTTCTTCGACACCGCCAGTGCGGTGGCACTGCAGTCCGACGGCAAGATCGTCCTCGCCGGCAACAACGGCGACGACCAAGGACTGGTCCGCTACCAGGTCGCCGCGACGCCGCCGCCCCCGCCCGGAGTGAACCTGTCCGTCACCAAGACCGGACCCGCCGCCGTCTCCATCGGCGACCAGGCCACCTACACCGTGACGGTGACGAACACGAGCACCACGACGGCTGCCACCGGCGTCACGCTGGCCGACACCCTCACCGGACCCGGCTCCCTCCTGTCCGCCACGCCCGGCCAGGGCACCTGCACCACCACGTCCACCAGCGCCACCTGCGCTCTGGGCTCCCTCGCCCCGGGCGCCCAGGCGACGGTGACGGTGGTCGCCGAACCCCGGGCCACGGGCACCCTGTCCGACCGGGCCACGGTCAGCGCGGCACAAACCGACCCGGTGCCCGCCAACAACACGGCGACGGCGACCAGCACGGTCAACAACGCGCGGGGCTGCACGATCGTCGGCACCAGCGGTGCGGACACCCTGACCGGGGGCTACTTCAACGACGTGATCTGCGCCCTCAGCGGCAACGACATCGTCCGGGCCGGCTACGGCAACGACACCGTCCACGCGGGCCCCGGCAACGACAACGTGGACGGCGGCTTCGGCACCGACACACTGAACGGCGGCAGCGGAAACGACACGCTGACCGGCTACTACGGCAACGACCTGCTCAACACGGTCGACGGCGTCTCCGGCAACGACACCGCCAACGGCGGCCTCGGCACCGACACGTGCACCACCGACTCGGGCGACACCCGCCTGAGCTGCCCGTAGCGAAAGGCTCACTCCCCGGCCCGCGGGGCCTGCCCCTCAGACGTCACGTCGCCCGGGGCGGGCCCGCGGCTCTCGCGAACCGGTCGGGGCCACACCAGTCGGGGCCACACCGGTCGGGGCCAGGCGTGTCAGGGCGAGACCGGTCAGGGCCAGATCGGTCAGGGCCAGACCAGGCAGTACGGCTGGTGCCCCGCCTCGTGGAGGCGATGGCTGAAATCCTGCCACTCGTGGAGCAGCTGGTAGACGTTGAAGGCGTCGCGGGGGCCGCCGCGGTCGGGGACCGTGGACCAGATGAAGGCGGCGGCGCCGACCGATTCCTCGCCGATGCCGCGCAGCGGGTCGACGACGGTCATCGGGAGCTTCACGACGGCGTAGTCGGGGTGGAGGACGACCAGCTCCAGCGGGGGCACCTTGTGCAGGGGTATGCCCTCGATGCCGGTCAGGACCATCGCCGCGACCGTTTCCGGCTTGATCTTGGTGAACATGCCGCCCATGCCGAGCTCGTCGCCGCCCAGCTCCTCCGGCCGCATCGTCACCGGGACGCGCGCGGCCGTGGCTCCGTCGGGTGCGCCGAAGTACTTGTACGTCACGCCCATGCCGCGGCCCCTGGGGAGGCCGTCGGGGTCCTGCGTCGGGCCCGGTACGGGTTCTGCCGCGTCCGTGGCGCGTCGGCGGTGCTTGCCGCGGCGACGTTCCCGGGCGCGCTGCGGGTCCAGGCCGTCCGTGCCCTCGCCCGGTCCACCACCGCGTTGCATATCTCCACCCGACTGGTCTTGCCTGCCCCGGCCCCGTGACCCCCGCCACGCAGCCTGATCATCATGGCAGTGACCTCCCCCGGGGCGGCGCGGTGAAACGCCCGTCCGCAAGTCAGTCGCGGCCTCTGAGACCATGGCTGGTGTGAGCTACCCGTACCCGTATGAAGCCAAAGTCTCGCAGACTCTCTTTGACCGCGCGTCCCTCGTGACGCCTGGCGGCGTGAACTCTCCCGTGCGCGCCTTCCGAGCCGTGGGCGGAACGCCCAGGTTCATGGTGTCCGGTACCGGTCCGTACCTGACCGATGCCGACGGGCGCGAGTACGTCGACCTGGTCTGCTCGTGGGGGCCGATGATCCTCGGCCACGCCCACCCGGCCGTGGTGGAGGCCATCCAGGCCGCCGTCGTCCGCGGCACCTCCTTCGGCACCCCCGGTGAGGGGGAGGTCGCGCTCGCCGAGGAGATCGTCGCGCGGATCGAGCCCGTGGAGCAGGTCCGCCTGGTGTCCTCCGGGACCGAGGCGACCATGTCCGCGATCCGCCTCGCCCGCGGGTTCACCGGCCGCGCCAAGATCGTGAAGTTCGCCGGCTGCTACCACGGGCACGTGGACTCGCTGCTGGCCGCCGCCGGCTCCGGGCTCGCGACCTTCGCGCTGCCGGACACCCCCGGGGTGACGGGCGCGCAGGCCGGGGACACGATCGTGCTCCCCTACAACGATCTGGAATCGGTTCGGGCGGCCTTCGCCGCGCACCCCGGCGAGATCGCCTGTGTGATCACCGAGGCCGCGCCCGGCAACATGGGCGTCGTGCCCCCGGGGGAGGGCTTTAACCAGGGGCTCGCCGACCTGTGCCGGGCGAACGGCGCCCTGTACATCTCCGACGAGGTCATGACGGGCTTCCGTACCTCGCGCGCCGGCTGGTACGGCGTGGACGGGGTCAAGCCCGACCTGATGACCTTCGGCAAGGTCATGGGCGGCGGCTTCCCGGCCGCGGCGTTCGGCGGCCGGGCGGACGTCATGGGCCACCTCGCGCCCGCGGGTCCCGTCTACCAGGCGGGCACGCTGTCCGGGAACCCGATCGCGACGGCCGCCGGTCTCGCGCAGCTGCGGCTGCTGGACGCGGCGGCGTACGAGAAGGTCGACGCGGTGTCGAGCCGGATCCAGGGGCTGGTCACCGAGGCGCTGACCAAGGAGGGCGTCGCGCACCGGGTGCAGACCGCCTCCAACATGTTCTCCGTGTTCTTCACCGAGGACGAGGTCCGCACCTACGACGATGCGAAGAAGCAGGAGGCGTTCCGCTTCAACGGCTTCTTCCACTCGATGCTGGCACAGGGTGTCTACCTGCCGCCGTCGGCGTTCGAGTCGTGGTTCGTGTCCACCTCCCACGACGACAAGGCGATCGAGCGCATCGCGGCCGCCCTGCCGGCCGCCGCCCGGGCCGCCGCGGAGGCCACCGCGTGAGCGCCGGAGCGAGCGCCGGAGCCCCGGTCGGGGGCAACGAGGTCACCGTCGTCCACGTGGTCCGCCACGGCGAGGTGCACAACCCGGACGGCGTGCTCTACGGCCGCCGCTCCGGCTACCACCTCTCCGAGCTGGGTCGCAAGATGGCGGACCGGGTCGCGGAGCACCTGGAGAACCGGGACGTGACGTACGTCGTGGCCTCCCCGCTGGAGCGGGCCCAGGAGACGGCGGCGCCGATCGCCAAGTCGCACGGGCTGGACCTGGCGACGGACGGCCGCCTCCTGGAGGCGGGCAACGTCTTCGAGGGCAAGACCTTCGGGGTCGGGGACGGCGCGCTGCGCAGGCCCGAGAACTGGAAGCACCTGACGAACCCGTTCAAGCCGTCCTGGGGCGAGCCGTACGTCGAGCAGGTCGTGCGGATGATGAGCGCGATCGAGTCCGCCCGTGACGCGGCCCGCGGCCACGAGGCGGTGGCGGTCAGCCACCAGCTCCCGATCTGGATCGTGCGGAGCTTCGCGGAGAAGCGGCGGCTGTGGCACGACCCGCGCCGCCGCCAGTGCACGCTGGCCTCGCTGACCTCGTTCACGTACCAGGGCGACAAGCTGGTGTCGGTGGGCTACAGCGAGCCGGCCCGGGACCTGGTCCCGGCGCACCTCCTCGCGGGGGCGAAGCCGGTGAAGGGCAAGTCCAAGGCGTTCGGCGCCTAGCCCCGGCCGCACGGTACGGATGACTCCGGGCCCGTCCCCCTCGGGGGCTGGGCCCGGAGTCATGAGCCCAGGGCGCAGCCCGGTTCGAGGCGCAACCCCTCGGTCCGTGCCCGTTTGGTCAAGACTCTGGCTAATTTCATACAAGTTGCCGGATGAGGCCGTGTCACCCCTCGACATCGCCGAAATGTCCGTTTGTATGAAGTTCATGAGCGATATGCGCGGCTTCAGCCGAAGAGGAGTACTCGGGCTCGGACTTGGAGCCGCCGCGGCGGCCGGCATGGCCGGCTGCAGCGTCGGCGGCCCGTCCGGAGCGGGCAACCCCGGACCGGTCAACCCGTCGGGCGCCACGCCGCCCACCGCCCCGCCCGGCCCGGCGGTCAAGCCGATCGGCGACGGATCCACCGCCGACACCGGGCCGCAGCCGCACCAGCCGGCCGCCCCCGTACCCCTCCAGCCGGGCGAGACCCCGCCCCAGTTCGTGGTGTTCAGCTGGGACGGCGCGGGGGAGATCGGCAACGGCCTCTTCCCCCGCTTCCTCAAGCTCGCCAAGGACCACGGCGCGGCGATGACCTTCTTCCTGTCCGGGATCTACCTCCTGCCCGAGTCGAAGAAGCACCTCTACCGCCCGCCGAAGAACCCCGTCGGCGCCTCCGACATCGGCTACCTCAAGGACGAGAACGTCCGCAACACCCTGAAGTACGTGCGCGAGGCCTGGCTGGACGGCCACGAGATAGGCACCCACTTCAACGGGCACTTCTGCGGCGGCTCCGGGTCGGTCGGCAAGTGGACCCCGGAGGACTGGCAGAGCGAGATAGACCAGGCCGTGTCCTTCGTCACCAACTGGCGCACCAACACCGGCTGGACCGACCTCGAACCGCTGCCCTTCGACTACCGCAAGGAGCTCGTCGGCGCCCGCACCCCCTGCCTGCTCGGCCAGGACAACCTGCTGCCCACCGCCCAGAAGCTGGGCTGGCGCTACGACTCCAGCTCGCCCGGCGGCCTCCAGCAGTGGCCGGTCAAGCGCGGCGGCCTGTGGGACCTGCCGCTGCAGTCGCTCCCCTTCCCCGGGCACTCCTTCGAGGTGCTGTCGATGGACTACAACATCCTCGCGAACCAGTCCAAGAACACCACCAAGGGCGTCCCGTCCAACTACCCGGCCTGGCGCACCCAGGCCACCGGCGCCTACCTGGGCGGCTTCAAGCGGGCCTACGAGAGCAACCGCGCGCCCCTCTTCATCGGCAACCACTTCGAGGAGTGGAACGGCGGCATCTACATGGACGCCGTCGAGGAGTCCCTCAAGGGTATGGCGGACAAAAAGGACGTACGCCTCGTATCCTTCCGGCAGTTCACCGACTGGCTGGACGTCCAGGACCCCAAGGTGCTCGCCAAGCTGCGCACGCTCGGCCCCGGTCAGGCGCCGACCGGTGGCTGGGGCACGTATCTCACGGCCGTCTGACCCGCCCCGGGTCAGCACCTGACCAGCGGCTTAACAGACCGTCCGGGGGGCGCGGAAGATCCGCAAACGGCACATGCGAAACTTTTCACATGAGCCTTAGCCGCGCCCCCCGCCGCAGCCGCTCGACCAGCGGCCGCGCCACCCTGCTGACCGCGGTGACCCTCGCCGGCGCCCTCACCCTCACGGCGTGCAGCGATGCGGACGGCGGCAGCAAATCCTCCGGTTCCGCCGGCGGCAACTACGTGACGGGCTCCAGAGGCGTCTCCACCGTCGCCAAGGCCGACCGCACCGAGGCCCCCAAGCTCGACGGGGAGACGGTGGACGGCAAGACGCTGGACACCACCACCCTCAAGGGCAAGGTCGTCGTCCTCAACGTCTGGGGCTCCTGGTGCCCGCCGTGCCGGGCCGAGGCCCCGTCCTTCGCCAAGGTCTCCAAGGAGATGGCGGACGCCGGTCAGGACATCGCCTTCGTCGGCATCAACACCCGCGACAACACCAAGCAGAACGCCGTCTCCTTCGAAGAGACCTACGGGATCACCTACCCGAGCCTCTACGACCCGGACGGCAAGCTGATGCTCCGGTTCCCCAAGGGCACGCTGAACCCCCAGGCCATCCCCTCCACGCTCGTCCTCGACAAGGACGGCAAGATCGCCTCCCGCACCCTGGCCGCGGTCAGCGAGGAGCAGCTGCGCTCGATGATCGAGCCCGTCCTCGCGGAGAAGTGACCTCGTGGTCACCGCACTCCCCGGACTCGCAGGGCTCTCCGGGCCGCTCTCCGACGTGGTCCTCGCCGCCGAACCGACCGGCGTGAACACGACCGTCCTCAACGGCGCCCTGCTGCTGGCCCTGCCGATCGCCCTGCTCGCCGGGCTGGTCTCCTTCTTCTCGCCCTGCGTGCTGCCCCTGGTCCCCGGCTACCTCTCCTACGTGACCGGCGTCGGCGGCGCCGACCTCGCCGAGGCCCGCCGCGGCCGGATGCTGGGCGGTGCGAGCCTGTTCGTCCTCGGGTTCACGGCCGTGTTCGTCTCGACCGGCGCGCTGTTCGGCTACTTCGGGCAGACCCTCGACGCGAACAAGGAAGTCATCTCCCGGGTCCTCGGCGGCCTGGTGATCCTGCTCGGCCTGTTCTTCATGGGCGCGATCCCCGGTCTGACGATGCGCGAGTTCCGCTTCCACAAGAAGCCGACCGTCGGCCTGATCGGCGCACCCGTGCTCGGCGTGCTCTTCGGCCTCGGCTGGACCCCCTGCATGGGCCCGACCCTCGCGGCCGTCGGCACCCTCTCCCTCGACCAGGCCACCGCGGGCCGCGGCGCGCTGCTGACCGTGGTCTTCTGCCTGGGACTGGGGCTGCCGTTCATCGCCACCGCCCTCGCCTTCCGCAAGGCGCTCGGCGCGTTCGGCTGGGTGAAGAAGCACTATGCGTGGGTGATGCGCATCGGCGGCGGCATGCTGATCCTGACCGGTCTGCTGCTCGTCACAGGATTGTGGAGCAGCATCGTCAGCGACATGCAGAGCTGGACCCAAGGCTTCACGGTGGGGATCTGAGGACTACACGGACATGAGTACGACCGACAAGGCGTCCACCGAGGCGCCGCACGATGCCCCGGAGTCCGAGGATTCCGCTTCCGCCGAGGCTTCGGCCGAGGCGGCCGCCGGCGCGCAGCTGTCCACCGCCCCCCTGGAGGACGCCCCCGGCGGCCCCGTGGGCATCGGGGTGCTCGGCTGGGCCCGCTGGTTCTGGCGGCAGCTCACCTCCATGCGGGTGGCGCTGATCCTGCTCTTCATGCTGTCGCTGGCGTCCATCCCGGGCTCGCTGGTCCCGCAGAACCAGGTCGACCTGATGAAGGTCGCCGCCTGGAAGAAGGAGCACGCCTCCTGGGTGGGCGTCGCCGAGAAGCTCCAGCTGTTCGACGTCTACAGCTCGGTGTGGTTCTCCGCGATCTACCTGCTGCTGTTCATCTCGCTGATCGGCTGCATCCTGCCGCGCTCCTGGCAGTTCGTCGGCCAGCTCACCGGCCGGCCGCCGGCCGCGCCCAAGCGGCTCGACCGGATGCCCGCGTACGCGACCTGGCGCACGGACACCCCCCCGGACGAGGTGCTCGCCTCCGCGCACGGCCTGCTCGGCCGCCGCCGCTTCCGTACGGAGACAGGTACGGGATCGGGGTCGGGATCGGTCTCGGCCGAGAAAGGCTATCTGCGCGAGGCCGGGAACCTGATCTTCCACGTGGCGCTGATCGTCATGCTGATCGCCTTCGCCTGGGGCCAGTACTTCAAGTCCGAGGGCGGCAAGCTCGTCCTGCGCGGCAAGGGCTTCTCGAACACGCTGACCCAGTACGACGACTTCAAGGCCGGCGGCCTCTTCGACTCCGCGGACCTGCCGCCCTTCTCCTTCACCCTGGACAAGTTCGACGCGACGTTCGAGCGCACGGGCCCGCAGAAGGGCACCCCGCGCGACTTCAAGGCGTACGTCACCTTCAGCAACGGCGCGCACGGCAAGCCGGAGAAGCGCGAGATCCAGGTCAACAAGCCGATGGAGGTGGACGGCTCCAAGGTCTACCTGCTCGGCCACGGCTACGCGCCGGTCATCTCGGTGACCGACTCCACCGGCAAGGTGATCTACAAGGACGCCGTGCCGATGCTGCCGCAGGACGGCAACCTCACCTCGACCGGCGCCATCAAGGTCACCGACGGCTACAAGGACAAGGACGGGAAGACGACGCAGCTCGGCTTCGCGGCGATGTTCGTGCCGACCTTCGCGGGCGCCGGCCAGGGCACGATGTTCTCGCAGTTCCCGGAGCTGGACTTCCCGGCACTCGCGCTGAACGCGTGGCACGGCAGCCTCGGGGTGGACTCGGGCCTGCCGCAGAACGTGTACCAGCTGGACACCTCCAAGATGGAGCAGTTCAAGACCGAGGACGGCCAGCCGCTCGCGAAGCGGATGCTGCCCGGGGAGACCATGGAACTGCCCGGCGGCCAGGGCACCGTGAAGTTCGAGTCCATCGAGCGCTGGGCGACCTTCTCGATCACCCACCAGCCCGGCAGCGGCCTCGCCCTCGCGGGCGCCGTCGCCGCCATCGCGGGACTCGCCGGCTCCCTCTTCATCCAGCGCCGCCGGATCTGGGTGCGCGCGGTCCGGGGCAAGGACGGGGTGACCGTGGTCGAGATGGCGGGCCTCGGCCGCAGCGAGTCCGCCAAGCTTCCGGAGGAGCTGGCGGTCCTGGCCGGCGCGCTTCACCAGCAGGCGCCCACGGCGGCGCCCGCCTCGCCTGTCGAATCCACCCAACCTGCCGAAGAAGCCGAAGAAGTCGAAGGGGAGCGCGCGTGATGCAGCTCGCGGCCGCAGCCAACGAGAGTCTGGCTCACCTCAGCAACAACCTGATCTACGCGTCCATGGCGGTCTACACCCTCGCCTTCTTCGCCCACATCGCCGAGTGGATCTTCGGCAGCCGCAGCAAGGTGGCCCGTACGGCCGCCGCGCTCACCAACTCCGGGGCCGCGTCCGGCGCCGCGTCCGGGGCCAAGGCCGCCGCTCCCGCCGTCCAGGTGCGGGGCAAGGCCGGCACCGCCGTCCTCGACAAGCCCACGGTGGTCACGCGCAGCGCCGCCGGCACCCGTGACGTCCCGGACGGCCCCGGCGCGGCCGGCGGCACCGTCCAGGGCGACCTGTACGGGCGCATCGCGGTCTCGCTGACCACCCTCGGCTTCCTCCTCGCGGCCGCCGGCGTCGTCGCCCGCGCGATGTCCGTGGAGCGGGCCCCCTGGGGCAACATGTACGAGTTCTCGATCACCTTCTCCACGGTGGCCGTCGGCACGTACCTGCTGCTCCTGGCGCTGAAGAAGAACGTCCGCTGGCTCGGCCTGTTCCTGGTCACCACGGTCCTGCTCGACCTGGGCATCGCCACCACGGTGCTCTACACCGACAGCGACCAGCTGGTCCCCGCGCTGAAGTCGTACTGGCTGCTGATCCACGTCTCCACCGCGATCATCTGCGGTGCGGTCTTCTACATCGGTGCGGCCGGCGCGGTCCTGTACCTCTTCCGCGATTCCTACGAGGCGAAGCTCGTGCGGGGCGGGCAGCCCGGCAAGTTCGCCACCTCGGTCATGGAGCGCTTCCCGTCGGCGGCCTCGCTCGACAAGTTCTCGTACCGCATCAACGCGGCCGTCTTCCCGCTGTGGACCTTCACGATCATCGCGGGCGCGATCTGGGCCGGCGACGCGTGGGGCCGCTACTGGGGCTGGGACCCCAAGGAGGTCTGGTCCTTCGTGACCTGGGTGGCGTACGCCTGCTACCTGCACGCCCGCGCCACGGCCGGCTGGAAGGGCCGCAAGGCCGCGTACCTCGCGCTCTTCGCGTTCGCCTGCTGGATCTGGAACTACTACGGCGTGAACATCCTGCTGAGCGGCAAGCACTCGTACGCGGGCGTCTAGCCCCAGTCGGACGAACAGTCGGACGGAACACAGGAGGGGTCGGGCAGCCGAAAGGCCGCCCGGCCCCTCCTGTGTTTCCGGTGTTCTCGGTCCGCCGCCGCCCCGTCACCAGGTGGGGCGCAGCGGCGGGAGGGGGCCGTCCCCGTTCAGGGTGTGGACCAGGCGGCCCAGTTCGGTGCGCAGGGCGCCGAGGTCGACGCTGCCGCGGCCGAGCTCGGCCTCCAGCTCGTGCAGCACCCGTCCGGCCGCCCCCAGGTGGGCGGTCGCGGCCTCCGTCAGGACCACCAGCTTGCGGCGGCCGCCCTCGGGGTGCGGGGTGCGGCGCAGGTAGCCGCGCCGCTCCAGGTCGTCCACGAGCTGCCCGGCGGCCTGCTTGGTCACCCCGAGCCGTTCGGCGAGCTCGGTCGCGGTGGCGCCGGAGGCCCCCAGGGCCTGGAAGGCCATGCCGTGCAGGGGGCGCAGGCCGTCGGCGTACCCGGCCTCTTCGAGGCGGCGGGTGAACTCGCCGAGCAGGAGCTGGAAGCCGAGGCCGAGGAGGAAGGTCAGCTCGATGCCGTCGTGGTCGCCGCTGCCGTCGTCGCTCTGGTGGGTGGTCACGGAAACATGGTGACACAGGTGAGTCAAGCTGCTTTACTCGTCTGAGTAAAGCAGCTTGACTCACCTGTCCCGGAAGCGAAGGAACCGCCTTGCGCGTCATCACCCCGTCCGCCGACCACGTCATCAGCACCCCGAACGCGACCATGACCGGCTTCGCCTCCCCCAGCCGGGGCAGCGCCGAACTGAGCACCTGGCACGCCGCCATCCCCGCCGGAATCACCGGACCCGAGCACTCCGTCAGCCGCGAGCAGGTCTGGACGGTCACCGCCGGGGCCCTGGACGTCACCTGCGGCGGCCGTACCGAGAAGGTCGCCGCAGGTGACTCCGTGGTGCTACCCCCGGACGTCCTGCGCCACGTCCACGCCCTGGCGGACACCGAGGTGTACGTCGCCATGCGCGCCGACGGCCTCGTCTCCGTCCCCGGCACCGAGGGCACCCGCCCCCTGCCCTGGGCGGTGTGAGCCCCGCCGGACCCCCGGCAGGCTGACGGCCGCGGCCACCAGCGCCGCCACGAAGGGGACGAGCAGCGCCGCCCGGTACCCGTCCAGGGGCTCGGCGGCGCCGGCCGCCACCCCCGTCACACCGGCCAGCCCGAGCGCCGCGCCGAACTGGAACGCCGTGTAGAGGAGGCCGCCCGCCAGGCCCTGCTCCTCCTCCGCGATCCCCTCGGTGGCGACGATGGTCAGCGGCCCGTAGACCAGCGCGAAGGCCAGCCCGAGCAGGATCAGGCTCGGCAGCATCAGCAGGTAGGACCAGTCGGCGCCCAGCGGCAGGAACATCCCGTACGCCAGCGCCGCCAGCAGCAGGCCGCCGAGGATCAGCCGGCCGTTGCCGTACCGCGCCACCAGCTTCGGCACCACGGTCGGCGACAGGACCGCGTCGATCCCGATCACCAGCATCGCGAGGCTGGTCTGCAGGGTGGACCAGCCGCGCACCTCCTGGAGGTAGAGCACCACCAGGAACTGGAAGCCGAAGAACGCGGCCGAGAACAGCAGCGCCGCCGCGTTGGCCCGCAGCAGCCCGGGCGAGCGCAGGATGCCGAGCCGGACCAGGGGCTCGGCCGTGCGCCGCTCGACGAGGGCGAACGCCCCGAGCAGCGCCAGCCCCGCCACCGCGGGCAGCGCC
Organism: Streptomyces sp. CA189; assembly: GCF_056428985.1. Lineage (NCBI taxonomy): Bacteria > Bacillati > Actinomycetota > Actinomycetes > Kitasatosporales > Streptomycetaceae > Streptomyces > Streptomyces sp. CA189. Next base: position 12,349 of record NZ_JBWJVM010000061.1, on the reverse strand, counting down.
GAGAGCTCCTCCACGCCGAGGACGAGCAGCACGACGCCCGCGGTCACGAGCAGCCCGCCCCACACGTCGATCCGGCCCCGCTCGCGGCGTGCGGCCCGCTCGGAACCGGCCTCCTTCGGTACGAAGGCCAGCGCGCCTGCCAGGATCAGCGCGGCCAGCGCCACGGGGGCGAAGAACACCCAGCGCCAGCCCACCGAGGCGAGCAGCCCGCCCGCGACCAGCCCGACGGAGAACCCGGCGGCGGCCGTGCCCGAGTACACGAGCAGCGCCTTCTCCCGCTGGGGCCCCTCGTCGAAGCCGGTGGTGATGATGGAGAGGCCCGCCGGGGTCATGAAGGCGGCGGCGACCCCGGTCACGAAGCGGGCGGCGATCAACTGCCAGCCCTCGGTGGCGAGCCCGCCGAGGCCGGAGAAGAGCAGGAACACCGTCAGCCAGGCGATGAACATCTGGCGGCGTCCGAAGAGGTCGGCCGCGCGGCCGCCGAGCAGCATGAAGCCGCCGTAGCCGAGCACGTAGGCGCTCATCACCCACTGGAGCGTGCCGGTTTCGAGGCCGAGGTCGGCGCGGATGGACGGCAGGGCCACGTTCAGCATCGCGACGTCGATGCCTTCGAGGAAGATGGCGCCGCACAGGACGAGCAGGACGCCGAGCCGGCGCCCCCGGATGGGATCGATGGAGTCCACGGAGACCTCGCAGAAGGGAAGAAGAGGGAGGGAAGAGCGGGAAGTTGCCGGCTCAACAACCCTCGCCCGCCGCCCGTACGGGAACAACGGCGAAGACCTCAACGTTCGTTCAGTCATGCTTACCGATCGCGATGAGCTGGACTGCTTCCTGATCCTGGCCGAGGAGCTGCACTTCGGCCGCACCGCCGAGCGCATGCTGCTCTCCCGAGCCCGCGTCAGCCAGCTCGTACAGCGCCTCGAACGGCGCGTCGGCGCCCCGCTCTTCCTGCGTACCAGCCGCAGCGTCGCCCTCACCGCGCTCGGCGCCCAGCTCCGCGCCGACCTGGAACCCCACCACCGCGGCATCGCCGCCGCCCTGGAGCGGGCCGCGGCCACCGCCCGCGCGGCGGACGGGGTGCTGCACGTCGGCTTCACCACCCCGCCCGCGGGTGAGCTCGTCCTGCGCGCCGCGCAGGCCATGCGCAGCACGCACCCCGGCATCAGCGTCGAGGTGTGCGAGGTGCCGCTCTCCGACCCGTACGGGCAACTGCGCGGCGGGGCCTTCGACGTGGCCTTCGCGGAGTTCCCGGTCCGCGAACCCGATCTGGGGGAGGGGCCGGCGCTGTTCACCGAGGCGCGGGCGCTGGCCGTGGCCGCCGGGCATCCGCTGGCCGCGCGGGACTCCGTGACGCTGGAGGAGCTGGCGGGGGTCGCGCTGCTGGCCGTCGCCGGGGACCTGCCCGCGTACCTGCGCGAACACCAGGCCCCGGCGCGCACCCCGGGCGGTCGGCCGATCCGGCGCGGCCCGGAGGTGACGAACCTGCAGGAGGCGCTGATGCTGGTCGCGGCGGGCCGGGGCGCCCTGCTGACCTCGGCCCACGCGGCGGCCTACCACGCCCGCCCCGGGGTCACCCACGTACCGGTGGCGGACGCCGAGCCGGTCGGGTACGGACTGGTCTGGCGAGCGGGCGAGGACACCGGGGCGGTACGGGCCTTCGCGCAGGCGGCGCAGCGGGCGGCGGCGCGGGCCGGGGCCGGGGCCCCGTAGGGGCCGGGCGCCGCAGCCCCGTAGGACTCAGTCCTTGTCCTTGTCCTTCTCCTCTTTCTTCTCGTCCCGCTCCTCGCGCAGGGACTTCAGGAACTCCGGATTGTCGTCCGGGGCCACCCACGTGCGGCGGCCCGGACGCGGCCGGCCGCCACCGCCGGGCACCCGCTTCTTGCCCGCGAAGAGCCACACCACAGGACCGATGATCGAGAAGAGCAGGATGATCATGACCCAGACGACCTTCGGAAGGTGCTTGACCTCCTCTTCCGGCGTGTTCAGGCAGTCGATGAAGGCGTAGATGGTCAGCGCGATGATCAGCAGGAACGGCAGATAGCGCAGCACGGTGTGGGACCGACCCCCAGAAGAACGGTGCGGACCGGGCAGGCCCGCCGTGGACTCTTCCAGGGTAGAGGGCCCGCCGCGGTTCGGGCCCTGGGCGGGGATGCCACAATTGCGTGCATGGCTTACGACGATCTCCGCTCGCTGCTCCGGGCCCTCGAGCGGGAGGGCGACCTCAAGCGCATCAAGGCCGAAGTGGACCCGTACCTAGAGGTCGGGGAGATCGTCGACAGAGTGAACAAGGCGGGTGGACCCGCGCTGCTCTTCGAGAACGTCAAGGGCTCGGCGATGCCGCTGGCCATGAACGTCTTCGGCACCGACCGGCGACTGCTGAAGGCCCTCGGCCTGAAGTCGTACGCCGAGATCAGCGAGAAGATCGGCGGCCTGCTGAAGCCGGAGCTGCCGCAGGGCTTCATCGGAGTCCGCGAGGCCTTCGGCAAGCTCGGCTCGATGGTGCACGTCCCGCCGAAGAAGGTGAAGGGCGACTCCGCGCCCGTCCAGGAGGTCGTCCTCACCGGCGACGACGTGGACCTGGACCAGCTCCCGGCCCTCTTCACCTGGCCCAAGGACGGCGGCTCCTTCTTCAACCTCGGCCTGACGCACACCAAGCACCCGGAGACGGGCGTGCGCAACCTCGGCCTGTACCGCCTCCAGCGCCACGACAAGCGCACCATCGGCATGCACTGGCAGATCCACAAGGACAGCCGCAACCACTACGCGGTGGCCGCGGCGCGCGGTGAGCGGCTGCCGGTCGCGATCGCCTTCGGCTGCCCGCCGGCCGTGACGTACGCGTCGACCGCGCCGCTGCCGGGCGACATCGACGAGTACCTCTTCGCCGGGTTCGTGGCGGGCAAGCGGATCGAGATGGTGGACTGCAAGACCGTCCCGCTCCAGGTCCCGGCCAACGCCGAGGTGGTCATCGAGGGCTGGCTGGAGCCCGGGGAGACGCTCCCCGAGGGCCCCTTCGGCGACCACACCGGCTTCTACACCCCGCAGGAGCCGTTCCCCGCGCTGACGATCGACTGCGTGACGATGCGGAAGCGTCCGCTGATCCAGTCGATCGTCGTCGGCCGGCCGCCGACGGAGGACGGCCCGCTGGGCCGGGCGACGGAACGCTTCTTCCTCCCGCTCCTCAAGATCATCGTCCCGGACATCGTGGACTACCACCTCCCCGAGTCGGGCGGCTTCCACAACTGCGCGATCGTCTCGATCGACAAGAAGTACCCGAAGCACGCGCAGAAGGTCATGCACGCCATCTGGGGCGCGCACATGATGTCGCTGACCAAGCTGATCATCGTGGTGGACAAGGACTGCGACGTCCACGACCTCCACGAGGTCTCCTGGCGGGCGCTCGGCAATACGGACTACGCCCGCGACCTCACCGTCGTGGAGGGCCCGGTGGACCACCTGGACCACGCCTCCTACCAGCAGTTCTGGGGAGGCAAGGCGGGGATCGACGCCACGAAGAAGCTGCCGACGGAGGGTTACACCCGGGACGGCGGCTGGCCTGACATGGTCGAGTCCGACCCGGCCACCGCCGCCCTGGTGGACAGCCGCTGGAAGGAGTACGGACTGTGAGCCCGATCGAGGTGGGCGGCCCGGAGCTGGTCATCGGCACGCCCGATGCGTACGTGGCCCTGGCGCGCCCGGAGATCGACCCGGCGCAGCCCGGGGTGGTGCTGGCCGCGCGCGAGGCGGGAGTGAGCCCCGAGGAGTTCGCCGGGCCCGGGGACACCTGGGCCGTGATGTTCGAGGTGGCCGAGGACGGCGGTGGCTTCGAGCTGCCGGGCGCCCGGGACACCGAGGCGGACGGCTTCGCGGAGCAGCTGCAGCTCGCGCTGGCGGCGGCCGAGCCGTTCACGGCCGAGGCGGGCAACTTCCTGCGCCTGGAGGCCCGCCCCTCGGGCGACGCCTGGCTGGTCACCGCCCATGTCACCCCGCCCGAGGGCGAGGAGGACGGGGCCGCCCCCCAGAGCCTGGAGCTGGGCGCTCTGCCGGCGGCGGAGCTGCTGGCCGACATCGAAGAGTTCCGGAGAACCCTCGCATGATGACCACCGCCGACGAGGTCGTCGGATCCGGTCCCGCGCCGCAGGCCACCGGCAAGGTCAAGGCGTTCCTGCGGCTCGTGATGATCGAGCACTCGGTCTTCGCGCTGCCCTTCGCCTACATCGCCGCGCTCACCGCCATGTACACGCTCGACGAGCGGATGCACTGGGGCAAGCTGCTGCTCGTCACCGTCTGCATGGTGGGGCTGCGGACCTTCGCGATGGCCGCCAACCGGATCATCGACCGGGAGATCGACGCGCGGAACCCGCGGACCGCCGGCCGGGAGCTGGTGACGGGCGCCGTCTCGGTCCGCTCCGCCTGGACCGGGGCCGGGATCGCCCTCGCGGTCTTCCTGGGCGCGGCCGCGCTGCTGAACCCGCTCTGCCTGATGCTGGCGCCGATCGCCGTGGTGCCGATGGTGGTGTACCCGTACGGGAAGCGGTTCACGAACTTCCCGCACGCCATCCTCGGCCTCGCCCAGGCGATGGGCCCGGTCGGGGCCTGGATCGCGATCACCGGCGAGTGGTCCTGGGACGCGGTGATCCTCGGCCTCGCGGTGGGCGTGTGGATCGGCGGCTTCGACCTGATCTTCGCCTGCCAGGACGTGGCCGCGGACCGCGCGGAGGGCGTCAAGTCCGTCCCCGCCCGCTACGGCATCCCGGCCGCCCTGTGGGGCGCGCGCGGCGCGCACGTCGTGGCCACGGCCCTGCTGGCCTGGTACGCGGTGGCGACGGACGCGGGCCGGCTGTTCTGGGTCGGCCTGCTGATCGTCGTGGCCGCCTTCGTCTACGAGCACACCATCGTCACGCCCCACGACCTGTCCCGCCTGAACCGCGCCTTCTTCACGGTGAACGGTTTCATCGGCATGGCGCTGTTCGTCTGCGCCCTGCTGGACCTGGTGGTGCGGGGGCTGTCGCTGTAACTCGATCGTGTGTGCCCTGCCGGATTCGGCGGTTCGCGACCTGCCCCGGTGGCTAGCGTGCGGCATACCATCGAGTGCATGGACAGGGAGGCTGACGTGACCGTCTCGGAGACCGAGCGCCTGCACTCACAGCTCAGCCGGTTCGAGGACATGTTCCCCGGGTACCGGATGGAGATTGTCGAGGGCGCCATCGTGATGAGTCCACTGAAGCCGCACCACGCCAGGACCATCCGGTTGCTGTGGAACACGCTGGAAGCCCAGATTCCGCCGGAGTGGGGTTTTATCAGCGACGTTGCCGTCCCCTTCGACGGTGAGAACGAGTTCTGCCCCGACCTCGCTGTCATTCCCGAGGCGGAGGCGGACAGGAACCTCAGCGCCTACCCGCCTGACCTGGTCGAGCTCGTCATCGAGGTCGTCTCCCCGAGCAGCGTGCGCAACGACTACGAGATCAAGGACCGGGCCTACGCCCGGCGCGGCATCCCGCACTACCTGATCTTCGACCCCTACAAGGCGCGGTGCACGACCCTGTGGAATCCCGGCCCCGACGGCTACCGGGGCCGTGACGTGATCCCGTACGGGAAGACGGTCACGGTGGAGACAGGCATCGGCAGGGTCTCGGTGGACACGGCGATCCTCCCCGTCGACCCCGGCTCCGCCGCCTAGACCGCCGCCACCTCCGGCCGCGGCCGGGCCACCAGGGCCACCGCCGCGCCGGCCAGGAGGCCGAAGAGGTGGGCCTGCCAGCTGACCATCGAGTCCGTCGGCAGGGCTCCGGCCAGGAAGGTCGTGCCCCAGACGGCGGCGATGACGACGGCGACCGCCACGCCCAGGGGGCTGCGTTCCACGAAGCCGCGGACCAGCAGGTAGCCGAAGAGGCCGAAGACCAGGCCCGAGGCGCCCGCCGTGACGCTGTGGGGCGGGGAGATCAGCCAGACGGCGAAGCCGTCGGCCAGCACGATGGCCGCGCTGACGGCCAGGAAGCGGCCGATGCCGCTGAGCGCGGTGACGAAGCCGAGTACCAGCAGCGGGACGCTGTTGGAGGCCACGTGGTCGAAGCCGAAGTGCAGGAAGGGCGCCAGAGGTATCCCGCTCAGGCCGTCGGCCTCCCGCGCGGTGATCCCGTAGGAGTCGAGCGCGTGGCCCGTGGCGTAGTCGACGGCCTCGATCAGCCAGAGCAGCGCAATCCAGCCCAGCATCAGCTTCGCGGCGGTCAGGGCCCGCCCGGTCCGGGTCCATCGGCCCGCACCCGCCGCCGCGTCCGTACCGCCCGCGCGCATCCCGCTTCCGCTTCCGCTCCCGCTCATGACGACCCTGCTCCCCACGCTTGCGTGTCCACCCCTTGAACGTGCGGACACCTTAGCCAGTGCCCCTCGGCGGTGGCCGGATAGTCTCGGAGGTATGACTGAGGGCAAGCGCACCCCGTGGGTGGTCGGGGTTTCCGGGGCGTCCGGGACGCCGTACGCGGCCGCCGTGATCCGCGGGCTGCTGGCGGCGGGCGAGAGCGTGGACCTGGTGGTGAGCCGGGCGTCCAGGCTGACCCTGCTGGACGAGACGGGGATCGCCTTCCGCGACGCGCACTGGCGGGACGATCTGGGGGAGTGGCTGGAGCGGGGGGCCGACGGCAAGCCCGCGACCTTCGCGAGCCCGGACCTGGACGGCGTGCGCTACTGGCCCGCGGGGGACTTGGCGGCCGGACCGAGCAGCGGCTCGTACCCGGTGAAGGGGATGCTGATCGTGCCCGCGTCCACGGCCTGTGTGGCCGGAGTGGCGCTCGGGCTGTCGAAGGACCTGCTCCAGCGGGTCGCGAGCGTGACGCTCAAGGAGCGGCGCCGGCTGGTGGTGACGGTTCGGGAGACCCCGCTGAGCGGGCAGACGCTGAAGCATCTGGTGAGCCTGGACGAGGCGGGCGCAGTGGTGCTGCCCGCCTCTCCGGCGTTCTACGCGGGTGCGACGCACATCCAGGATCTGGTGGACTTCGTCGCGGGGCGGGTGCTCGACGCGGCAGGGGTGCCGCACGGGCTGTACCGCCGGTGGGAGGGGGAGCTCGGTGGCTCCCGTCTGCCCGCTCCCGGGCAGGCCCGGGAGGCGAGCGGTGGCGCTTAGCGCTTCTTGGCGCGCCCCGGCTTGCGGGTCTTGTCGACTCGGTGTGCGGCGGCGGGCTGGTCGGTGCGGGATCGGTTGGCCAGCTCCTGGAGCTGTCGCATGTGCGCGTAGGCCATCTCGATCGTGTACACGGTGAACCACTCCTGAAAATCGTCAGATCGTCTTTGATCTGTTGAAAGATTCACAGGGTGTCGACCCTGTGTGCCTTTGATTCTATACGTAAACTTGAGGGAATGCCGAATAATGGAAGGTTCCAGGTACATGGACGCGGTGGACAAGCAGCTCATCCAGGCACTTCGTGAGAACGGACGCGCCTCGTACGCCGAGCTGGGCCGGCTCGTGGGCCTCTCCGGCCCCAGCGTCACCGACCGGATCAACCGGCTGGAGACGGCCGGGGTCATCACCGGCTACCGCGCGACCGTGGACGCGGCCTCGCTCGGCCTCGGCGTCACGGCACTGATCGGCATCTCGCTCTCCGACGCCGCGGACCACGAGGACGTGGCCCGCCGGCTGCGCGACCTCACCGAGATCGAGGACTGCTGGTTCATCGCCGGCGACGACTCGTACATGCTCAAGGTCCGGGCCGGCGACGTGGACGGGCTGGAGCGGATCATCCGCAAGCTCTCCAGCACCAAGGGCGTCTCGCGCACGCGCACGACGATCGTGCTCTCCACCAAGTGGGAGAACCGGGTCGGGGGCCTGCCGGAGGAGGCCTGAGGGCGCTGAGAGTACGGTTGGGGCGCGGTTGTGGGGCACACGGACCGCGCGGATTCGAGGACAGATGGAGAGGACCGGCATGGACGCTGGGCTCAAGCGTGAGCTGGAGGACAAGGTTCGCTCCGGCGAGCGGCTGACCCGTGAGGACGGCATCGCCCTCTACGAGTCGGACGACCTGGCCTGGCTCGGCGGCCTCGCCCACGAGGTGCGCACGCGCAAGAACGGCGACGTCGTCCACTTCAACGTCAACCGCCACCTCAACATGACGAACGTGTGCACGGCCTCGTGCGCGTACTGCTCGTTCCAGCGCAAGCCGGGCGAGAAGGACGCGTACACGATGCGCATCGAGGAAGCCGTCCGCCTGGCGAAGTCCATGGAGAACGAGAGCCTCACCGAGCTGCACATCGTCAACGGCCTGCACCCCAGCCTGCCCTGGCGGTATTACCCGCGCTCGCTCTCCGCGCTGAAGGAGGCGCTGCCGAACGTCTCGCTGAAGGCGTTCACGGCGACCGAGATCCACCACTTCGAGACGATCTCCGGCATGTCGGCCTCCGACATCCTGGACGAGCTGATCGAGGCCGGTCTGGAGTCGCTCACCGGCGGCGGTGCGGAGATCTTCGACTGGGAGGTCCGCCAGCACATCGTCGACCACCGCACCCACTGGGAAGACTGGTCGCGCATCCACCGCCTCGCGCACTCCAAGGGCCTCAAGACCCCGGCGACGATGCTCTACGGGCACATCGAGGAGCCGCGCCACCGCGTGGACCACGTGCTCCGGCTGCGCGAACTGCAGGACGAGACCGGCGGCTTCCAGGTCTTCATCCCGCTGCGCTACCAGCACGACTTCGTGGACATGAAGGACGGCAAGGTACGCAACAAGCTCCAGGCGCGTACGACGATGGCGACGGGCGCCGAGGCGCTGAAGACCTTCGCGGTCTCCCGTCTGCTCTTCGACAACGTCCCGCACGTCAAGGTGTTCTGGGTGATGCACGGCGTGCAGACGGCGCAGCTCGCCCTCCAGCACGGCGCGGACGACATGGACGGCTCGGTCGTCGAGTACAAGATCACGCACGACGCGGACAACTACGGCACCCCGAACAAGCTGGGCCGCGAGGACCTGTTGGAACTGATCCGCGAGGCGGGCTTCCGCCCGGTCGAGCGCAACACGCGCTACGAGATCATCCGCGAGTACCCCGGCCCGGACGCGGAGCTCCGCGAGACCCCGCAGGCGATGCGGGTCTGACGTCCGGCTGCTTGTCTGGTCGATTGTCCGGCTGTCCTGATGCCCTGTGCCCCGGTCCTCCCCTCGTGGGGGGTCGGGGCACATTGCGCACCCCATCGGGTAATAGGTAATCTAGCCTAATGGCCCTTACCTTCACCTTCGATCCGGTCGTGGACCCCGCCCTGGCTGAAGACTTCGCCGCGCTCTGGACCGACGTGTCCAACGCCGGCGGCGCGGTGGGCTTCGTACCGCCCGTGGCGATCGAGGACGTCCGCCCCGACGTGGGCAAGCACCTCGCCGCGGCCGCCGAGGGCCGCAGCCGGCTGCTCGTCGGGCGCGACGCCGCCGGGCGGGTGCGCGCCACCGCCGTCATCGCCCCCAACCAGCACCGGCTGCAGAAGCACTGGGTCTGGGTCTACACGGTCATGGTCGACCCCGCCCTCCAGGGCCGCGGCGCCGGCCGCGCGCTGATGGCGGCCCTCGCGGACGCCGCCCGCACGATGGACGGCATCGAGGCGATCCGCCTCAGCTGCCGGGGCGGGCTGGGTCTGGAGGACTTCTACGCCGCCTGCGGCTACAAGGAGGTCGGCCGCGTCCCCGGCGCCATCCGCGTGGCCCCGGGCGACGACCGCGACGACGTCACCCTCCTGCTGCCGCTGCACTGACCTGCGGGGCCCCGCGGGGCGCGACCCCGCCGGGCCGGAGCGGGGGTCCGGCGTGCTTCACTGGACGGGCACACGTACCGCCGTAGGACGACGAGAGAGAAGGGGTCACCGTGTCCCTCAAGCCGAGCGCGACGATCCGTTACACCGCGATGCGCCTGGGGATCTTCGTCGGGTGCCTCGTCCTCGTCGCCGGTCTGGTCCGGCTGGGCTGGGTGCCCTCCGGTCTCGGTGACGCCAACCCCGCCTGGGTCGTGCTGCTCGCCCTCGTGCTCTCCGCGCCGCTCTCCTTCGTCCTGCTGCGCAAGCAGCGCGACGAGATGTCCGCGGCCATCTCCGGACGCGTCGCGGGCGCGAAGGACAAGCTCGCCGCGAACCGCAGCCAGGAGGACGACGCGGTCGACGAGGCCGCGCGCGCCAGTTAGCTTCATCACACATCGAATTGCCTCGGCATCGGGTCACCGCCCGTCATGCCGGGGCTTTCGGCGTTTTCCGGGGAGTTCGCCGGGGTTTCCGGCCCGCGCAGACCCAAAGGGACCCTTTGAGATTCTCAAAGGTGAAGTGTTAGCGTGTTCAACATGTTGACGACAGCAGCGCACCAGACGATCACGAGCGTTCCGCTCGTGGCGCGCCTGCACGTCGACCTCTGCCGCCGCGCGTCCGCGGCCTGTTGCTGTTGTCGCTGAGTCCCGCGACCAGCCCTGGCACAGCAGCGGTCCCGCCCGCCCGGCTCTTGGCTTTTCCGGGTGCTGCCGCACCGCACCACCACCCCACCGCACACACCGCAGAACCACCCGGAGAGTGTCCGTGTCCGCGTCACCGCAGACCCCTGCCGCCGAGGCCCCCGCCCCGGTGAAGAAGTCCTCGTTCTCGTTCCCCTTCTGGGCCCAGATCGTCACCGGCCTCGTGCTCGGTGTGCTGCTCGGCTGGCTCTCCCGCAGCCAGGAGATCAGCTGGCTCGGTACGACCCTGGAGCAGATCGGCGACATATTCGTCCAGCTCCTGAAGCTGGCCGTCGCCCCGCTCGTCTTCTTCGCCATCCTGGTGTCGATCACCAACCTCCGGAAGGTGAACAACGCCGCGCGGCTGGCCTCGCGCACGCTGCTCTGGTTCATGATCACGTCGCTGATCGCGGTGGCCATCGGCCTCGCCATCGGCCTGCTCACCAACCCGGGCTCCGGCACCGGCCTCACCCCGCAGGACGGCAAGCTGCCGAAGCGCGAAGGGTCCTGGCTGGACTTCCTGACCGGCATCGTGCCGACCGACGTCATCACGCCGTTCACCGAGCTGAACGTCCTGCAGATCGTCTTCCTCGCCGCCGTCGCCGGTATCGCCGCCCTCCAGCTCGGCAGCAAGGCCCAGCCGGTGCTGAACCTCGCCGAGTCCGTCCTGGAGCTGCTCCAGAAGGCCCTGTGGTGGGTCATCCGCCTCGCCCCGATCGGCACCGTCGGCCTGATCGGCACCGCGATCGCCACGTACGGCTGGGACCTGCTCGGCAAGTACGCCACCTTCACCGTGGACGTGTACGTCGGCTCCGCGCTCGTGATGTTCGGCGTCTACCCGCTGCTCCTGTGGACCGTCGCCAAGGTCAACCCGCTCCAGTTCTTCAAGGGCGCCTGGCCGGCCATCCAGCTGGCCTTCGTCTCCCGCTCCTCGGTCGGCACCATGCCGGTCACCCAGAAGGTCACCGAGCGCCTCGGCGTCCCGAAGGAGTACGCCTCCTTCGCCGTCCCGTTCGGCGCCACCACGAAGATGGACGGCTGCGCCGCGATCTACCCGGCGCTCGCCGCGATCTTCATCGCGGAGATCTTCGGTGTGCAGCTCGGCATCACCGACTACCTGCTGATCGCCTTCGTCTCGGTCATCGGCTCCGCCGCGACGGCCGGCCTGACGGGCGCCACGGTCATGCTGACCCTGACCCTCTCCACGCTGGGCCTCCCGCTGGAGGGTGTGGGCCTGCTGATGGCGATCGACCCGATCCTGGACATGATGCGCACCGCGACGAACGTGGCCGGGCAGGCGCTGATCCCGGTCATCGTGGCGGCCCGCGAAGGCATCCTGGACAAGGCGGCCTACGCGTCCGCCTCCTCGTCCCTGCTGGACGAGCCCGCCCCGTCCGAGGCCAAGGCCCAGTCCGACTCCACGGAGGCCGACTCCGACTCCGACGCCGACCCGGCGAAGGTCCTCGTCACCGCCTGACCCCCGCCGCCCAACCACCGCAGCCCCCGCCCCCGTCCGTCCGGGCGGGGGCTGCGGCTTGTCAGTGGGGGGTGTGAGGATGCGCCGTATGACATCAGCGAGCTCGGCCACCGCCGCCGACTACAGCTGGATACGGGCCTCGCCCTCGCTGTTCGCGTACGCGCTGGAGGGCGGGTACACGCTGACGCTGGTACGCGGCCTCTCGCCCGTGCGGGTGCTGGAGGTGGTGGAGGCCGAGCCGCGGGACGCGTGCGAGGGGTAGGGAACTGCTGGTTCTTTGGTCCACTCTTGTGAGTGATGGTCCATTTGGGTGAGTGCCGTTACGGTCGACTGCATGGATCTCAAGGAGTCGGCGAAGGCGTGGGATACATGTCCCCCGAGTGCCTGTCGCTGGTTCCGCGAGGGCAGGGCGCTGGACGCGGTGGGCGGCGA
>NZ_JBWJVM010000060.1:0-55272 GCF_056428985.1 Streptomyces sp. CA189 | reverse complement strand
CCCCTCCCGCGAGCTCGCCGAGGAGGTCTCCGCTCTGATGCGCCGGCGGCGCGGCACGCGGCGGGACGACTCCCCGCCCACGGTCGCGGACGTCCTCGACACCGCCTGCGAGGAGGGCGCACTCACCCGAGAGGGCGCGACCAGCGTGATCGTCGCCGACCTGTTCGCCGCCCGTCGGCGGGTACGGGAGGAGGCCGACCGGGAACTCGCGGGCCGGCCCCCCACCGCGGCCGATGTGCCCCGGCTGCCCGTCGCCGGGGCCGTCGTGAAGGAGACCCTCCGGCTCCATCCCCCGCTCTGGCTCGTCCAGCGGACCGTGGAGGAGCCCACGGAACTCGCCGGCTACCCGCTCCGCCGCGGCCGGCGGGTGGGCGTCAGCCCCTTCGTCCTCCACCGCGACCCGCACCACTACGACCGGCCCGCCACGTTCGACCCGGACCGCTGGATCGAGCGCCCCGCCACTCCCCTGCCCAAGTACGCGTTCATGCCCTTCGGGGGCGGACCGCGCAACTGCCTCGGGACGCACTTCGCCACCACGTCCATGACCATCGCCGCCGCGGCCCTCAGCCGCGACTACCGGATCACCCAGTCCCCCGGCACCACGACGACCTTCGACACCCGCACGATCCTCCAGCCGCGCGGCCTCACCCTCGACGTCGCGGGCCGCCCCCGCGCAGTCGCCGGCCTTCGTGGAATCGACCAAGATGTGCTTGACCGATCAATCTTCGGCACGTAACTTCGACCGCACCAACTCGAGAGCCACTGGAAGGAGGCGAAGCCGGATGTCGACCATCTCCGTACCGCTTCGCCTCGCACACCAGACCGCCTGGGCTCCGGGTCGGGTAGCACACGGCTGCTGAATAGCGCCTTTCCCGGCGTGCCCGATCGCGGCCCCGGAGATTTTGCACCACTCTGTCATCACTTACGGCGCCTCCTCGCGTGCCGATTTGCCGCGCTCCGGGTTGTCGAGCCGCGGCCACTGAACGAGAAAGCTCCTGCCATGGCAACTAGGACAGTCCGATCGACCGCGCCCCGGAACGGGGACGTGCCGTGGTAGCGGCGCGCATCACGGTCAACGGAAAAGAAACACCGATCTCTCCGGCCGCAGTCCACACCACGGTGCTGGACTTCCTGCGCGACCGCGGACTCACCGGCACCAAGGAGGGCTGCGCCGAGGGGGAATGCGGCGCCTGTTCGGTGCTCGTGGCCCGGCCGGGGGTGAACAAGCCCACCGACTGGGTGGCGGTCAACGCCTGCCTGGTTCCGGCCCTGGCGCTCGACGGCCAGGAGGTGGTCACCTCCGAAGGCCTCGCCACCGTCGACGCGTCCGGCGCACCCACCGCGCTGCACCCCGTGCAGGAGGAGATGGCCGTCCGCGGCGGCTCCCAATGCGGTTACTGCACACCGGGGTTCATCTGCAGCATGGCCTCCGAGTACTACCGGCCCGACCGCTGCGTACACCCGGACCCTGCCGCGGGCTCGGCCGACGGCGCCCACTCCGAGCACGGTCCGAACGGTTTCGATCTGCACGCGCTGAGCGGAAACCTCTGCCGCTGCACCGGCTACCGCCCGATCCGCGATGCCGCGTTCGCCGTCGGGTCTCCCACCGAGGACGACGTCCTGGCGCAGCGCCGTGAGCAGTCCCCGCCCGAGGCTGCCGCCACCGAATACGCCCGGGAAGACAGCGTGTTCCTGCGGCCCGGCACCCTCGCGGAGGCGGTGCGGCTGCTGCGCGAGCGGCCCGAGGCGGTCGTGGTCGCCGGCAGCACCGACTGGGGCGTGGAGGTGAACATCCGGTCCCGCCGGGCCGCTTGCGTGGTCGCGGTCGACCGGCTGCCCGAACTGCGGGAGCTGCGCGTCGAGTCCGGTCACATCGAGATCGGGGCGGCTCAGACGCTCACCGAGATCGAACGCCGGCTCGACGGCAGCGTCCCGCTCCTCGCGGAGCTGTTCCCGCAGTTCGCGTCCCGGCTCATCCGCAACAGTGCGACCCTCGGCGGCAACCTGGGTACCGGCTCGCCCATCGGTGACAGCCCGCCGGTGCTGCTCGCGCTGGAGGCGTCGCTGCTGCTGGCCGGCGCGGACGGTGAGCGCGAGGTCCCCCTGGCCGACTACTTCACCGGCTACCGGCAGAGCGTGCGCCGTCCCGGCGAGCTGATCCGCGCGGTGCGCATCCCGCTGCCGCTGTCGCCCGTCACGGCCTTCCACAAGATCGCCAAGCGGCGCTTCGACGACATCTCCAGCGTGGCGGTCGCCTTCGCCCTCGACATCGAGGACGGGATCGTCCGCAAGGCGCGCATCGGTCTGGGCGGCGTGGCCGCCACCCCGGTCCGCGCGCTCACCACCGAGGCGGCCCTGGAGGGCAACGCCTGGACGGCGGAGACCGTCGAGGCCGCGGCCCGGATCCTGCGGTCCGAGGGCACCCCGATGGACGATCACCGCGCCAGCGCCCTCTACCGCTCCGCGATGCTCGGCCAGAGCCTGCACAAGCTGTACGCGCAAACCACCGAGGCGGTGTCGTCATGAGCCAGTTGTCCCAGCGTCCCGAAAAGCCCGTCGTCGGGGTTTCGATGCCGCACGAGAGCGCGAACCTGCACGTCACCGGTGCGGCGCTCTACACCGACGACCTGGTCCACCGCACCAAGGACGTCCTGCACGCCTACCCGGTCCAGGTCATGAAGACCCACGGCAGGATCACGGCGCTGCGCACCGAGCCGGCGCTCGCCGTGCCCGGCGTGGTCCGCGTACTGACCGGGGCCGACGTGCCCGGCGTCAACGACGCCGGAATGAAGCACGACGAACCCCTCTTCCCCGACAAGGTCATGTTCCACGGCCACGCGGTCGCCTGGGTCCTGGGCGAGAGCGTGGAGGCCGCCCGGCTCGGTGCGGCGGCCGTCGAGGTGGAACTCGACGAGGAACCCTCCGTGATCACCCTGCGGGAGGCGATCGAGACCGAGAGCTTCCACGGCGCCCGGCCCCTGATGGTGACCGGCGACGTCGACGCCGGCTTCGAAGACTCCGCGCACGTGTTCACCGGCGAGTTCCAGTTCTCCGACCAGGAGCACTTCTATCTCGAAACGCACGCGGCGCTCGCTCTCCTCGACGAGAACGGGCAGATGTTCATCCAGAGCAGCACCCAACACCCCTCGGAAACGCAGGAGATCGTCGCCCACGTACTCGGCCTGCACAGCCACGAGGTGACCGTGCAGTGCCTGCGGATGGGTGGCGGCTTCGGCGGCAAGGAGATGCAGCCGCACGGGTTCGCGGCCATCGCCGCGCTCGGCGCCAAGCTCACCGGCCGGCCGGTCCGGGTACGGCTCAACCGGACCCAGGACCTGACCATGTCCGGCAAGCGCCACGGGTTCCACGCCACGTGGAAGATCGGCTTCGACGCCGAGGGCCGCATCCAGGCCCTGGACGCCACCCTGACCGCCGACGGCGGCTGGAGCCTGGACCTGTCCGAGCCTGTGACGGCCCGCGCGCTGTGCCACATCGACAACACCTACTGGCTGCCCAACGCGCGCATCGCCGGCCGCATCGCCAAGACCAACAAGGTCTCCAACACGGCCTTCCGCGGTTTCGGCGGACCCCAGGGCATGCTGGTGATCGAGGACATCATGGGCCGGTGCGCGCCGCTGCTCGGCCTGGATCCGATGGAGCTGCGCGAGCGCAACTTCTACCGGCAGGGCCAGTCGACGCCGTACGGGCAGCCCGTCCCCCACCCCGAGCGGATCTCCGTCATCTGGCAGCAGGTCAAGGACGACGCCGCACTGGCCGTGCGCCGGCGCGAGATCGCGGCCTTCAACTCCGCGCACCCGCACACCAAGCGGGCGCTCGCGATGACCGGGATCAAGTTCGGCATCTCCTTCAACCTCACCGCCTTCAACCAGGCCGGCGCGCTGGTGCTGGTCTACAAGGACGGCTCCGTCCTGATCAACCACGGCGGCACCGAGATGGGGCAGGGCCTGCACACCAAGATGCTGCAGGTGGCCGCGACCACGCTCGGCATCCCCCTGCACAAGGTACGGCTGGCCCCGACGCGCACGGACAAGGTGCCCAACACCTCCGCCACCGCCGCCAGCGCCGGGGCGGACCTCAACGGCGCGGCGGTGAAGAACGCCTGCGAGCAGATCCGCGAGCGGCTGCTCCAGGTGGCCGGCACGCAGCTGGGTACGAACGCCTCGGACGTGCGCATCGTCGAGGGCATCGCGCGCGCCCTGGGCGTCGACAAGGAGCTGGCCTGGGACGACCTGGTGCGCACCGCGTACTTCCAGCGGGTCCAGCTCTCGGCGGCCGGTTTCTACCGGACCGAGGGCCTGCACTGGGACGCGAAGGCGTTCCACGGCTCGCCGTTCAAGTACTTCTCCTACGGCGCCGCCGCGACCGAGGTGGAAGTGGACGGCTTCACCGGCGCGTACCGGATCCGTCGGGTGGACATCGTCCACGATGTCGGCGACAGCCTCTCCCCGATGATCGACATCGGTCAGGTCGAGGGCGGTTTCGTCCAGGGCGCGGGCTGGCTGACGCTGGAGGACATGCGCTGGGACTCCGGCGACGGACCGAACCGCGGCCGCCTGCTGACCCAGGCCGCGAGCACGTACAAGCTGCCGAGCTTCTCGGAGATGCCCGAGGAGTTCAACGTCAGGCTGCTGGAGAACGCCACCGAGGAGGGCGCGGTCTACGGTTCCAAGGCGGTGGGTGAGCCCCCGCTGATGCTGGCCTTCTCCGTACGGGAGGCCTTGCGGCAGGCGGCCGCCGAGTTCGGGCCCGCCGGGATCAGCGTGGAGCTGGCCTCGCCGGCCACGCCCGAGGCCGTGTACTGGGCGGTCGAGGCAGCCCGCCGGGGCGGTGCGCTCCGCGACGGGCAGGCGCCCGACGGCAGCGGGGTCCCCGCCGACGCAAGCGCTTTGAGCAATGTCTGACATGAGCTGGGTCGCCGCGGTCGCGCGGTTGCGGGCACGCCGGGAAGCCGGCGTGCTCGTGACCGTCGCGGCCGTGCGCGGCCACGCGCCCCGGCGGGCCGGTGCCAAGCTCGTCGTGGGGCGGACCGAAACTTGGGGTTCGATCGGCGGCGGCAACATCGAGGCCGTCGCCATCGACCGGGCGCGCGAACTGAGCGGCGCGCCCGATCCGGAGCCGGAGCTGATGGAGTTCGCCCTGAACGACAAGGTCACCAGCCGGCACGGCGTGCAGTGCTGCGGCGGAGCCGTCACCGTGCTGCTCGAACCGCTGCCGGTGGTCCAGGCGGTGGCCGTCTTCGGCGTCGGGCACGTCGGACTGGAACTGGCGCGCATCCTGGCCCGCCAGGACCTCGACCTGCACCTCGTCGACAGCCGCCCCGACATGCTCACCGGAGAACGCCTCGGCGTGCTCTCGGATGCGGTGGCGCAGGTCCACGTCCACCACACCCCGCTGCTTCCGGAGACGGTGCTCGGGGAGCTGCCGCCCGGCACCCACGTCCTGATCATGACGCACGATCACGCCGAGGACGCCGCGCTGTGCGACGCCGCCCTGCGCACCGCCGGTCTCGGCTCGATCGGCCTCATCGGCTCGTCCGCGAAGTGGGCGCGGTTCCGGCAGCGCCTGGCCACCGAGGGCGGTCATGACGCCGGCACCATCGACCGGATCACGACCCCGATCGGAATGACCGAGATCACGGGCAAGGAGCCCGCCACGATCGCGGTGAGCGTCGCGGCCGACCTGCTCCGCACTTTCGAGCAGGACCGCCATTGGTCGGTCCCGGTCCCGAACAGCCTTGCCGAGGTGGCGTACCCCACGGCCGCCGGCAGCGCGTGAGTCCCCACGGATCCACGCGCCCCCGGCGGCCGGTCCGGCGGTCCCGCGCGCTCAGTTCGCGGCGATCCGCGCGGGGCGCCTGAGCAGGTAGCCGGCCGCGGCCAGGACGAGCACCGCCATGCACGCGATGAACACCAGTCCCGCACCCTCCAGCCCGAGGGGGCCTTCCAGCACGCCCACCCCGATCACGGGCAGCGAGATGCCCGTGTACGCCACCAGGAACAGCGTGGAGATCACGGCTGCCCGCTGGTCCGGGGGGGACGCCCCGGCCACCGCGGACAGTGCCCCGCGGAAGGCCAGCCCCTGTCCGAGTCCGCTGACCAGGGCGCTCAGCACCACGAGCGGCAGCAGGTCCCACCACAGCGCGCCCGAGAGCAGCGCCAGCCCGGCGAGGAGCACGGCGCACCCCAGCGGCAGCGAGCGTTCCACCCCGACCCGGCCGACCGCCAGTTGCCCGGCGGTCGAGGCGAAGAAGGCCAGCGCGACCACCAGCCCGCTCACGGCGCGGTTGTGCACGTCCAGGGACTGCGCGAGGAACGCCGGGCTGACGGAGGTGAACACCCCGAACAGGGCGAACCCCACGAACGCGGCGATCGCGGCCGGCGCGAACACCGCCCGCACCTGCGGGGGCAGCGCGGGCCGCTGTGGCCGTACGGTGTTCAGCGGCCGCCGCTCGCGCACCGTCTCCGGCAGCCGCAGCAGGACGACGGCCGCGCCCGCCACGAGCGCGAGGTGCACCGCGAACGGCAGGTACAGCGGCCAGGAGGCGTACTGCGCGAGGACTCCGGCGAGCAGCGGACCGCAGCCCAGTCCGCCCATGTTCGCGGCCGTCGCCACGAACGTGGCCCGCGAGGCGCCGCCGGGCGGCGCCAGCTCCATCACGTACGCGGTGGCGGCCCCGGTGAACAGGCCCGCGGACAGACCGGACAGCAGCCGTCCCGCGTACAGCCAGGGCATTGCGTCGGCGCACAGGAAGCAGACGGCGCTCACCGCGGCGAATCCCAGCCCCGCCAGCAGCACCGGCCGCCGGCCCACGGCGTCCGAGGCATTGCCCGCCAGCAGCAGGACGCCGATGACCCCGAAGGCGTACACGGCGTACACCACGGTCACCATCAGCGCGGAGAAGCCGAACTTCTCCTGGTAGAGCCCGTAGAGAGGGGTCGGCAGCGTGGTGCCTGCCATGCACACGGCGAACACCGCCCCGCTCAGCAGGCAACGGCTCCACCCTTGTCGATCAAGGTCCATGCGGCCGACCGTAACCCGGGAGCCCCCGGTTCGCGTCAGTACACCAACTTGTACGTCACGTCTTTGGGTACCGGGTCCGGTGCGGTGTCGGTGTAGAGGAGCCGGATCGTGGTGAAGCGCCGGAGATCGGGGTGCTCGGGCCAGGCCTGCGGGTTGCTCAGGGTCACGGTGACCGGGTAGGCGTGGAAGCGGCCGGCCGCGCAGTACGGGCGGCAGTCGTTGACCATGTCGGTACCGGTGGCCGTGGCGCGGTCCGGCCCCCAGGTCTGCCATCGGAGGCCGACGAGCCGGTTGTTCCCGTCGCCGCAGGCCAGGAGGTACTCCGCGGGCCGCATCTGGGCCTGCGAGAAGCAGTCGACGACCACGACCGGGTCCCCGGGGACCGGGGCCCGGGCCGAGGAAGCGGCGCCGGTGTGCGCGGAGGCCGGCAGTACGGCGACGGCCATGGCCGCCACCGCGCACAGCAGGGTGGCGGTCCGCACCCTGCGACGGGATGCGGTGCGCCGGGATGCGTGTACGGGGCGGCCACCTGCGGAAACGTTCACGGAAGACCTTCCTCGCCACTCTGCGCGCCGCCGGCACCACCGGGGTACTCCCAGCTTCCCCCACGGGGGTGAAGCCCGCACCCGGGGGAGCCCCGCGGGTGCGGGCGCCGGGTCACTTGCGCAGCAGGGCGCAGACGAAGTCCTCCTGGACCTCCCGGACCTGGGCGAGCAGGTCCGGGTTGATGGTCAGGGACGTCTGCGTGGTGATCGAGAAGGTCAGCGAGCGCCGGCCGTCCGCCGTGGCCGCCACGAGCTGCGTGTAGCCGGCCGTGTTGCCGGTGTGGCCGTACACCGTTCCGCAGCGCGTGGTGTAGCGGAAGATCGCCAGGCCCGCCTCGGTGCGGCCGGGGCCGGGGGGCTGGGACAGGGCGCCGGGGATGAACGTGAACTGCTGGCGCCGGGTGCGCTCCGAGACGAGGGTGCCGCCCGCGTAGCCGCGGATGAAGGCGGTCAGGTCCTTCGGCGTCGAGACGATGCCTCCGGACGCCCAGGCCCCCGAGGCGCCCACCGCCTCGCTGACGTCGATGGGCCCCTCCTGCGGATCGATCTGGTAGCCGTGGAGGTAGGGCTCGGGCAGCCGGAATCCCTGGGGCAGGCTCGTGGCCCGCAGGCCCAGCGGCTCGTAGACGAGCTCGCGCAGCAGCGCCTCGTACCGGCGTCCGGTGGCGGCCTCGGCCATGAGGGCGACGGCGATGTTGTCGGAGTTGGAGTACGCGTAGCGGCTGCCCGGCTGGAAGGCGAGGTCCTGGTCTGCGACGAACTCCAGCAGGCGGCGGGAGTCGAAGCGGTGGCGGGGGTCCTCGGAGACGATGTCGATGAACCCCTGGGAGGAGGAGTAGTCCGGCAACCCGCTGGTGTGATGGAGCAGTTGACGGAGCGTCACCTGATGCCACGCGGAGGGCTGCCCGGGCAGCACCTCGCCGATCGTGTCGTCGAGGTGCAGCCGGCCGCGGTCGACGAGCCCGAGGGCCACCGCTCCGCTGAAGGCCTTCGCGACACTGGCGATCCGCATGTGGTCCGTGGCCCGCGGCGGCCGACCGCTCTCCACGTCGGCCACGCCCGCCCGGTAGACCTCCGTACGGTCCCCGTCGCGCAGCACGGCGATGACCCCGGGGGGCCCGTCGGGCCGTTCCACCAGCTCGCGCAGCTCCTGGTGGAGGGCGGCCCCGCCGGGCGGATTGCGGTCCGCTCCGGCCTGTGCGGGCTGCACGGAGACGGCGAGCAGGGCGCTGCACACAGCAGTGGCGGCGGCCAGGCGCAGCGACGGGCGGAGCCGACCGGAGTGGGCGTGCGGGCGTCGGGACACGGAGCTACCTCCCGGGGAAGACGGACGCGGTGGCCCACGATGGCAGGGGCCGTAGCGGCACCGTCGGCGACACGGCCGCACACCGGCGGGCGGTGGCCCATCCGGCCCTGCGTGCGGGCCCGAGGACGTTCGCTCGCCTTCTGCTCTCGACTTCTGCTCTCGCCTTCTGCTCTCGCCTTCTGTTCCGCGGCCACGGCGTCGGGCAGTGACCGCGGGGCCGGTTCCTTCGACACCGGGCGCTGCGGCCTACCAGACGGGGATGGGGGCGGGCGCCTCCGTGCCGAGGTCCGGTGCGTCGCGGAGTTCGACGGTGGCCCCGGGCCGGTGGAGTTCGAGGATCACCAGGGTGTTCTCGCCCGCGCGCCACAGGGGACCCGGTGCGTACAGCGTCTTCTGCGGGCCGCGCTCCCAGAACCTGCCCAGGGCGAAGCCGTTCAGCCAGACCATGCCCTTGGTCCACCCGGGCAGGGCGATGAACACGTCGGCGGCGGAGTCCAGTTCGACGGGGACCCGGTGGAAGGACGGGCCGTCCGGGAGCGCGCCGTGGCCGAACTCGAGTCCGGACAGGTCGTCGAGGGGCAGCGGCCTGATCTCCCAGCCGAACTGGTACTGGTTGTCCAGCCTGACTCCGTCGCGGATGCCCTTGCGATCGGCCAGCAGGGGCCCGTAGTTGATCCGCCCCTGGTTCTCCACCAGGATGTCGAGCTCCGCACCTCCGCCGGGCACGGCGACGGTCAGGGCCGCGAGCGGCTCGTCCCGCTCCAGGAGCCCGATCTCCCGTCCGTCCAGGAAGACTTGGGCCCGGTCGGCCAGCCCGTCGATGCGCAGCGCCGCCTCGGGCAGGGGCCCGCGTAGGCGGGTCCGGTAGTGGATCAGGCCCAGGGACTGGCCCGCCTCCTCCATGGTCAGCGGTTCGACGTGGTGCACGGGCTTGGCGAGGGCGTCCAGGGAGTCGGCCAGCGAGACGCGTCCGTCCACGGAGAGCGGCCGGGGAACCACGCGCGGGGGCAGAGCGGGGGGTTCGTGGGTGACGGGGCCGGTGTGACGGCCGATGACCTCGCGGAAGAGGTGGAACTTCCGGGTGAGTTCGCCGGCCTCGCCGACGGGGGCGTCGTAGTCGTAGCTGGTCACGTCGGGCTGGTACGTGGCGCCGTCGTGGTTGGCGCCGTTCCACCAGCCGAAGTTGGTGCCGCCGTGTCCCATGTAGATGTTCACCGAGGCGCCCGCGGCGAGCAGGCTGTCCAGGGTGGCGGCGGCGTCCTCGGCGTCGCGCGTGTGGTGCGGCTCGCCCCAGTGGTCGAACCAGCCGTGCCAGTACTCCACACAGACCAGCGGCCCTTCCGGCTGGTACGTGCGCAGGGTCGCGAGCGAGCTCTCGGGGCGCGAGCCGAAGGTCCCGGTGGTCAGGACACCGGGGATGCGCCCGCCGAGCTGGAACCCGTGGTCGGCCCCGTCGGTGGTGAACAGCAGGCAGTCGATGCCCCGTCGGACCAGGCCGTCGCGGAGGTGTTCCAGATAGCCGGTGTCGTTGCCGAAGCTGCCGTACTCGTTCTCGACACCCACGGCCACCACCGGCCCGCCCCGGCTGCCGAGGAGGGGGACCAGTACGGGGGCCAGGGTGTCGAACCACGCGTCGACCGCGGCCAGGTACGCGGGGTCGCGGCGGCGGATCCGGATGGTGCGGTCGGCCAGCAGCCATCCGGGCAGTCCGCCGAAGTCCCATTCGGCGCAGATGTACGGTCCCGGCCGGACGATGACGTCGAGGCCCAGGTCGCCGGCGGTCCGGATGAAGGCCGCCACGTCGTTCGGCCCGTCGAAGGTGAACGCGCCGGGCCTGGGCTCGTGGACGTTCCAGGCCACGTAGGTCTCGACGGTGTTCACGCCCATCGCGCGCAGGCGCAGCAGGCGGTCGGACCAGAGGGCGGGGTGCACCCGGAAGTAGTGGATGGCAGCGGAGACGATCCGGTGCGGGCGGCCGTTCCGCAGGAAGCCGGTCTCGTCGGTGGTCAGCGTCGTGGCCGGCGTCGTGTTCGGCTGCGTGATCGGCGGGTGGGGTGGCTTCACGTGTGCGCTCTCTTTCGGTGACGTCCGGTGGTGCTCGACTCGTCGGCCGACGGGGTTCCGGCAGAAGGAGAACCTCGCATAGAAAGCGCTTTCTACGGGCCGTGGATCACGCTAGGCCGAAGCAGCCCGAGGGGTCAAGGGAGATCGCACATGCGGGAGAGGGACGACGCGCGGCACAGGAGGGCAGTGCGGCTCGTGCGGTAGCACGGGAGCGTGCGGGTCTCCGGCCTCGCCACCGAGCTCGGGATCTCCGTGGAAACCGCGAGACGGGACCTCGCGGCGCCCTTCGACGCGGGCTCGTACGGAGACTGCACGGGTCGGCCCTGTGGCCGACGGCGCGACTGAGCCCCCAGGAGGCCCGCCTGGCGCACGAGGCGCCTCCGGCCGCACCCCGCGGGCTCGTGCCCGGGATGCCGGTTCCCGCGGTTCGCGGCGCCCGGGACGCGGCTGCCGACGTCGGCGCCCGGCTGCTCGTCGCGACCACCGAGTACGACAGGGACCAGGACGGGGCGCGGATCGACACGCTCAGCGAGGCGGGCGACACCGGCCTTCTCCTCAACCTAAGTTGGGGCGTGGCCGGCCCGGACCCCGACGACCTCCAGGAGCTCGCGGACCTGCCGGTCCCCGCCGTGCTCGTGGAGCGGCACGTGCCGGCGGGCTCGCCCGGAGCGGAGATCGACCTGGTCGGCTAGGCCCATGCGGACGGCGCCGCCGCCGGCGTCCGCCAGATGGCGGCCGGCCATCTCCGTGTGGCCCTGCTGTCCCGCGCCACGCACACCGCACCCACCCTGCGGCAGGGGTACCGCGCGGCGGCGGGTTCCCTCGGCCCTGCCCGAGGGCGACCTCTCGCCGCCGGAAGGCTGGAACCGGGCGAGATCGATCACTTCGAGCGGCGCCTCGACCGACTGCCCGACCTCGCCTCCGCGGGCGAGGTGCGCGCCGCGCTCGTACGGTCGACCATCACCGGCGTCGAGTCGGTCAACTGGGTCGACGGACTCAAGATGGGCACCACGCGCGACGACGTTCGACGAGAGCGCGTCCAGGACGGCGGCGAGGTGGAGTAAGACCTGGTGGGTGATGGCGAGTTCGTCGGTCCGGCCGCGCAGGGACCGACCTCACTCGTCGAGGAAGAAGCCGGTCTTGCGCACCGCGAGGGACTGGGCCATCGCCCGCAGGTCGCTGTCGGAAACGGTGGGGCCGCCTCCGGTGAGGACCACGATGACGCCCTGGCGTCGCGCGATGTACCGGACGGAGTCGTACGTGTTCGAGCGCCAGGTGTCGGCGGCCACTTGTTCGCAGCGGTCCGCGCCCTCCTGTGTGCGGCCGCTCGCGACCTGGCACGCGTTCGGAGGCGCGAAGCCCGGCAGCTGCGGTCCGACGGTCACCCGGATGCCGCGCCGCTCCCGGTCGGCGGCGCTGGTGGGGACCGACGACGGGAGGATCAGGTAGCCGAACGTGCCGCTGAACTTGTCGGCCTCCGCGAAGTACAACCGGTACCCGTCCAGCTCGGGAGCCAGCAACGGAACCTGGGCGGCGGCCAGTTGCCGCTCCCTGTACTCGGACACCCGCTGATCGCCGAGCACGCCCGTCAACGGCCACAGCAGTACGAGGGCGCCGGCGAGCACCCCCCAGCGCCGCGGGGAGCCGACGCCGGGAAGCACGACGGCGGCCGCGGCCGCGTACACCGCGGCCAGCAGCAGCGGAGCGGCGAACGAACCCCATAGGCCCGGACCACCCGCCCGGAAGGACAGGACGTCGGCGAGCACGCCCAGCAGCGCACCCAATCCCGCCACCTGCCAGGCAGGACGGACCCCGGCCACCCGCAGGACCACCCACCCGAGCAGAGCGGCGACGACGGGTATGGCCACCATCAGCAGGAGACCGAACCCCAGGCACCCCCAACCCTCGCTCCGGCAGAAGTCCTCGAAGTCCCAGGGCAGCGCGACCACCAGGATCCACAGGCAGCCCAGCAGCGCGCCCACGCCGGCGGGCCGGATCAACGGTCGGAGCACTTCGCGGCCGCGCCACCCCGCCCCACCGCCGCCTTGGTCCTCCGCCGTGACGCCCATGCCTGCCGTCCCCTCGATGAAGATCGACCCCGGTGACCCATCGTGGTACCACTGCCGTGCTCACGCCATGAGTACGGATACTCATCCGCCCTCTGCGACTGCGGGCTGAGGGGTCCACCGACCGGTGGACAAGAAGTTCAGTCTGCCGGACGTCATGCCCGCCACGCCCCGCCGCGCATGATCCAAGCATGAACCGACTACATGTCAGAATCGCCCGATGGAGCGCCCGTCACGCAGGACGAGCGATCGCCTGCTGGTTCGCCTTCGTCATCCTCTGCCTCGGCGCCGGCATCGCCGTCGGCACCCGACAGGCCGCCTCCGAGGACTTCCGTGTCGGCGAGGCCGGCCGCGCCGAAGCGATCGCCGCGGAGGGCGGCCTGGAGCGCAGGCCCACCGAACAGATACTCATCCGCTCCCGGTCCGGTCCCCTGGACACCGCGGCGGCCGACGCGGCCGCTCAGGACGTCACCGAGCGCATGCGCCGACTGCCCGGGGTCGACAGTGTCGCCGCCCCCCTCCGCTCCCGCGACGGCGCGGCCCTGATGGTGGCCGTGGTCATGAAGGGCCCCGAGCTGGACGGGAAGAAGAACGTCGGTCCGCTCCTGGAGCAGACCGCACGGGTGGCCGCCGCCCACCCCGGCCTGATCGTGGAGGAGACCGGCTCCCCGGCCATCAGCAAGGGGGTCAACGACCAGCGGGGCAAGGACCTGGCCCTGTCGGAACGCCTCACGCTGCCGATCACCCTGGTCACCCTGCTGCTCGTATTCGGCTCCGTCGTGATGGCAGGCGTCCCGTTGCTGCTCGCGCTCTCCTCGATCGCGGCCGCCCTCGGACTGTCCATGGTCGCCTCCCACGTCCTGCCCGATCCCGGCGTCGGCACCAACATGATCCTGCTCATCGGCCTCGCCGTCGGGGTCGACTACACCCTCTTCTACCTGGAGCGGGAACGCGAGGAGCGGGCCCGCTCCCGGGGCCGGCTGAGCTCCGAGGCCCTGGTCGAAGTGGCGGCCGCGACCGCGGGACGGGCCATCGTGGTCTCCGGGCTCGCCGTGATCGTGTCCACCGCTTCCCTCTACCTCGCCACCGACGTCATCTTCTCCTCCCTCGCGACCGGAACCATCCTCGTCGTCGCGGTGGCCGTCGCCAGTTCGCTGACCGTACTGCCCGCCCTGCTGGTGAAGATCGGGCACCGCACCGAGCGCCGGGCGGCCCGTGCCGCGCAGCGCGACGCACGCCGCGGCGAGCAGGCCCGCGGACGGCTGCCGTGGGCGCGCCGGCCGGGCCGTGGCGAGCCCGAGACCCACGCGAAGACCGGACGGCTGTCCGGTGTCCTGCTGAGGCCTGCCCGCAAGCGTCCCGTGCTCACCCTGTGCGTGTCCGTCCTCATCTTGCTCGGCCTGGCCGCACCCGGGCTCGGCATCAAGCTCGTCGATCCGGGCCGGGACACCTTCTCCCGGGACATCCCCGCCATGCAGGTCTACGACCGGCTCAACGCGGCCTTCCCCGAGCTGACCACCCAGCACCGGGTCAGTGCCCGGTCCACCCCTGAACGCGCCGGCGAGGTCCGCGAGGCCTTGACGGAGCTCGGCCGACGCACCCAGAGCGATGCGCTGTTCACCAAGACCGCTGAGCCGAAGATCCTGACCTCGGCCGACGGGCGGATCAGCGTGCTGGAGCTGGCCGTTCCCTTCGCCGCCACCTCGGAGGAGGGAGTCGCCTCGCTGACCCGGCTCCGCCAGGAGCACCTACCCGCGACGGCCGGTGTGCTGGCGGGAGTTGAGACGGCCGTATCGGGAGACGTGGCCCGCGGCCGTGACTATGTGGATCACGAGAACGGCAAACTTCCCCTGGTCCTCGGGTTCCTGCTGCTGGCGACCTTCCTGATGACCCTCTGGGCCTTCCGGTCGGTGGTCATCGCCCTGATCGGGGCGCTTCTCAACCTGCTGTCGGCCGGGGCCGCCCTCGGAGCTCTCGTCGCCACCTTCCAGGGGACCTGGGCGGAAGGGCTCCTGGGCTTCGACTCCCTTGGTGCGATCGCCTCCAGGGTCCCGTTGTTCCTCTTCGTCATCCTCTTCGGACTCTCCATGGACTACCAGGTGTTCGTCGTCAGCCGCATCAAGGAGGCCATGGACGGCGGGATGACCGCCCGGGAAGCGGTGCTGGACGGCATCGGCCGCTCCGCGAAGGTGGTGACCAGCGCGGCCGTCGTGATGGTGACGGTGTTCGGGGCCTTCGTCGCCCTGCACCTCACCGAGATGAAGCAGATGGGCTTCTGCCTGGCCCTCGCGGTCCTGCTGGACGCCGTCGTGGTCCGGCTCATGGTCCTTCCCTCCCTACTCCTCCTCCTCGGGGACCGGGCCTGGCGGCCGCTGCGCCGCTCACGTCGCACTCCGGCAGCGGACGACGTGAAAGGCCACGTGCCCCACACCCGTCCGCGGCAGAACGTAGGCTGACGATCATGCTGCAACGGCCACAGCAAGGCGACCCGTTCTGGATATGGATGCTCCACTGGTGGGACATCCTGTCCTGGGCGGTCATCGGACTCCTGATGCTCCTCACCGCCCTCGCCGATCTCCCCGGTGCGGTGAAGTTCGGGTCGCTCGCGCTGCTGGCCCTGCTCGCCTTCAGCTACACGTTCGTCAGGCGGCTGCCGGGGAACCCCGTTCGCGGGGGGTACGCCCACCTGATCCTGCTGCTCGTCACCCTGGCCGCTCTCTCGTACCTGCGCGACGGATACGGAGTGCTCTACACCCTGGCCCTGCCGCAGTTCGTCATCTTCGTCGAGAACCTCCGGGCGGCGATCGTCCTCAGCGGCCTGGGTGCCACTGCGATCACCCTGGGCGGCACGCTGCGGCAGGGCTGGGGCGCCGAGAACCTCACCACGAACGCCCTCTCCTCCCTCGCCGTCTACGCGGTGAGCGTCCTGATCGCGCTACTCACCCCGAGGGCACTCGCGGCCCGCGACGAACGGGCCCAACTGCGCGCGGAGTTGGACAGCGCCCAGCTCGACCTGGCCGCGGCCCACCGGATCCAGGGCGCGGCGCAGGAGCGTGAACGCCTCGCCCGGGAGATCCACGACACCCTGGCCCAGGGGTTCGCCTCCATCATCGTGCTGGCGGAGGCGGCCCGCTCCAGCCTGGAGACCGATCCGGGCCGCAGCGCCCAGCAGTTGCTCTCCATCGAGCAGACGGCGCGGGAGAACTTCGCCGAGGCCCGGGTCCTGGTCGGGGCCGCCCCGCAGAGCGGGCTCACACCGGGATCCGTCGCGGTGACCCTGCGCCGGACCCTGGACCGCTTCTCCGAGGACACCGGGCTCCACGTCATCTCCGACCTGGCGGAGGTGGAATGCGACCAGCCGACCCGGATCGCCCTGCTGCGCTGCACCCAGGAGTCGCTGGCCAACGTCCGCAAGCACGCGGCCGCCTCCACGGTGGACGTCGTCCTCGCGCAGCGCCCGTACGGTGTGGAGCTGGAGATCACCGACGACGGCCAGGGCTTCGCCGTCGAGGACGCCCGCGGGTTCGGCCTCGGCGGCATGAGAAAGCGCCTCGCCGAACTGGGCGGGGACCTTACGGTCACCAGCTCCGTCGGGGACGGCACCCGCATCCTGGCCCTGATCCCCACGAACGATGAGGCATGACATGAGCCCAGAACCGCCCCTGCGCGTCGTGGTGGTGGACGACCACACGGTCATGCGCGCCGGCGTCGTCGCCCTGCTGGCCTCGGAACCGACCGTCGACATCGTCGGCGAAGCCGGGGACGGCCGTGCCGCCGTGGAACTGATCGAACGCCTGCGGCCGGACGTCGCGCTGATCGACCTGCGGATGCCCGTGCTGGACGGGGCGAGCGCCACGGCCGAGATCGCCGCCGGCCCGGCCCCCACCCGGGTGCTGATCCTGACGACGTACGACACCGACGAAGAGATCGAGCGCGCGGTCGAAGCCGGGGCGATCGGATACCTGCTGAAGGACACGACCCGCGAGCAGCTCGTCGAGGCCATCCACTCCGCGTCCCGGGGTGAGACCGTCCTGGCCCCCCGGGTCGCGGAGCGGCTGGTGGCGCGGATGCGCCGGCCCGCCGTCGTGCCGTTGACAGCCCGCGAGGTGGACGTGCTCAACGCGGTCGCGGACGGACTGTCCAATGTGGAGATCGGCCGGCGGCTGGTCATCGCCGAGGCCACGGTCAAGACCCACCTGCTGCGGGTCTTCGCCAAGCTGGACGTCAGCGACCGGACCCACGCGGTGGTCGTGGCCCTGGAGCGGGGACTACTGGTCCGCCGCTGACGTCCCCGCACCGGGCGTGATCGTCCTCCGTCAGCCCCGCAGCGGACCCTCGCAGGTATAGGGCGAGGTGCCGGAGCTTCCCGCGATCGCGGTCGGGCCGAACCAGCAGTTCATGTCCTGGAAATTGGTGCCGCTGCCGAGGGCGCGCTCGATCAGCCGGCTGTCGGCGGCAGCGGACACGTCCTTGAAGACCAGGTCCGGGTTGGTCGCGCCGCTCAGCGTGGCCGTCAACTGGCCCGTGCACACGAATCGCCGGTTGGTGCCGGCGGCGCCCGTGTCCGCGCACTGCGGTGTGGTCCCGCTCGACGCGGTCAGCGCCGACTGCACCTGGGCCGCGGTGTCGTGGGTGAGGGTCCCGGTGGGCTGGAACGCCGTGTTCGGCACGTACAGGTCGCCGACCTTGGCGATCTGCTCGTCGAGGAAGGCGTCGTACCCGCTCTGGACGGCCGCGTCGGCGCCGAGGCGGCTGCGCCAGGCGTCGAATCCGGTGACGTCATTGGACCGCAGGAACCGGTACATGGCCTGGAGTTCGGAGGGCTTGTCCCGCCACAGGTACTCGTAGAAGGTGCCGGCGTAGTCGTAGAACCGGAAGCCGTCCCCGGCGTAGGTCGCGTGCAGGAGTTGGTCCACGGTCATCCGCGGGCCGCCGGCCGCCGTGTCGTCGATGACCCCCTGGACCAGGGACTTGCGCACCGCGATCCCGTCGTCGCGGGTGGCGCCGTCGAAGAACTCCGCCGTCCCCTCGTCCATCGCCGTGGTCCGGTCACCGCTGTACCAGGCTCCGGAGCCGAACGTTCCCGGGACGGCGAAGCGGCCGTTGAGGTAATGGGCGTACTCGTGCCGGAACAGCTCCTCCAGGGTCAGGGAGGAGTCCTGGGGCACGCGCCGCTGGTAGGTGTAGAAGGTCGCCGTGGACTCGATGTACATGCCGCCGTTGTCGGTGCTCAGACCCGTGAGGACCGGCTGGTACGCGACGTAGTCGGCGCGCGAGGCGTAGAGCACGATGTTGAGGGTGCCGTTGGTGTCGCCCGCGAGCGGCTGATCGGTGCCGAGAACGCGGTGGTACTGCGTCTTCACCTGCTTGCTCGCGTAGTAGAGCTGGTCGACCGTGGCCCGGTCGAGCGCGGTGCGGACCTTCATCGCGCCCTTGTCGTAGGTGTACGTGTACGGGAAGAGCCGCGCCTCCAGCTCTGCCTTGCACTTCGGCGAATGGCAGGCGCCCCCGCCCGCGGCCTGGGTGGCCTTCGCGACGGTGGCGGCCCGCTCCACGCGGTCGTGCTTGTCACGGCCGGACTTGGCCGGCGCGGATCCCGCCTTCGCCGCGGCAGCGGGTGCGGATCCCTGGGCGGCCGGCACGGCGGCGGCCTGGGCGGCGGGGAACGCGGACAGTGCGAGCGTCGCGGCTATCGCGGCGGTGAGCAGGGATGTACGCACGGATCTCGGAGCGCGCAACGAGGTCTCCTGACGGGTCGGCAGGGGTGGGTATGACAGTGACGCGTAACATAGCAATGTGAAATTGCACTGAGAACCCCCCAGGCGTCATGGGCTTTTCTCGGCCACGCACACACCGGAGACGGGCCGGGGCGGGTGATCGGGCGGCAGTCTTGTGCGCGACGGCGCGCCTCCACATACTTCACTGGCAGCGCCTGTCAGGGACACGCCAAATCCTGAATGCGCCTCACAGGGCCCCCACCCCATGGGCCCCGACGCTCCGAGGAGGAGATCAGTGAGGATCACGCGCACCAGTTCCCCCACCCGCACAGCAAGGCGAGCCGCCTTCACTGCCGTAGCCACGGGCCTGCTGACGGCCGCCGCGCTCACCCTGCCCACCGCCCAGGCGGCCGCCCCCCAGTCCTTCGGCGCGACGCAGCTGGCCGAGGTCGACCAGGCCGTCCTGGGCGCCGGTGTCGGCGGCACCGCATGGTACGTGGACGAGGCAGCCGGCCGGGTCGTCGTGACGGCCGACAGCACCGTGTCCGCCGCCGGCCTCGCGAAGATCAGAAAGGCGGCGGGGGCCGAGGCGGGAGCGCTGCGGATCGAGCGCACCCCCGGGAAGTTCACCCGCCTCCTTGGTCCGGGCGATGCCATCTACGGCGGCGGCTACCGCTGTTCGGTCGCCTTCAACGTCGTCAGCGGCAGCACGTACTCCTTCCTGACAGCCGGCCACTGCGGCGACGTGGCCGGTACCTGGTACACCAACTCCGCCCAGAGCACGCTGATCGGCCCCACCGTCGGGTCCAGCTTCCCGGGCAACGACTACGCGCTGGTCCGCTACGACAACGCCTCCCTCAGCCACCCCGGCGGCTTCACCGCCGCCAACGCCTACGTGGGCGAGCCGGTCAAGCGGAGCGGCTCCACCACCGGCACGAAGAGCGGAACGGTCACCGCCCTGAACGCCACCGTCCACTACAGCGGCGGCGGCACCGTGCGCGGCATGATCCAGACCAACGTGTGTGCGGAGCCGGGCGACTCGGGCGGCGCACTGTACGACGGCACGAAGGCACTCGGCATCACGTCCGGCGGCAGCGGCAACTGCTCGGTCGGCGGCACGACGTTCTACCAGCCGGTGCCCGAGGCCCTCGCCAAGTACCGGGTGTCCCTCCTCTGAGACCTGCCGGTACCGGTCCGACAGGTCGATCAGACACCGGCTCCCTCCCGCAGCGATCCGAAGCGGAGAAGCGGAGAGCGGAGAGCGGAGAGCGGAGAGCGGAAACCCCAGGCCGCCCGCCCCGGACTCGCACCCGGGGCGGGCGGCCGGGGGTTGAGCGGCGGCCGGAAAGCCACTTGAATGCCGCCGTGACCACGAATCCTCTGGACAGCTCACGGACCATCGCCGGACAGGCTTCGCTCGCCGAGGTCATGGGGCGGTTACGGCACCGCAGACCGGTCTTCCACTCCGAGGCCGACCTCCAGCACGGCTTCGCGAGGGCCCTGTGGGAGCTGGCGCCTGAGGTGGAATCCAGGCTCGAGGTCCCGCTGCGGCGAGCCGAGGGGACCGAGCACCTGGACCTGCTCTGCATCGGTCCGAAGGCGCGTACCTGCGTCGAGTTCAAGTACTTCACCCGCCGCTGGAAGGGCGTGGCCGGTGTCCCGGCCGAGGCCTACGAACTGAAAGCACACGCGGCCACGGACCTCGCGCGCCTCCACTTCGTCCGGGACATAGCCCGACTGGAGCGCTTCTGCGGGGAGACCGATCAGAACGGCCTTGCCCTCATGCTGACCAACGACCCGGCGCTGTGGACACCGCCGGGTCCCGGCCACCGGGCCACGCGTGATCACGAGTTCAGGATCCACGCGAGAGGCGAGCTCGCCGGAACCCGCCTTTGGGCGAACGGCACGTTCCAGAAGAACACGTGCACGCTGGACGGCACTTACCGTCTGGCCTGGGAGCCGTACTCCGAACAGGGCGGGGCAGGCGGGGAGTTCCGCTATCTGGCCGTGTTCGTCGACCGTCACCGCCCTCTTCGATAGTCCCGCCGACCTGGAGGCGGTGCTGCGCCTCGGGGTCGGAAGGCTCGGCGGTGTCAGTCGTGTCGGGCGAGCTTGACCGCGGAGACGAGCAGGATCACGGCCAGCAGGGGGATGAGGACGAGGTCCGGAAACACTCCCAGCAGTAGTCCGCCCAGCACCGCGCCGGCCATCGAGCCTGCGGCCATGACCGCGGTGAAGCGGATGTTCGCGCCGAGGACGGCGAAGCTGCCGTCACGGCTGTAGCGGGCGAAGGCGACGAGCATGGTCGGCAGGGAGACCAGCAGGGAGAGGCTTCCGGCGGTCCTGATGTCCTCGCCGAACAGCAACACGATCGTCGGGATCAGCAGCTCGCCGCCGGCGACGCCCATGATCGCGGCGACCACCCCGATGCCGAACCCGGCCGCGACCCCGGCGGGGATCCGGGCCCAGATCGGCAGCGCGAGCGTGTCGAGGGTGGTGGTGTGGGTGAG
Source organism: Streptomyces sp. CA189 (assembly GCF_056428985.1). Classification (NCBI taxonomy): domain Bacteria; kingdom Bacillati; phylum Actinomycetota; class Actinomycetes; order Kitasatosporales; family Streptomycetaceae; genus Streptomyces; species Streptomyces sp. CA189. The sequence continues at coordinate 34,023 of NZ_JBWJVM010000060.1, read as the reverse complement.
GACCAGGGCGGCGGCCATGACGACCATCAGCGCGGCCAGCACTTTGTAGAGGGTGGCCGAACGCATGCGGACCGCCCAGCTCGCCCCGGCCCAGGCGCCGAGGAGGCTGCCGGCCAGCAGGTTGGCCGCGACGGGCCAGCGGGCCGCGACCTCGGCGGCCGGCACCGCCGCGAGCCGGGCGGGCAATGCGACCAGGACCACGACCAGGCTCATCGCCTTGTTCAGGATGACGGCCGAAAGGGCGGCGAACCCGAACAGGCCGATCAGCAGGGGCAGGCGGAACTCCGCGCCGCCCAGGCCGATCATCCCACCCAGCACTCCGATCGCGGCTCCCGCGCCGAAGACAACGGGTGCGGAGTGCGTCGGGCGGAGCGAGGTGAGGTTCTGATCGGTGGCCATGGACGGCATCCTCGCTGGTTGCGGCCGCTTCCTGCCATGGCAGGAAGGCACAGGGCGTCCGCTCGGGGTTCGTCCGGATCTCCGACATCATCGGGGGCTGGATCGCCGGTGTTCTTCCTCTCGCTGCCGCCAGAACCAGTACCGGATGGCGTAACGCCTCTGGCCCTCGTTCCGGACATCGACCAGCATGAGCAGCGGGACCGGCGGACGAAATGGGCACGCATGCGCGCCACTGATGGCAACCAGGACTATCCCTTCGCTGTCACGAACACGGCCGCGGCGCTGCTGGACGGTGCCGGGACGATCGTCGCCTGGACACCGGCCGCCGAATCCCTCCTGGAGCGCCGGTCCGCCGACGTGTGCGGCCGACCGGCACGGGAGCTGCTGGCAGACGCGAGCAGCTGGGAAGCGGTTCTGGCCCAGGGCGCTCGGGGAGCACAGGAGGGGTGGGAGGGCCGGGCCACGGTGCGGCACGGCTCGGGGCGCGACCTGGAGGTCGGCTTCCGTGTCATCCCGCTGAACGACGGCGCTCCGGGGACCCCGGCCCGCTGCCTCGTGCTCGGCTCACCCCTGGAGCTGGTCGCCCGGTGGCGGCAGGACCACGCCTTCACGCACGAACTGTTCCTGCAGGCCCGGGTGGGCCTGGCCGTCTTCGACGCGGACCTGCGCCTGCTCCGGACGAACACGCACCTGCTGCCGTACACCGGGGTGCCCGTCGACCTGAACGGCCGGCGCCTCGCCGACTTCCTGCGGGCCGAGGACGCGCGGGTCATCGACGACCGGCTGCGGGAGGTCCTGCACAGCGGGAACCCCCTGATCGGCTTCAACACGACCGCGCGCACCGTGGACGACCCGAGGGGCGGCCGGGTCGTGACCATCCAGGCGTTCCGGCTGCAGGAACCCGACGGACATGCGATGGGCGTGGCGGCGGTGTTCACCGACGTCACCGACCACGAGCGGTCGCGTGGGCGCCTGGACCTGCTCTACCGCGCGACCGGCGCGCTGGGCGGTTCGCTGTCCGTCCTGCGCACCGTCGAGGACCTGGTCGAAATCCTGGCGCCCGCGTTCGGCGATGGTGCCGCGGTGGATCTCGCGGAGACCGTTCTGACCGGCGGTGAGCCGGCCGCCGACGGGCGTCCCACGCCGCCCCTGATCCGGATGGCCGTCGCCGGAGCGGACGCGGCCGTGCTGCGGACGGGTACGGCCCACTTCACCGCTCCTCTCGCGGCGGCGGAGACCGACCCGTCCGCCCCCGACCCTCCCGCGGCGCGGGAGTGCCGGGGAGAGCTGGTCACCGGCCTCGGAACCCGGCCCGCGATGTCCGGGAGCGACGCTGCCCCGGAGTGGGCGACCGCCGTCCCCGGTGCGCATTCGGCGATGACGGCGCCGCTGTGCGCACGGGGCGTCGGGTTCGGGAGGATCACGCTCTGGCGCACGGGGGACGCTCCCCCGCTGGACGAGGACGACCTGGCGCTCCTGGAGGAGATCGCCGCCCGTGCGGCCGTCGCCGTGGAGAACGCGCGGCGGTACACCAAGGAACGCCGCATCGCCGTGGGCCTACAGCGCAGCCTGCTGCCGCCGGCCACCTCGGAGACTCCCGCACTGGAAGCCGCCGGCCTCTACCTGCCCGCCGACGCGGACAGCGGAGTGGGCGGCGACTGGTTCGACGTCATCCCCCTGTCGTCGGCCCGGGTCGCCCTGGTGGTCGGGGACGTCGCCGGTCACGGGCTGCACGCCACGGCCATGATGGGACGCCTGCGCAGCGCCGTACGCGCGATGGCGGACCTGGAACTCGAGCCCGAGGAACTGCTGGCGCACGTCGACGACATGGTGCTGCAGGTCGCCGCCGAGGCGGAGAGCGACTACGCGGAGGACGGCGACGCGGGCACGCCGCTGCGCAGCGGACCGGCCGGTGCCACCTGCCTGTACGCCGTCTACGACCCGGTGACCCGAAGGTGCGTCATGGCGAGCGCCGGACACCCGCCTCCGGCCGTGGTCGGCCCGGACGGAACCGTGGAGTACGTCGAGCTGAGCCCCGGCCCGCCCCTGGGGGTCGGGGGCTGGCCCTTCGAGCCGGTCGAACGCGATCTGCCTCCGGGGAGCGTCCTCGCCCTGTACACCGACGGCCTGATCGAACGCGGAGCGGGGGACATCGACCAGGGGATGCGCGACCTGGCGGACCGCCTGCTGCGCGCGGACGTACTCGGCCGGCCGCTGCGGCAGGCCCGGCACGACATCGTGGAGGGGTTGCCGCCGGGACGGCTGCGGGACGACGTCACCCTCCTGCTGGCCCGTACCCGGGTGGTGGACGACGGCGCCGTCGCGACGTGGCTGCTCGACGCCGACCCGGCGGTCGTCGGCGACGCGCGCCATCTCGTCCTGGAGCAGCTGACCGCCTGGGACCTCGACGAGCTCGCCTTCAGCACGGAGCTCATCGTCAGCGAGCTGGTCACCAACTCCATTCGCCACGCCGGCGGCCCGGTCCGGCTCCGGCTGATCCGGGCGGACACCCTGACGTGCGAGGTGTCGGACTCGAGCAACACGCAGCCGAGGATGCGGCGTGCGCGGAGCCACGAGGAAGGCGGGCGCGGACTGTACATCGTCGCGCAGCTCTCGCACCGATGGGGCAGCCGCTACACCGTGGGCGGCAAGACCGTCTGGTCCGAGCAGGCCCTGCCCCCCGTGTGAACGCGGGGGGGGTGCCCCCGGGGTCGCACGCACCGGGGGCACCTCCGCGTCTCCGCGGCTACGGCGCGGCCACGGGCATGACGTAGCCGAGCAGCCCCTCCTTCACGTAAGGCCCTTCGCAGTCGGCTCTGTTGGAGACGAAGTGGTCGAATACGGAGGGTGCGTAACACCGGTAGAGGGGCACCGAGCCCGGCACCGCCCCGGTGTACACGTAGCCGACCGCGCCGAGGGGCTGTAGGCCCTCGCACCCCGGGTCGGGGGTCAGCAGCGAGTGGTTCGCAGCCTTGCACTCGTAGAGCCGGACGGTGCCGGGTGCGGGGTCCCGCAGCACCTTCCAGACCCCCTCGTGGGTGAACCCGGCGGGCAGGGGGCGTGAGGAGGCCAGGTGCCCGGCGTGGGGGCGGTGGCCGCGGACCAGGGGTACGTACGGGGTGGTGTGGCCGTCGACTCCCTCCCAGGTGCGCAGGTAGCCCTCGGCTCCCCGCATGAGCTCGTCCACCACGTCCTGGCCGCCGGTGACCCGGATGTCCTCGATCCAGTCGGGTACGAGGCCGTAGTGGGTGCCGCCGCCGTCGGTGTTGACGTCCCAGACGCGCGAGCCGGTGACCTGCCGGTCGAGGACCGAGCCGCCGTCGGGGCTGCGGAAGGGGTAGCGGACGGGGTTCCCGGCCGCGGCCCGGGGGCCGGGGAGCCAGGCGAAGCCGTTCATGTCGGTGCCGATCCCGTACCCGGCACCGTACTTGGCGCGCAGGGCGGCGTGCCTGCGCGCCTCGGCGGCGAACGCGGGCGCCTCGTACATGTGGCCCGTGATGAAGCCGCCCAGGCGGTAGACGCGCTCGGTCCAGTTGTCGTCCATCCAGCCGTGGGTGGAGAGCACGCCGGAGTAGCGTTCGGTTTCGAGCACGCGCAGCGCCTGGTTGGCCGCCTTGACGCTCATGTGGTCGATTTCCAGCATCATGTTGCGCTTGGTCATGCCCAGTACCGCCTACTCGCCCAGTGCGGCCAGGCCCCGGCGGTTGCACTGCGCGGCCTGCAAGGAGGCGCCGTACTGGGGTAGTTCGACCCCTTCCGGTAGGGCGCCACGGATCCGGGCCTCCGCCTCCGCCGGCTCCTGGGAGGTGCCGGGGCCTTCGGCCGTCACGGTGGCGCCCGCCTCCCGGTGGCCCCCGGCGGCCAGCCCGAAGCCGATCGGGTTGTCGTGTTCGGCGCCGGTGCAGGGCTCCGTGCTCCAGAAGGTGCCCGTCGACAGGAACTGGCCGACGTTGACGGCCATGCCCTGCGTGCCCGAGTCGAACCGGACGCCGCACAGGGCGTTGTCGAACTTGTGGCACAGGAACATGCTGCGCACGCCCAGCCGGTGCAGTTCGTCGAGGCCCCGGTCGATGTCGGCCATGGTGCAGCGGGCACCGTCCAGCACCTGCTTGCAGCCGAACGGTTCGGAGGTCTCCACCCCGAGGACGACGGCGAGCTTGCCCTCCTCGATGACCTCGCGGGCCTGGTCGGGCTCGGTGACGACCCGGAACCAGCCCTTGCCGGCGCCGCCGTACATGGCGTCGACGTGGGCCTGGAGCTCGTACGTCTTCTGGATCTGGAGCCTGATCGCGGTCATCTCGTCGCAGCCGCGGTCCTTGAAGAAGTAGAGCGAGCAGATGACGCCGTTGGTGACCATGTCGTTCACCAGGATCCGCTGGCCGCCCCGCCAGGCCCGCTCCACCCAGGCGTAGTACGTCTGCTGGTGGGTGGCGGAGTCGTGGGCCGGCCAGTCGCGGAACGTCGGCCAGCCGGTCGGGTCGTGCCGGCCGTCACCGCCCTTGGTGATCATGTCGAAGAGGGCGAGGACGCCGTTCGGGTAGTGCTCGGGGCAGTCCTTGAGGGCGTCCGCCACCCCCGCCGGGGAGAAGGTCTTTCCGCAGACCAGCCGTCCCCCGAAGCCCTCGTCGGACATCAGGTGGACGTGCCCGTCGACGTATCCGCGGACCCGGCCCTGAGCGTCGGTCCCGGTGAACGGCTCTCCCGTGACGTTGACCTGCGAGTCCGGGACCGGTCGCGCCACGGGCTCCCACCACTGCGGGCCCGCCGACGCGCCGGCGGTCGAGGGGCCGAGCAGCAAGGTGACCAGCGCGAGGACCAGGCCGGGCAACAGGTACCGGCTTCGCCCGAGGGCTCTTCGTCGGTTCATCCCCATCCCTTTCTCCTTCATGATGCGTTCATGACATGCGGGAAGAGATCCGAAGGCCGACCTTAGGAGCAGCCCGGGGCGCCGTCATTCACTTCGGCGGCCAACCCGTTGACTCCCCGGACCCGCCCACGGAGCCGCCCACGGAGCCGTCCCGCGGGCGGTGTTGACGCGGGCGGTGCGCGCGCATTGACTGACCGACGTGTCAGCCATCGAGCCGCCCACCGTCACCGCGTGCTACGCCCTCGCCGTCCTGAGCGCCACGGCGGCGGGCGCCGACGGGTCCGCCTCCTGGAACGTGCCCACGGACCGGCCGGAGTTCGGCGAGACGCGTGCCCTGTGGGACGAGGTGCTCGGCGCCGTGGGCGCGGGCCCGCACACCGGACTCCTCGTGGGCGACCGCATCCGGCCCGAGGGCCTGCACATCCTGGGCCACCTCGTCCTCACCTGCGCCAGCCTCGCGGACGCCGCGCAGGCGGCCGAGCGCTACCACCCCCTGCTGAGCCGGGCGGGCCAGGTGACCCTGCAGCGCCGAGGCGGCGTCGGCCGGGTCTGTTACCGGCCGACCGTCGACCCGGCGGCCATGCACCCCCAGCGGGTGGAGGCGATCGTCAGCAGCATGGTGCGGGCGGGCCGCTGGATCGCCGGCGACGGCTGGGCGCCCCTGGCCGTGTCGTTCACCCACTCCCGCAGGGGCTCGGCGGAGCCGTACGCCCACGTCCTCGGCTGTCCCGTCGTCTTCGACGCCGCGGAGACCGCGATCACGGTCGCCGACGAGGACCTCGACCGGCGCCGCCCCCTCTACGACCCGGCGCTCGACGCCCTGCACCGGGCCTACGCCGACCGGCTCCTGCACGGCCTGTCCGCGGCCGCGACCGTCGCCGAGCGGGTACGGCAGTGGCTGGAGCACGCCGCGCTCGGGGACGCGGGCCCCGAGGGCCCCGCCAAGGAGCTCAGCCTCAGCGTGCGGACCCTGCGCAGGGCCCTGCACGCGGAGGGCACGTCGTGGCGCACGCTCCTCGACACCGCCCGCCACGGCCGGGCCGGGCTGCTGCTGGAGACCACGGACCTGCCGCTGGACCGGATCGCGCCGCTCGTCGGCCTGAGCGGTGCGACGGCCCTGGTCCGCGCCTTCAACCGGTGGGAGGGCATGCCTCCGGGCGCGTACCGCAGCCGTCACCGGCCCGCGTCCGCGGATCGCGAGGGGGCCGGCCGCGGGTGAGCAGGGTCACCGCCGGCGACGCCCCGGCCGGTCGCGTCCGTTGCTAGTGCTGTGGCCGGAAAGGTTTGCCGGGTCGCGGTGTCCGGTGCGGTGCATCGCAAGGCGGAGGACCGCGACTCGTACTGGACGTACCGTCGTGGTCCGACAACGCGGCGAGGTGCCGTGCCGGGCGCCGTGACACGGTGAACCTTTCCGGCCACAGCACTAGATTGTCCGGCGGCCGACCCGAGGCCCCCGACGAGATGCGCCGTACCCGGTTACGCACGACGACGCGCGAGGTGCCGCACCAGCGGCGCCTTCCGCTGTCCGCGCCCGGGCAGCGTCCTCGTCGAGCAAGATGGGCCGAACGCCATGACCGTGCCACTCACCCGCAGCCTGTACCGGACGACCGCGCACGCCGCCGGGGGCCGTACCGGATCCGTCCGCACGGACGACGGGCGCCTGGACCTCCGCCTCGCCCCGCCGCGCAAGAAGGTCCCGGGCACCACCCCAACCCCGAGCAGCTGTTCGCGGCCGGTTTCGCCGCCTGCTTCACCTCCGCGCTCGCGGAGGTCGCCGCCGAGTTCGGGGTGGACGCCGCCGCCGCGCGCGTGGCGTGCGAAGTACAGCTCGGCACCACGGACACGCCCGCGGGCTACGGCCTCGCGGTGGCCCTCACCGTCAGCCTGCCGGGGTGGCGGGCGGCGGACCTCCAGCCGCTGCTGCACCGGGCGGACGCGGTCTGCCCCTACGCGCAGGCAGTGCGCGGCAACGTACCGCTGACGCTCCCGGCCCTGGACGACCCCGCTTCCGCCGAGGGGGCCTGAGCAGCCGGTACGGTGACGGCATGAGCGGATCCCGGCGCCTCGTGCGCACCTGGGAGGTCTTCCCCGGCTCGGGTTACTCGACCGCGTGGGTCGACCTCGCCCAGGGCGCCCTGACCGCGCGCGGGCGCTCCGTCGGCCTGGACCCCGAGCCGTACTGGCTGACGTACACGCTCGAAACCTCCGACGGCTACGTGACCTCGCGCCTCCACGTGACGGTCGAGACGGCGGCGTCGACCCGGGAGCTGGACCTGCGGGGCGACCGCGGACGCTGGACCGTGGACGGCGCGTACCGCCCCGATCTCGACGGTGCGCTCGACTGCGACCTGGGCCTCTGCCCGCTGACCAACACCATGCCCGTGCTCCGCCACGGCCTGCACCGGCGGCCCGGAACCGGACCGCACCACTTCCTCATGGCCTGGGTCTCCGTCCCGGACCTCGCCGTCAGCGCGAACCGGCAGACGTACACGCCTCTCGCGCGCGCCGGACACGGCGCGCGCGTCCGCTACGAGTCCGGCGGCTTCCGCGCGGACGTCGGCTTCGACGACGACGGTCTGGTCCTGGACTACCCGTCCCTGGCGGCCCCGCTCACAGCATGACGTGCTTGACCTGCGTGTAGTCCAGGAGGCCGGACAGGGAGAGGTCGCTGCCGTAGCCGGAGTGCTTGACTCCGCCGTGGGGCATCTCGGAGACCGTGGTGCCGTGGGTGTTCACCCAGACGATGCCGGTGTGCAGGGCGCGGGTGGCCCGCATCGCGCGATCGTGGTCGGTGGTCCACACGCTCGCGGCCAGGCCGAAGCGCACCGCGTTGGCGAGGTGCAGGGCCTCGGCCTCGTCCGCGAAGGGCTGGACGGTCACGACGGGTCCGAAGATCTCCTCCTGCACGATCTCGTCGTCCTGGCGGACGCCCGCGACCACGGTGGGCTCGTGGAAGAAGCCCGGGCGCGGCAGCCGGCGGCCGCCGGTGACGATGCGGGCGTGGGGTGGCAGGCGGTCCAGCAGGCCCTGTACGGAGGCGAGTTGGACGGTGTTGTTGAGGGGGCCGAAGTCGGTGCCGGCGCGGAGTCGGGCCGCCTCGGCGGCGAGGGCCGGGAGGAACGCGTCGTGGATCCGGCGGTGGACCAGGAGCCGGGTGGGCGCGGTGCAGTCCTGGCCGGCGTTGTAGTAGGCGACCGCGGCCAGGGACGCGGCGGTGGGCTTCACGTCCGCGTCCTCGTGGACGATGACGGGTGCGTTGCCGCCGAGTTCCAGGTGGACCCGCTTGAGGCCGGCCGCGGCGGCCGCCGCGATCTCCTGTCCGGCTCGGACGCTGCCGGTGACGGCGATCAGGGCGACCGCCGGATGGGCGGTGAGGGCGCGGCCGGTGTCGCGGTCTCCGCAGACGACGTTGAGCACGCCCGGCGGCAGGTGTTCCGCGGCGATCCGGGCCAGGAGCAGGGACGAGGAGGGGGTGGTGTCGGCGGGCTTGAGCACGGTCGTGTTGCCGGCGGCGATGGCCGGGGCGATCTTCCATGCGGCCATCATCAGCGGGTAGTTCCAGGGGGTGATCTGGGCGCAGACCCCGACCGGTTCGCGGCGCAGCAGGGAGGTGCGGCCCTCCGTGTACTCGGCCGCGGCGGCGCCCGGAAGGTTCCGCGCGGCTCCGGCGAAGTAGCGGACGGCGTCGGCGATCGCGGGCAGCTCATCGTCCCTGAACTGCTCGGCGGGCTTGCCCGTGTCCCCGGTCTCGGCGGCCGTGAAGGCCTCCGCGTGCGCCTCGATGGCGTCGGCGATCCCGAGGAGGGCGCGCTGCCGGACTGCCGGGGTCGTGGTGGACCAGTGCCCGAACGCGGCCGCCGCCGCGAAGCAGGCCGCGTCCGTGTCGGCGGGACCCGAGCGCGGGGCGTGGCGGTGCACGCGGCCGGTGGCCGGGTCGGTGAGGGCCATGGTCGCGCCCGAGGCGGCGGGCCGGTCCACTCCCCCGATGTGGTTGTGCAGGGGCGGCCCGGTGTGGTGGTGCGGGGCGTCAGCCACGGCGCAGGGCCTCCTCGGCGGCGGCGCGTCCGGTGCGGACGGCGCCTTCCATGTAGCCGGCCACCCACTGGTCGGATCCGCAGACGTAGAAGGGCGGTTCGTGGGTGCCGTGCAGGGGGCCGACGGCCATGACGTCGCCGGGGGTCCACTGGGTGACGTACCCCTGGGTCCACGGGTCGGTGCCCCACATGCGGATGAACGTGTCGAGCGGCCGGTTCGCCTCGTCGCCGTACAGGCGCGCGATGTCGGCCAGCAGTTCGGCGGTGCGCAGGGGGGCGGGCGTACCGAGGAGGACGCCGTAGCGTTCGGGCGGGACGAGGGCGGAGAGGATGCCGTGGCTCTGCGGCCAGGTGCTGCCGAGGATCCCCTCGCTTTCGGAGAGGCCGCTGAGGCCCTGGTCGCGCCAGAAGGGCCGGGGGTACGCGGCGGTGAACTTGGCGGCGAGGGCGTGGCGTTGGCGGTGCAGGGAGGAGAGTCGCTCGTCGGAGACCCCGGTGACGGCGACCGAGCGGAGCGGGCCGGCGGGGAGGGCGCTGACCACGGCGGCGGCGGTGAGGGTTTTGCCGCCGGCCAGGCGTACGGAGCTGCGGCCGGGCCGGCGTACCGCGACTCCCTCGACGGGTGAGCCCGTACGGATCCGGCCGCCGAGGGCCTCGGCCATGCGCAGGGCCACGGTCGCCGAGCCCTCGGCGACGCGCAGGCCCTCCCAGGCCTCGTACTCGTAGTGTCCGGTGCCGGGTACGGCGGCGTGTTTGCGGAGGGCCGCGAGCAGGGAGGTCCGTTCGCAGGAGCCGTCGGCGAGGGCGAGTCGGCCGATCTCCCAGAGGCGTACGACGGCCCCGGTGGCGCCCTGGGCGCGGAGCCAGTCGCCGACGGACAGCAGGTCGAGGCGCGCGGCCTCGGGGTGGGACCAGGGGTCGGCCGGGTCGACGGTGGCGGCGAGCGCCGTGAAGGCGGCGGTGACCTTGGTGTGGCAGGCGTCGTCGCCGGGGCCGAACCAGTGGGGCGGGTCCGCGGCGGAGACTCCTTCGGGGGTGGCGCGGGTGAGGGCGCCGGGCTCGGCGACGTAGCTGGGGACCAGCGTGAGGCCCAGTTCCGCGGCCAGGGCGGTGTACGCGGTGTGGGCCCGGCCCACCACCTCCCCGCCGAGCTGGACCAGCCTGCCGTCGGGGAGGGTGGTCTGCTCGACGCGTCCGCCGACGCGGTCGCGGGCCTCGACGACGAGGACGTCGGCCCCGCCCGCGGCCAGGTCGCGCGCGGCGGCGAGACCTGCCAGTCCGGCGCCGAGCACGATGACGTCGTGGTTCATGGGTGGGCTTCCTTCGGTCGGTGCCGGAGCCGGACGGCGGCGGGGGCGTGGGCGGGGTGGTGGGCGGCTGGGGATGCGGGGCCCCGGGGGCGCCTCCGGCGTCCGGCTCCGGACCGGCGGCGGCACCTGCTCCGGGCTGCGCACCGGATGCGGGCTACGCACCGGCTCCGGGCGTGGCTCCCGGCCCGCTGGGGCGCGGGGACCGCCGGGGCGGGGACCGCCGGGGATCGGTCAGTCGAGGACCAGGCAGTGTTCGGGGTTCCACCCGATCTCGACCTGCTCGCCGCCGCTCCAGCGGTCCTCCATGCGGGAGCGGACGGTGTTCTGCTCCAGGACGGACACCGTGACGCCGGGGGCGAGTTCGATGAGGTAGGTGGTGGTCGGACCGCAGTAGACGGTCTCCCGGACGACCCCGCTGACCTGCGCCATGCCCGGTTCGAAGCCGGAGAGCCAGATCTTCTCGGGGCGGATCGAGAGGCTGACCCGGCTGCCGTCGGGGACGCCGGACCGGGGGCCGACGGGCAGGGCGGGGCCTTGGTCGAGGACGACACGGCCGGATCGGTAGGTCCCCGGGACCAGGTTGGAGGTGCCCATGAAGGAGGCCGTGAAGCTGCTCGTGGGGCGTTCGTAGACGTCCTCCGGCGTGCCGCACTGCTCGATGCGGCCCTCGTTCATGACGGCGAGCCGGTCCGACATGGTCAGGGCCTCGTCCTGGTCGTGGGTGACGAAGACGAAGGTGATGCCGACCTCCCGCTGGATCTGCTTGAGCTCGACCTGCATCCGGCGGCGCAGCTTCAGGTCGAGGGCGGCCAGCGGCTCGTCCAGGAGCAGGACTTGGGGCCGGTTGACCAGGGCGCGGGCGAGGGCGACGCGCTGGCGCTGGCCGCCGGAGAGGGTGGGCGGTTTGCGGCCGGCCAGGTCCCCGAGCTGGACGAGGTCCAGCATGTCGCCGACCCGTTGGCGGATCTCGGCGCGGGGAACACCGCTGCGCTTGAGGCCGAAGGCCACGTTGTCGGCGAGGGAGAGGTGGTCGAAGAGGGCGTAGCTCTGGAAGACGGTGTTGACGTTGCGCTTGTTGGGCGGCAGGCCCGTGACGTCCTCGCCGTCGAGCAGGACCCTGCCTTCCGTGGGATCGGCGAAGCCGCCGGTCATGCGCAGCAAGGTGGTCTTCCCGCAGCCGGAGGGGCCGAGGAGGGAGAAGAACTCGCCCGGGGCGATGTCGAGGGTGACGTCGTGGACCGCGTAGGTGTCCGTGGTGCGGTACCGCTTGGAGACCCGGTCGAGCCGGACGGCGGGGCGCGCGTCCACGGCGTGCGGTTCGGCGGCGTGCGGGCCGCCGGCGTGTGCGTCCGCGGGCGGATCAGGGTTCGGGTGCTGCATGGGTGTCACTTCCCCGGGAGCAGATCGAGGCCGCCTCGGCGGCCGAAGAGGCGCGGGATGGCGAGTGCGAGCGCGATGAGGGCGATGGAGCCGACGAGCATCAGGGTGCCGACGGCGTTGATGGTGGGCTGGACGCCGAACCGGATCGCCGAGTAGATGCGGACGGAGAGCGGTTGCGGGTCGACGCCGGTGGTGAAGTAGGCGAGGACGAAATCGTCGAAGACCAGGGCGAAGATCAGCACCCCGGACGCGAGGATGCCGGGGAGCAGCGCGGGCAGGGTCACCAGGCGCAGGGCCTGCCGACGGGTGGCTCCGAGGTCCATCGCCGCCTCCTCGACCTCCGGATTGAGGGCGGCGATGCGGGAGCGCAGGATGACGGTGACGTAGGAGATGGAGAAGGTGATCTCGGCGAGCATCACGGTGGTGGTGGACAGGGTGATGCCGAGGCCCTTGAAGAGCATCATCGCGGCGACGCCGGTGACGATTTCAGGGGTGATCAGCGGTACGAGCATGACCAGACCGGCGAAGGAGCCGAGGCGGCCGCGGCCGCGGACCAGGCCCAGGGCGAGGGCCACCCCGAGGAGGAGCGAGGCGGCCATCGCGACGAGGGACACCCGCAGGCTCATGCCGAGCGAGTCGATGAGCACGTCGTCGCGGAGGAAGGCGGCGTACCAGCGCAGGCTCACCCCGTCGAAGACGGTGAGGGACTTCTGCGCGTTGAAGGAGAACAGGACGACGACGCCGACGGGGAGGTAGAGCAGCGCGAAGAAGACCGCGGTGACGGCGATGACGAACCGGGGCGGGCGGTCGGCTCCGCGGCGCCGTCTGCCGGGGCGGCGCGGGGTCATCGGACCGCCTCCGCCTCGTCCTTGCGGGTGCGCCTCAGGTAGCCGAGCATCCCGAGCAGCAGGACCGCCATCAGCAGGATGGTCAGGGCCGAGCCGAGGGGCCAGTTCTGGCCCTGGAAGAACTTGTCCTGGATCAGGTTGCCGATCATGATCTGGTCGGGGCCTCCCATGAGCTGTGCGCTGACGAAGTCGCCCATGGCGGGCAGGAAGACGAGGACGCAGCCGGCGGCCGCGCCCTGGCGGGTGGCGGGCACGGTGACGAAGAGGAAGGTCCTCAGGGGGCCGCCGTAGAGGTCGCGTCCGGCTTCGATCAGTGAGGTGTCCATACGCTCCATGGCCGCGTACAGCGGGATGATCATGAAGACGACGAAGCCGTAGACGAGTCCGGCGATGACCCCCGGGCCGGTCTGGAGGATCTTGGTGTCGCCGTCGGCGAGGCCGATCGCGCGCAGGGCCCTCAGCGCCGGCCCGTCGTCGGAGAGCACGACGGACCAGCCGTACATCCGCACCAGGTAGTTGGCGAAGAACGGGACGACGATCGCGGCGATCAGCAGGTTCTTGAAGCGGCCGCCGCGCAGGGCGATGGCGTAGGCGACGGGGTAGGCCACGGCCAGGCAGATGAGGCAGGTGATCAGCGCGTAGCCGAGCGAGCGCAGCAGGACGGTGCGGTAGGCCGGATCGGCGAGCGCGGCGAAGTTCTCGAAGTTGAGCCCGAAGCGCGGATTTCCGAGCGGGTCGGTGGTGCCGAAGGCGAGGGTGGCGACCAGGAGCAGGGAGGCGAGGAGGAAGCCGGTCATCCACAGGGTGCCGGGGAGCATGAACCAGGTCCACAGCCTCGCCTCCGACCCGGCCCGGCCCGCGCGCGGCGGACGGGCCGGGCCGGACCGGCCCTGCGGATCCCGGGGATCAGGTCGTGCCATGTCAGCCGGCCTTCACATCGGTCCAGGCGGCGTCGCGGTGCTGCTCGCCCTTCGCCGTGCCGTTGCGGAAGTAGAGGTCGTCCTTGAGGTCGGCCGCCGTCACCTGGCACTGGGGGAAGGGCTCCACGAGCGCGGTGTACGTGTCCTCGCTGCCGCGGACCGGCATGGGGTAGCCGATGTACTCGATGTTCTTCTTCACGCTCGAAGGGCGGAGCATGTAGTCGATGAAGAGCATCGCGGTGCCGGGGTGCTGCGCGTCGACGGGGATCGCGTAGCAGTCGGAGTTGACGGGGGCGCCCTCGCGGGCGACTTCGAATCCGAAGACGGCGGGGTCCTCCGCCTGGGCGAGCATGGCGGCCATGTCCCCGCTCCACGCCTGGGTCATGTCGGCGTTGCCGTTGAGCAGGTTGTTGTAGCTGTCGCTGGAGAAGCCGCGCAGGCGGGGGCGGAGCGAGCGCAGGGTGTCGGTGACGCGGGCGAGGTCGCCCTGGTCGTCGGTGGTCAGGTCGAGGCCGAGCTTGAGCGCGCCCATGCCGAGCACCTCGTCGCGGTCGTCGAGTACGAAGACCTTGCCCTTGGCCTGCTCGTTCCACAGGTCGTCCCAGGAACCGGTCAGATCACCGAGCCGGTCGCGGCGCCAGCCGATGCCGGTCTTGTACATGGTGAAGGGCACGGTGTGCTGCGAGCGGGGGTCGTACCAGGGGTCGGCGAAGTAGTCGTAGCCGCCGAAGACGGCCTCGGCGTTCTTCAGCCGGGTGTGGTCGATCGCCCGCAGCCTGCCGCCGGCGGCGAGGCGCTGGGACCATTTCGCCGTGGGGAAGATGATGTCGTACTGGTTCCCGGAGTTGAGCTTGGCGGCCATGCCTTCCATCGAGTCGAAGTTCGACTGGACGACCTTGACGCCGTACTCCTTCTCGAAGCCTTCGAAGACGGCCGGGTCGACGAAGTCGGCCCAGTTGAAGTAGACGAGGTCGCCGTCGACCTTGACGTCGATCGGCGTCTCCTCGGCCGGTTTGCCGGCCGGGTCGTCACCGGACGCGAATCCGCAGCCGGCTGCCGTGAGGCCGAGGGCGGCGGCGGTGCCGGCGCGGAGGAGGGAGCGTCTGGACAGGGGGTGTGCCTCGGGGGACATGCGGGGTCCTCTCCGTAGGGGGCCGTGGGGGACGGCGGGTGGGAAGACGTGCGCGGGCGGGGGCGGAGCGGGGCTGTGCTGGACTGGATTGGGCTGGACTGGACTGGGCTGGACTAGGCCGGGCCGGGCCGGCGGACGAAGGGCCTCAGGGGTGGTTCAGCGCTCGGCGGCGGCCATGCCGGGATCGGCTCCGGCGTCCAGGTCCGCCCGGATGCGGCCGGCGAACCAGGCGACCGCCGACTCGCGGAGGGAGAGCGGGCCGGGCTCGAAGCCGGGGGTGGAGAGCCCCTTCTGCACGCGGGCGACCAGCTCGACGTCCTCGTCGTTGGTGATCCAGCCGATGTGGATGTTCAGGCGGCGGGCGAGGCGGGTGCGCAGACCCGTACCGCGCCGGGTGTAGAACGCGCCGGGGACGGCCACCCGGTCCACCGCCGTCGGGATCGCGGTCCAGGCCAGGACGTGGTCGGGGTAGAAGTCGATCAGGGTGTTCGGGTAGATGACCGCGTACCGCCAGACCCGCCGGTCGGCTTCGGCGAGGCCGGGCATGGGGGCGGCGATGCGCTGGTAGAGGTGCTCGGCCCAGTTCGAGGACGGCTTGTCCCGCAGGGGCGAGGCGAACAGTGCGTAGGACTCCTCGATCTCGCAGGTGTAGGCCTGGTAGTCGAGCAGCCGCATCAGGCCGGGGTGGGCCACCGGTACGTGGTAGCCCTCCAGGTAATTGTCGACCGTCACCTTCCAGTTGGCCTCCTGCACCTCGGCTCCGGCCAGGTCGTGGATCCGGGCACGGCCGACCGGTACCAGGCCGGCCCCGGCGTAGTGGCCGACTGCCTCGGCGAGCCCGGCGCACTGTTCCGCCAGGGGTACGGCGTCGAGGTCGAGGTTGACGAACACGAAGCCGATGAAGGATTCGACGCGGGCCGGGAACAGGCCGAGCGCGGGCTTGTCGAGGCAGGGGATCTGCCGCGCCTCGGGGGCTCCGACCAGGCTTCCGTCGAGGCGGTAGGTCCAGCCGTGGTAGGGGCAGCGGATCGCCTTGCCGGCCGGTTCGGGGGCCGTGACCAGGCGCGTTCCGCGGTGGCGGCACACGTTGAGGTGGGCGGCGAGGCCGCCGTCCTCGGTGCGGACGACGAGCACCTCGCGGCCCGCGACGGTGGCGGCGAGCCGGGCTCCCGGATTCGGCAGGTCGGACTCGTGGCAGACGAGCTGCCAGGCCTTGGCGAAGACGTGCCGGATCTCGTCGGCGGCCGTGTCGGGATCGGTGTAGTAGCGGGCTGACAGCGCGGGCCCGGGGGCGTCCGGGGGTGCCTGGTCGGGCGGGACCGGCTGGTCGGCCGGGGGCAGTTCGGGGGCTCTGGAGTACATCGGGCGACTCCTCCGTACCGGCGGTGCGGCGATCGGTCTCGGCAAGGGGCATCGAGACGACACAGCGGTGGGCAGCGGGCCGGGGCAGACGCCGGGGCCTTGCTGACCGATTGGACAGTCAGATTGCTGGCTGATTTCCGCCGGGTCAAGACTTGTACGCTGACCGATCGGTCAGCTAGCGTAATTCTCGTCGCTGCACCGGCGTTCATCCACTTCTGGGCTTTTTGTCGGGCCGGACGCAGCCCCGCCGCCCTGGCACCCGCCCGGGCCCGCACCCACCTCCAGCCCTTCCTGCCGCACGCCTTCGGCGTCCCCGCGGTGAGCCCCGGGCATCCCCATCCCGCCCCCGGCTCCCGTCACCGGCCCGGTCGCTCACGGCACCCCCACCCTCCCGGAGGCACGCATGAGCGGTCGTCGGCGTCTGGACTGGCTCGGGCTCACCCCCGAACCGGAGCGGGAACTGCCCTCTGCGGTCGCCGCCCTGCGCGCTTCCTCGCACCGTCCCCCTACGGAACCCACCGGGCGCACGGAACCCATAGAGCCCATGGAGCCCGAGCCCATGGAGCCCGCGGAACCCACGGGGCACACAGACCCCCCGGAGCCCGCCCCGCCTCCCGAGCTGGTGGCCTTCGAGCGGCGCCGCCTGGAGCGCCTGATCCTGCGGGGCAGCCGGCGCGGCTGGCTGCGCTACCTCACCGAGGTGGCCGCGCTGGTGACCGCCGCGGCCGACGACCCCGGGCCGGGCGACCGCGCGGCCGCCCTGCTCGCCGGCGAGGTGGTCCTCGACCACCACCGCATGCTCATCGGCCTCCCGGGAACGGGATACGCCCGCACCGCAGGGGACCGTGCCGCACTCGAAACCGCCGTACGGACCCTGCGCACCAACTCCCGGACAGGAAGCAGCCGATGACCACGATCCGATTCCCGACGGGGCCGCCACCGGGCTCCGTGCTCGGAGCCGCACCGGGCGCGGCGGAGGACGCCGAGGCCTACCTCGCCACCGGTGGCTACGCCGACGCCACCGGCCCGGACGAGCTGCTGCGCCACCTCGCCGCATCCGGTCTGCGCGGGCGCGGCGGGGCCGGCTTCCCGGCCGCCGTCAAACTGCGTGCCGTCCGCGAGCGCGGCGGCGTCCCGGTGGTGGTGGCGAACGGCGAGGAGGGCGAGCCCGGCTCGGTCAAGGACCGCTGGCTGCTGCGGGCCAGGCCCCATCTGGTCCTCGACGGCCTCGTCCACGCCGCCGCGGTCACCCGCGCCGTGCGGGGCTACGTCTACCTCTCGGACCCGGTGTCCGCGGACCGCGTCCGCCGGGCCCTCGCCGAACGGGAGCCGTGGCTGCCCGTCGAGGTCGTCGAGACCGCCCACGCCTACGTCGCCGGGGAGGAGAGCGCGGTCGTCCGCCGGATCGACGGCGGGCCCGCCCTGCCCACCGCCAAGCCGCCCCGCCCCTTCGAACGCGGTGTCGGCGGCGCCCCGACCCTGGTCTCCAACGTCGAGACCCTCGCCCGCATCGCCCTCATCGCTGCCCGCCCCGACCTCCGGCAGGCCGTCGCCCGCTCCACCCTGCTGACCCTGTCCGGCGGGAGCGCGACCCCCGTCCTCACCGAAGTCCCCTACGGAGTTCCCCTGCGCGCGCTGGCCGCCGCGCTCGGCGTCGCGGACGCGGCCGGGGCCCTGATGGGCGGCCTGTTCGGCGGGCTCGTCGACGCCCGCGCCCTGGACCTCCCCCTCGAACCCGGCGCGCTCGCCGCGGCGGGCACGGCCCTGGGCTGCGGAGCGATCCGCTTCCTCCCCGCCGGAGCCTGCCCGGTGAGCACCGCCGCCGACGCCGTCGGCCACCTCGCGGCAGAGAGCGCACGGCAGTGCGGGGTCTGCGTCTCGGGCACCGCGGCGGTCCGCGACGCCGTGCACGCCCTCGCCGCGGGCACCGCCGGGCCCGATACCCCGGCCCAGTTGGAGCGGTGGTCGCTGGGGCTGCGCGGGCGCGGCGCGTGCGGCCTGCTCGACGCCGCCGCGGGCATCGCCGGCAGCCTTCTGCGCGCCTTCCCCGGTCCCGTCCGGTCCCACCTGCGGGAGCCCTGTCCACGCTGCTCCGCCGCCCTGCCCGGGGGCGGTCACGGGATCCGCCTCGCCGTGGCCGTCCCGGAGGTCGCCGACGCGGCCGTGGACGCGGCGGCCACGAACGAGGCGGCCATGGCCGACGCGCCCGTACCCCGCTTGTCCGTGCTGAAAGGAACACCGTGAAACTCCTGCTGGACTCCACCCGCTGCCAGGGCTACGGACTGTGCCAGGAACACGCACCCCACCTGGTCGAACTCGACGAGTGGGGCTACGCAAAGGTCATCGCCGTCGCCGTCCCGCCCGGCACCGAGGAAGCGGCGCGCGCCTGCGCCGAGAGCTGCCCCAACTCCGCCCTCCGAGTGGAGAAGTGACATGGGACGTGATCTGACCGCCCTCTTCGACCCGCGCTCGGTCGCCGTGGTCGGCGCGAGCGACGATCCGGCGAAGTACGGCCACGCGGTGGCCTCCCAGGCGCTCCGCGCCCCCGGCCGGCGCCCGGTGCACCTGGTGAACCGGCGCGGCGGCACCGTCCTCGGCAGACGGGCCGCCCCGTCCCTCGCCGCGATCGGCGAACCCGTCGAGCTGGTGGTGATCTCCGTCCCCGGCAGCGGGTTCGAGGCCGCCGTGGAAGACGCCCTGGCCTGTGGGGCTAAGGCGATCGTCGGCATCACCGCCGGCTTCGCCGAGGCCGGCCCGGCCGGTGCGGCCCGCCAGCGCGCGATCGTGGCCCGGGTCCGGGAGGCCGGAGCCGTGCTCGTCGGACCCAACTGCCTGGGCATCGCGGACAACACGACCGAGCTGTACCTCGCCTCGGACCGTTTCGCGCCCGGCGGCATCGCCCTGCTGAGCCAGAGCGGCAACCTCGCCCTCGAACTCCAGCTCCGCGGCGCCCCGCACGGCCTGGGCTTCTCCCGGTTCGTCTCCCTCGGCAACCAGGCCGACGTCACCCTCGTCGACCTCGTCGAGGACTGCGCCCGCCACGAGCCCACCGCGGCGATCGCCGTGTACGCCGAGGACTTCGGCGACGGCAGGGCCTTCGCCCGGGCCGCCGCCGCGGCGGGCAAACCGGTGGTCCTGCTCACCGCCGGGCGCGGGTCCGCCTCGGCCCGCAGCGCCCGGTCGCACACCGGGGCGCTCACCACGTCGGCCGACGTCGTGGCCGCCGCCTGCCGCGACGCGCGGGTGGAACTCGTGCGCACGCCCCGGGAGATGACCGTCGTACTGGCCGCCGTGAGCAGCCGCCCCGGGTCCCGTACGGGAGGGCGCCGGACCGCCGTCTTCACCGACGGCGGCGGCCACGGGGCGATCGCGGCCGACGCCGCCGAGGACGCCGGGCTCGACGTGCCGGAGCTGGCGGAGGCGACCCGGGCAGGGCTGCGGACCGTGCTGTGGCAGCAGTCCGCGGTCGGCAATCCGGTCGACCTGGCGGGGATGGGCGAGCAGCAGCCCCTCTCGTACGCCGACGCGGTCGGGCACCTGCTCGCCGCCGAGGAGGTCGACGCGGTCCTGATGACGGGCTACTTCGGCGGGTACGCCGCGTCCGAGGGCGGCCTGGGCGGCGGCCAGGCGGCCGGCTCCGCGCTCGCGGAGGGTGAGACGCGGGCCGCCGAGAAGATCGTCACCCATGTCGCGGAGTCGCCGAAGCCCCTGGTGGTGCAGTCGATGTATCCGCGGTCGCCGAGCTGCCGGGTGCTGGCCGGGGCCGGGATACCGGTGTTCGCCGCCACCGAGGACGCCGCCCGCGCGCTGTCGGCGATGACCGGCCGGGCGGCGGGCGCGGCCCCGGAGTTCTCCGCGCTGCCCGCCGCCGCCGCACCGCTGCGGGACGCCGGGTACCACGGGGTGCGCGGGCTCCTCGGCGCCGCCGGTGTGCCGTTCCCGGCCGCGCGGGAGGTCACCGACGAGGCCGGAGTGCTGGCCGCGGCCGGGGAGTTCGAGGGCCCGTACGTGCTGAAGGCCCTGCACCTCCTGCACAAGTCCGACGCGGGCGGCGTGGCGCTGCGCCTGGCCGACCGGGACGCGCTCCTCACCGCCTACCGGGGCATGCGCGCCCGGCTCGGCGCAGGCTCGTACTCGGTCGAGGCGATGGCGGACCTCTCGGACGGCGTCGAGCTGATCGTGGGCGTGAACCGCGACCCCCGCTTCGGACCGGTGGCCATGGTCGGGCTCGGCGGGGTCCTCACCGAGACCCTGCGCGACGTGGCCTTCGCGCTGGCGCCCGTACCGGCGCGGCGGGCCGAGGAGCTGCTGCGGGGGCTGCGGACCGCCGCCCTGCTCTCGGGTGTCCGCGGCCGGCCGGCCGTCGACGTGGCCGCCGCGGCGGCCGTGATCGAACGCATCACGACGGTGGCCGCCGCGCATCCGGAGATCGCCGAGCTGGAGGTCAACCCGTTGCTGGTCCGCCCGGACGGCGCCCTGGCGCTGGACGCACGGGCCGTCCTGGGCTGATCCCCGTGCGGCCCTCCCGCACCTGAACCTCCCCAAGCCCCCGTCCCTTCCACCCCTTCCACCCCTCCCGTCCCTTCCGCCCCGGAGCACGCCATGGACTTCCGCTACACGCCCGAGCAGGCCGACCTCAAGGCCCGCGCCGCCGCCTACGCACACCTCCTGATGGGGTACGAGGACCAGTCCGAGGAGGCCGGCGGCCCGCTGCCCGCCGAGACGGTCCGCGAACTGACCCGCGCCGCCATGGACGCCGGCGTCTACGCGATCAACATGCCGGCCGCCTGGGGTGGGGCCGGCATGTCCCTGCTGGACCAGGTCATCGTCGAGGAGGAGTTCGGCAAGGTCACCAACTGCCTCTGGGACATCCCCTGGCGGCCCGCGAACGTCCTCGCCCACGGCACCGAGGCGCAGCGCGAGAAGTACCTCCTGCCCGTCATCCGGGGCGAGCGGTTCGACGCGTTCGCGGTCACCGAACCCGGTGCGGGCTCGGACCCCGGCTCGTGCACGAGCACGGCGACCCGCACCGAGGGCGGCTGGCTGCTGAACGGTGAGAAGTGGTTCGTGACCTGCGGTGACATCGCCGACTTCCTGCTGGTGCAGGCCGATGCGGGCCCGGAGCGGGCCGCGACCCTGTTCTTCGTGGACAAAGGTGCGGCGGGCGTCGAGATGACGCGGGTCCCCCGGTTCATGCACTCCGCGGTGAACGGGCACCCCGAGTTCACCTTCACCGATGTCTTCGTCGCCGACGAGGACGTGCTCGGCGGCGTCGGCAACGGCTACGAACTGACGAAGGAGTGGTTCACCGACGAGCGGCTGATGATCGCCGCCCGGACCGTCGGAGCTGCGGAGCGGGCCCTGGAACTCGCCCGCGACTGGGCCGTCGACCGCCGCCAGTTCGGCTCCCCCATCGCCGACTTCCAGCTCATCCAGGGCATGCTCGCCGACTGCGCCGTCGACATCGCC
Source organism: Streptomyces sp. CA189 (assembly GCF_056428985.1). NCBI lineage: Bacteria > Bacillati > Actinomycetota > Actinomycetes > Kitasatosporales > Streptomycetaceae > Streptomyces > Streptomyces sp. CA189. The sequence goes on along the minus strand of NZ_JBWJVM010000060.1, from coordinate 12,302 downwards.
GTCAACCGCGCCTACACCCACCAGGTCGCCTGGGAAGCCGACCAGCCCCACACCGACCCCAAGACCCTGCACGCCAAGGCGTCGACGGCGAAGCTCGCCGCGAGCGAGGCCGCGGGACGGGTCATCGACCGGTGCGTGCAGATCTTCGGCGGCCGCGGCTACGACCGCTCGTACCCCGTCGAGCGGATGTACCGGGAACTGCGCGTCGACCGCATCTGGGAGGGCACCTCCGAGATCCAGCGCCTGATCATCGCCAACGAGCTCGTCAAGCGGGGTACGGGGGCACTCGCGCTGCCCGGCCGCTCCTGACGGGTCACCCTCCGCCGCCGCCTGCCACCCCGTCACCACGATCCCGACCACGATCACGACCACGAGGACGAACACACCATGGACTTCCGCCTCACCGCCCGTCAGGAAGAGCTCCGCGACGCGGCGCGCGCCCTCACCGGGTTCATCACGAAGTACGAGCTCGACTGCGAGGAGAACAACGGCCTGCCCCCGCAGGCCCACACCGAGATCCGCGACGCCGTCCTCGACAGCGGCCTCCAGGCCGTCAACATGCCCGCGGAGTGGGGCGGCGCCGGCCTGAGCATCCTGGAGCAGGTCACCGTCCAGGCCGAGCTCGGACGGCTCACCGGCGCCCTGTGGGACATGGTGTGGCGTCCGGCCAACGCCCTGTCCTTCTGCACGCCGGAGCAGCGCGAGCGGTACCTCGTCCCGGTGATCCGGGGACGGCGCCGCGACTGCTACGCGGTGAGCGAGCCCGAGGCCGGCTCCGACCCGCAGAGCCTGCGGACCACGGCGACGCGTACGGAGGACGGCGGCTGGGTGCTGAACGGCGAGAAGTGGTTCGTCACCGTGGGCGACCACGCGGACTTCATGATCGTGCTCGCGGCCGCCGGGGAGGAGCGGGCACCGACCCTGTTCCTCGTCGACAAGGACACCCCGGGCATCGAGATGACCCGGGTGCCCCGCTGGATGCACACCTTCGTCTACGAGCACCCCGAGTTCACCTTCACCGACGTCCGCCTGCCCGGGGACGCCGTGCTCGGGGAGGTGGGCACCGGCTACGACATCACCCGCTCCTGGTTCACCGAGGAACGGCTGATGATCGCCGCGCGCACGATCGGAGCGGCGGAGCGGGCCCTGGAGCTCGCCCGCGACTGGGCGGTCGACCGCCGCCAGTTCGGCTCCCCCATCGCCGACTTCCAGCTCATCCAGGGCATGCTCGCCGACTGCGCCGTCGACATCGCCGTCAACCGCGCCTACACCCACCAGGTCGCGTGGGAGGTCGACGAGGGCGTCCTCGACCGCAAGACGCTGCACGCGAAGGCCGCCATCGCCAAGCTGTCGGCGAGCGAGGCGTCCGGCCGGGTCATCGACCGGTGCCTGCAGATCTTCGGCGGTCGCGGCTACGACCGCTCGTACCCCGTCGAGCGGCTCTACCGCGAACTGCGGGTCGACCGCATCTGGGAGGGCACCTCCGAGATCCAGCGCCTGATCATCGCGGGCGAACTCGTCAAGCGCGGCACCGGCGTGCTGCGGATGCCGTCCTCCGTGTGACCCGGAGCGGCGGTCCGGTCCGGGCCGAACCCGCGACCCTCGGCCCGGACCGCCGCCGCACCCGTCCGTACGGGAAGCGCACGAGCACCGCACGAGCACGGCAGATGAACCGCGCGAGAACCATTCGAGTGCGAAGAGGGAGAACCGATGGCCGATGTCGAACGCGTCGGGATCGTGGGGTGCGGCCTGATGGGCTCCGGGATCGCCGAGGTCTGCGCCCGCGCCGGGCGCGGCGTGCTGGTGGTGGAGACGAGCCGGGAGGCCGCGGACGCCGGCCTGCAGCGCATCGCCCGTTCCCTGGCCCGCGCCAGGGCCGCCGGGAAGCTGACCGGCGCCGAACACGACGCGGCGGTGGGCCGGATCGCGACGACCACGGACATGGACCGGATGGCCGACCGGGACCTCGTCGTCGAAGCGGTGGCCGAGGACGAGCGGGCGAAGCTGGAAGTCTTCACCCGGCTCGACCGGGTCGTGGAGCGCAGGGACGCGGTACTCGCGACGAACACCTCCGCCATCCCGGTCATCCGGCTGGCGGCGGCCACGTCCCGGCCGGAGCAGGTCGTCGGCCTCCACTTCTTCAATCCCGTCCCGGTGCTTCCCCTGGTCGAGCTGGTGCCCTCCCTGCTCACCTCCGCGGAGACCGTCCTGCGCGCGCGGGAGTTCGCCTCCGACGTGTTGGGCAAGCAGGTCGTCCGCGCCGAGGACCGAGCCGGGTTCGTGGTGAACGCGCTCCTCGTTCCGTACCTGCTGGCCGCCGTACGGATGGTCCAGTCGCGGACCGCGTCGGCCGAGGACGTCGACCGGGGCATGACCCTGGGCTGCGCGCACCCGCTCGGACCGCTGGCCCTGGCCGACCTCATCGGGCTGGACACCGTCCAGGCGATCGCCCGGTCGATGTACGCGGAGTACCGGGAGCCGCTGTACGCACCGCCGCCCTTGCTGGCCCGGATGGTGGACGCGGGGCTGCTCGGCCGCAAGACCGGCCGGGGCTTCCACACCTATTCCTGACCTCGGTGCCCCGACGGCCGCGGCCCGGAGACCCCATGCGCGAGGATGGGGGTCCGGCGGGCTGGGCCGCCGGGGCCCTTCCACCCACCCACGCACCCCGTCCGACGGGTGCCGACACGGGGAGCAGCCCACGTGACCAAAGCCGAGCGGGCACTCGAAACGCGTGAGCGCATCCTCACGGCCGCGTGCGAAGTGATCGCCGACATCGGTTTCGAGCACGTCAGCATGCGCAAGGTCGCCGAGGCCGCCGGCGTCTCGAAGGCCCTGCTCCACTACCACTTCGACACCCGAGAGAAGCTCTTCGCCGAGGCGATGACGCACTCCTTCGCCAAGACCGGCACGGACACCGGCAGCGAGGACGATTCGCTCCCGGCCGCCGCCGTCCTGGCCCGGATCGTACAGAGCATGCTGCCCACGGACGCCGAGCTCCATCAGGACTGGAAGCTCTGGCAGGAGCTGTGGGTGCGCGCCCTGCGCGACAGCACGGCCCGGCACCTCGCCGTCGACCTGTACGACCAACTGCACGCTTGGGTCGCGGGGGTCGTGGAACGGGGCATCGCTTCCGGAGAGTTCACCGACTGCGACGTCGCCGAGGTCGGCACGCTGGTGCTGGCCCTGTGCGACGGCCTCGGCAACCGGCTGATGCTGGAGGACCCCCGGGTCGACCTCGCCACGGCCCAGGCGACGATCTGGCGGGCGATCGCGCCGGCCCTCGGGATCGCCCCCGTCTTCCCCGAGGTCGCGCCGGGGTTCTCCCCCAAGGTCTCCCCAGCGGTGTGACGGTGCGGCCCGCCCCGGGCCTTCACCGGGCGCGGTAGGCCCGCGGCCATCCCGTACGCCGCCGCGAGGCGCGCGGCCCGCGCCCGGACGGCAGGGGTGCGGCCAGCCCGAAGACCACGGTGATCCGGGCTCCGCCGCGGGGTCCGCGGGCGATGCGCACCGAGCCGCCGGTGACGGACCCGGCCCTGCGGGCGATGTCGAGGCCGAGCCCCGAGGAGCCGGTGCTGCTTCCGCGGGAGAGGGCCTGGTCCGGTTCGGGGATGCCCGGACCGGCGTCCTCCACGACCAGTTCCACGGCCTGGGCGGTGCGGGCGACGCGCACGGCGAACGGCGTACCGGGCGGGGTGTGCCGGAAGACGTTGCCGATGAGCGCGTCCACCACGGCGGCGACGTCGTCCTCGGAAAGGCTGACGGCCGCGGGCTCCTGGGTGAGGTCGAGGGAGCAGGGGCGGTCCTGCTGCTCCGCCAGGACCGCCCAGAAGGCGGTCCGGCGGCGTACGACGTCCGCGGCCTCGCAGCGGGGTCCGGCCGGTCCCGGGCGCGTGGTGTGGTGGGCCGTGCCCGTTTCCGGGCCGAGCATGCCCTGCCCCATCGGGCCCACGGCGAGCGGGGTGCGGGCCGCGGTGATGATGGCCCGGAGTTCCGTTTCCAGGGCGCACACGGCGGCCTCGACCCTGGCCGACTCCGGTGAGCCGGCCATGCGTTCCGTGGCCAGGTGCAGGGCCGTCAGCGGCGTGCGCAGCCGGTGGGACAGGTCCGCGACCAGTTCGCGTTCGACGGCGAGCAGCTCGGTCATCCGGTGGGCCATGGTGTTGAAGGCGATGCCCGCCTCGCGCAGCTCCCTCGGGCCCATGGGGTCCACGCGGGCGTCCAGATTGCCCTGGCCCAGGGCCTGGGAGGCGTGGGCGAGCCTCTTGGAGGACCTGACGACCTTCGCGCCGAGGCGGTCGGCGACCAGTACGGAACCGCCGACCAGTCCGACGGCGAGCAGGAGCATGACCGTCCAGGAGGCCGTGACCCCGCGGGTCAGCTCCTGTTCGGGGACGAAGTTCTCGATGACGGCGACCTGGTCGCCGGGCAGGACCACCGGCTGCAGGCAGATCCAGCCGCCGGGAACCCCCTCGGATATGGACTCGCGTCCCTGCTGGGCCCGTTCGAGCAGCGCCTTGGGGGCTCGGGACGTGCCGAGGGCGGGGGCGTCCGGCAGGTGGACGACCATGTACTCGGCCGCGTCCAGACTGGCGGCGGATTCCCGCAGGGCGGACGGATCCGTGGTGAGCGTCAGTACGGGTGCCAGGGCGGCGGCCCGCTGCTCGGCGGCGGTGACGCTCTGCTCCTTGACGAGCGACATCACCAGGGCTGCGAGCGGTATGAGGAAGGAGAGGGCGACCATGGACGTGACGGCGAGCGCCACTCCGGCCAGGGAGCGTCTCACCGCGGCGCCACCAGCTTGATGCCGACGCCGCGGACGGTCAGCAGGTAGCGCGGCGCCGCCGCGCGTTCGCCGAGCTTGCGGCGCAGCGACGACAGGTGCACGTCGACGGTCTGGTCGTCCACGTACGGCTCGCGCCAGACCTCGGTCAGCAGCCGCCGCTTGGAGACGACCTGACCGGTGTGGTGGGCGAGGAAGGCCAGGAGGTCGAACTCGCGGCGGGTGAGCCGGAGCTCGCGGCCGGACAGGTACGCGGTGCGCGCCCCGGGGTCCACCGCCAGCTCGCCCACGGTGGTGGGGCGCAGCGGTTCGGCCGCCGGCGCCGGCCGGGTACCCCGGACGCCGTGCGCGGCATGGGCGGGCGGCAGGTGGCTGGTGCGCCGGAGGACGGCGGAGAGGCGTGCGACGAGCTGTCCCCCGGAGAAGGGTTTGACCAAATAGTCGTCGGCGCCCGCGTTGAGGAGCCGGATGATCTCCGCTTCGTCGTCACGAGCGGTGGCCACCAGGACGGGAACGGAGGAGATGCCCCGGATCATGCGCAGTGCGTCTCCTCCGTCCAGATCGGGCAGCCCCAGGTCGAGGACCACCGCGTCGACGGGCGACTGGGTGACTTCGCGCAGGGCGCCGAACCCGTCGCCGGCGCTGCGTACGGCATACCCGTGCTCCGCCAGGACTTCGATGAGTGACTGGCGGATGCTGGGGTCGTCTTCGACGACCAGGACGCTCGGCATGGGCACACCTTAGGTGAACGGTCGTTCCTACCGGTCGCCGAAGGCGGGGCCCTCGTCGGTGACGCGCAGGTGGAGGGGGCGGTCGGAGACCGGAATGGTGCAGCCCTCCTCCGAGCTGCAGCTCGCGTACCCGAGCAGTACGGTCGCGTCCCCGTTGCCGTCCAGGCGGACGGGCAGTGTGGTGGTGACGGGGCCGTCCGGGTAGACGGGGACCGGGGCGCCGACGCCGGGCACGCTGATCGTCCGTACGTCCGCCGCGGCCGTCAGCTTCCCGTCCGCCCGCAGGACGCCGGTGACCTCCATCGAGGTCGGCCGGCCCACGCCCTCGATTCCGTCGGCCGGCAGCTCGGTGCTGTACAGGTGGAACCCCTTCTCCTCGGGGGTGAAGACCGCGGTCAGGGTGGCCTTCGGCGGATGCCAGTCCGAGACCGAGAGCGTGACGGTGACCCCGTTCTCGGTGAAGCTCGTCGTGGGCGCCGAGGCGGTCCCGGCGTGCTGCTCGCCGCATGCCGTGAGCGCGGCCAGGGAGAGCAGGGCTGCCGCGAGGCGGACGGCGCGGGAGGGGTGCGCGTACGGGGAGACGTTCATCGGCTGTGCTTTCGTCAGGGGAGGGGTGAGAAAAGGAAGGGAGGGGCCGGGCCGGCCCTAGACGGCGGTGGTGAACGCCGCGCTCCACAACTGGAGCCGGTACACCAGGTCGTTCCACACGCCGGTGGCCAGCAGGACGCCGACGAGGACGAGCATGCCGCCGCCGGCCCGCAGCACCCACTGGTAATGCCGTTTGACCAGGCCGAAGGCTGTCAGGGCCCGGCGGAAGGCCAGGGCCGCGAGGAGGAACGGCAGGCCCAGCCCGAGGCAGTAGGCCGCCATCAGCAGGGCTCCGCGGACCGCGCTCGCCTCGCTCCAGGCGAGGGCCTGTACGGCGGCCAGTGTCGGGCCGATGCACGGGGTCCACCCGACCGCGAACACCGCCCCCAGCAGCGGTGCGCCCGCCAGACCGAGCACGGGCCGCCGGTGGCTGCGGAACTCCCGCTGGGTGAAGCCCGGCAGGAATCCCATGAAGGACAGCCCCATCAGCACGGTGAAGACGCCGAGCACCCGGGTGACCAGCTCCTGGTGGGCCAGCAGGGTCCGGCCGAAGTAGCCGAACAGGGCGCCTCCGGAGACCAGGACGGCCGTGAAGCCCAGGACGAACAGCAGCGCGCCGGCCGCCATGCGGCCGCGCTGCCCGCCGCGGGCGTCCGCCAGGTCGGAGACCGACAGGCTGGTCACGTAGCTCAGGTAGCCCGGCACGAGCGGAAGTACGCACGGCGAGAGGAAGGAGACGAGTCCCGCGAAGAACGCCACGGGGGCGGCGGCGATCCCGGTGAGTGCCGTCACGGCGTCTCCTGCGCGACGCGGGCGAGCAGGGGCCTCAGTTCCTCGTCGGTGACCGCTCCCCCGATGCTGACGGCGATCCGGCCGCGGCGGTCGATCACCAGCGTCGAGGGGATGGTCTGCGGGTTGAGGAGCGCGGGCGGAAAGCGGAGCAGGAGCTCGCCGTCGGGGTCGTGGATGCTGGGGAATCCCAGGCCGTGTGCGCGTACGAAGGACTGCGCCGCCGAGCGGTCCCGGTCGCGGGTGTTGATCCCGAGGAACCGGACGCCCTGGGCCCGGGTCTGCCCGCTGAGCCGCTCGAGGTCGTCGGCCTCCGCCCGGCAGGGCCCGCACCACGATCCCCAGACGTTGAGAACGACGACCTGGCCCCGGAACTCGGTGAGGCCGACCGGGTTTCCGTCCAGGTCGGCGCCCGCCAGCGCGGGAGCCTGCGGCCGGGCGCCGGAGTCCACGACCTCGGCCGCGGACGCGGAGGTGGTCCTGACCGCGGCGCTCCCCGGGCCCGTCGGCTCCCCTCGGCCGGAGGCGGAGCCCGCAGCGGCGTACAGGCAGCCGGCGACCGCCACCGCGAGGCCGGCACCGGCCAGGGCGGTGGGACGCGGGACCGCTCGTCTCATGACGCCCACTGGCGGAGGAAGGAGTTGATGCCGTCCGGGGTCAAGGCGGGATTGCCGGTGACGTGGGTGTCCGTGCGCACCGTGCCGGACGGCGAGACGACGACCAGGACGGGCATCTTGTACGTGCCGCCCGAGGGGCTGTACGTGCGCAGGAGCGCGGAGTTGGCGGAGCTGTCGCCGCCGATGTCCACCTTGACCAGGTGGTACGAGGCTCCGAGGATCGATGCCGTCTGCGGCTGGGCGAACACCTTGTCGGCCGCCTTGCAGTTGCCGCACCAGTTGGCACCGAAGTCGAGCAGCACCATCCGCCCATCGGCCTTGGCCGCGCGCAGCGCCGCGTCGATCAGCTTCTTCGCGTCGGCCGAACCGTCGTAGCCGGGGCCGGGTATCCGGGCCGCCGGGGTGGGCGTTGCGGAGGTGCGGGACGGCTTGGGGGCGGGCTTGGCCGACTGGGCGCGCGAGGGGGCCGGCTGGGCGCCGGCCGAAGTACCGGCCGGCGCGGACGCCGACGCTGACGGCGACGGCGTGGCGGACGCGGTCGGGGACGCCTCGGCGGACGCCGCCGCGGACGCGGACTCCGTCCCGGCGGGGAGGGTCTGCGACGGCTGTCCGGCCGTGGCCGGCGCGGCGGCGCCGGTGGGCTGGGCGGACGGACCGCACGCTGCGGTCAGCCCGACGGCGACCACGGCCGCGGCCGCCAGGGGCAGCCGCACGCTCAGCGTCGCGGCGGAGCGAAGGCGCGGCGTGCGACGGGCGGCACGGACGGGTCGGAGCATGCGAGAAGTCATGGCGAAGACACCCCAAGGCACGGTTCGGAATACGGGAAGGGCGAGACGCCTTCCGGATCGGTGAAGCCGATGGCGCGACGGCCCGACGGATCGCCGGGGCAGTCGTGCCCGGGCACCGAAGGCCGCTCGGCTGACGCGAGCATAGGACCGCCGGGGGCCGCTGGAACCGGGTGAGCGCGATCTTGAGGTTCCCCTAAGGAACAGCTCACCTTCCGCTTCACCGGAGCTCGGACGACGAGCTTGCACAAGGGGGTGAAACCCGCAAAAGGGATCAGGCGGTCGCGGTCAGAGGGACGTCTCGCGCACGCTGGCCCTCGCCGACGGGGTGATCGTCGCCGTGACGACCGAGCGGTGGTCCGCGCTGGTGAACGTGACGATCAGGGTGTCGTCCGCGGTCTGCGACGTGCCGGCCTTGTAACCGCGGCCGGGTACCGCGGAGATCAGGCACACGCCGCGGCTGCCGTAGCGCACGGTGACCTTGCCGCCCTCCGAGGGGACGGTGTAGAGGCCCGGCCCGCTCCCGCCGCAGTCGACGGGCGGTTTGGGTGCCGCCGTCCGGGGCGTTCCCGTCGGGGCCTTCACGGGGGTGGGCGTCGAAGCCGGGGGTGACGGCCGCCCGCTCGCGGAGGGCGAAGCGTCGGGGGTGGCGCTCGGGGACTGCGGGGTCGGCGGCTGGCCCTGCGCCGCCTGCCAGGCGGGCGGCGTCTCGACGACCATGGGAGCGGACCGCGCGACCGGAGGCGTATGCCTGGTCGAACCGACCACGAACTGGACCGTGGCGAGCACGGCGGTCACGCTGGCGGCCGTGCACGACAGCCATATGAGCAGGTAGCGCGGAATTCGGGGCACGGCCCCATAGTGGCCGACCCGCTGGACCGCCCGTCACCGCCTCCCCCGGATCAGGCGGGAACGCCGACGTCCTCCTGACCCGCGTAGGGGCCGGAGGACGTCGGCGGCCCCGGGGGAGCGGGGCAGATGGGAACGGGGCAGGCGGAAACGGGGCCGGTGAGAACGGGGTCGGCGGGAGTTCCTACCTCGGTGTTCCGAAGTTCTGCGTCCACCAGGGGCCGCCGTCGCCCTTGTGGAAGCCTATGCCGATCTCCCGGAAGTCGCAGTTGAGGATGTTGGCCTTGTGGCCGGGGCTGTTCATCCACGCGTTCATGACCGCGGCGGCGTCCGCCTGGCCGCGGGCTATGTTCTCGCCCAGGCGGGACCAGCCGTATCCGGCGGCTTCCACGCGGGTGGTCATGGTGGACCCGTCGGGTCCGGTGTGGGACATGACGCCGCTGCGGGCCATCGTGTCGCTGTACGCCCGTGCCGCGGCGCTCAGCTTGGCGTTCGAGGTCAGCGCACCGCACCCGGCCGCGGCCCGCTCCTTGTTGACCAGCGAGAGGACCGCGGACTCCGTGGCGGAAGCACCGGAGGAGCCGGATCCGCCGGAGGACCCGGAGGAGCCGCCCGAACCACCCGAACCGCCACCGGTGGTCGCGGCGGGCGTACGGGTGGGCTTGGGCTTGGCGGACGGGGTCGACGCCGCGGGGGCCGGGCGGCTCTCCGCCGCCGACTTCGTGGGGGCGGCCGATCCGGTGGCCTCGGCGGCGGGCGTCGCGGACGGCATCGCGCCCGTCGCGGACGCCGCGTCGGCGGAGGGTGTGGGGGCGGAGGGAGAGGGAGTTGCCGTCGCCTCCTCACTGCGCGAGCCCGCCGCCCCGGACTTCTGCCCGCTCGCACGTACGCCCTCGTCGGAGTCGGCCACCGCGACCCCGACCGCCACCACCGCGGCCGTCGCGGTGAGGGACAGCACGATGCGGGTACGCACCGTCTTCTTCCGTCGCGCCTCGACTCGGGTCGGAGTTCCGGGGGTTCGGCTGCGGCTCATGCCTGTGGCACCTCTCGGCGAGAAGGGAGGACGGGTCCCCGAGCGTAGGCTGATGACCAGCGAAAACGGCGGCCCGGAGGCGTTCTTCAAGGTCCCTTAAGGAAGCCCGCAGACTCGGCACAGGAACGACGGCGGTCCTCGACCGTCCGGGCGGGCGGATGTCCGCGGCTGGTCCGGGGTGGCCGAGATGCGTATATCGCACAGGACGATGACACGGCTACCTTCCGCGTGATCCCCACCCGACTCCAGTGAGGGCACAGCGCAACCGACACAGCTGCCGACGAAGGGGAACCATGCCATGACGTCCGGACCCGGATTGTCAGGGACCGTGAGGGCCTACCGGGAAAGCCTCGGTCTCATGCCCGACGGTCCCTGGCGCCGAGCCTCTCTGCGGCTGCTCGACCAGCCGGAGTACGCACCGCGGTGGCGCCGGCTCATCGGGCTGGAGGAGCTGGTGCGCATGACCGACGTGCTCCTCACGGGCCTGCCGCTCCGTCCCGATGAGGTGGACGTCCTCGTCGGCCACAGCACGCTGATGAGCGTCCATCAGATCTACGAGGTCGTGTCCGACAACCTCGCCATCGGCCTGGCAGAACCTTCCGCCGGAGCCGACGCCAGGAGCGACCTGCTGCGCAGGTTCAATCCGGCCGCGGTGGCCTGCCTGCGCGCGATGGACCCCCTGCCGGCCAGGAAGGCCCTGCCCGACTGGCAGACCGCCGCCGACCGGATCTCGGCCCCCGTGCACAGCAACGACGAGGCCGAGCACCGGTCCTTGGCCGGGGCCTACCTGAAGGCCCACCCCGAAGAGGACCCCCGGGCACTGGAGTTCTCCATAGTGCCCGGCCTGCTGGCGAACATCGAGTCCGGGATCGCCCTGGCCGACGCGGTACGCGACCTGGCCACCCGGGAGGTGTTCATCACCGGCCTCACCGGGCGCTACGACGCGGTCCAGCGGCTGGTCACGGACCGGCCGGGAGCCCTGCCCGAGCTGATCTCCACCGGTACGGACAGCATCATGGCCATCTCGACCCTCGCGTACTACACCGGCTTGATCAACGAAGTCGTCCGCCCTCTCCCCCGTTACGCCCGGACTCTGCGGGACGGCAGCCTGGAACGGTTCTTCACCGCCGCGGCGCTGGTCGTACGACTCGTCAAGGACGTCGGAACCCGGCTGCTGGAGCAGGACGGGCACGACCGCCGGCTGCTGATCGCCCGGCTGCGCGCCCGCGCCGGCAGGGAGCAGGACCTCACCCTGTCCGGCTTGCTGTGGAAGGCGCAGGCGGAGGAGGGCGTTCTGCTGACACGGCTGAGGAAGGACGTCCGGTTCGGTGAGTTCAACATCTGCCTGGACGGCATCCGCGGCCTGCCCGCCGCATCGGCCCTGGCCCTCTTCGAAGCCCGGCTGGACCATGTGACGACGCTGTACCGCCGCACGCTCACCTCACTGGGCAAACGCGCCGACGAGCTGCAGCGGCGTACGGGGAGTCCGCTGGCCGGAGCTCCGGCGCTCCGCTTCGTCGCGTTCCATCAGGAGCTCTACCGCAAGACGTTCGACGCCCAGATGGGCGACTACGCGGTCGCCCTGAGCACGTCGGAAGAGCAGCGGAAGGGATCCTGATGTCCAGCAATCCCCGACTGCGACGCGTACGAGCCGGTGACCGGCACCGCCAACAGCGTGTCGTGCCTCGAAGTGGAATGCGGCAGGGCCTTGCGCCACCCGGACCAGTTCCAGCGTGACGGCGAGAGCGCCGTCTGGCCGAGGTCATCTGCCGCGACACCGAGCACTTCACCGACCTCCTCAACGAGCGCATGCACCACATCGACGGAGTCGTCACCACCGAATCGCTCTTCGTCCTCGAAGTGCACAAGCTCGCCTACGGCTGGGGCGTCGGCCAGGTCGAGACCCTCGCGCTGGAGCCCGCGAACCAGCCTCCGGCCGCCGAGTCCCCGTAACCGGGGCCGCCCCGGAGGCCACTTCCACGCAGGGCCCCTCCCTGGAACTTGGGTTCTAGGAGTCGTTGCAACACCCCAGTTCAAGGGGTGGCATGGGCTTCGAGATCCGCGAGGACCGGCAGCCGCAGGGACGTAAGAAGCTCGCTCGTGAGCGGGCGGCATACTCCCGGCTCA
>NZ_JBWJVM010000059.1:0-55526 GCF_056428985.1 Streptomyces sp. CA189 | reverse complement strand
GATTTGTGGCGCAGCAACACCCCGAACCCTGTCGAAGCTGCGCACAGGGCGCCTAAATCATGCAGTCCAGGCCGACACCCCACCCCGCCCCCGGCACCGTCCCCCACCCGCAGCCAAGGCCCACGCCACCACAACCCAGCCCCGCCGGCGATTGAGGCGCAGGGGCCCGGGGACCGGTCCCCGGCAACGGCGCCGCACGGAGCGGGTCAGCGGCGGCGGGACCGCCAGAAGAGGTAGAGCGCCGAGGACACCGCCGCGGCCCGCGCCAGCCAAGGCAGCAGGTCCTGGAAGCTGCCGCTCAGCGCCTCGTCGGCCAGAGCCGCGCCCCACCTCCCGTTCAGCCGGCCCCACAGCCACACCACCGCCCCCGCGAAGACCACCCCGGGCAGCCCGAAGACCACCCACTTCCGCTCCGCAGGACCCAGCACCCGCGAGGCGTACGCGAGCAGCCAGCCAGCGGCGAGCAACAGCCAGTAACCGGAGACGGCCCCCGCCACCAGCGCCACCGCCGCGAGCATCAGGAAGGCGTGCGGCCTCTGCCTAGCCGCGGCCACCGGAGCCGCGGTGGCCGCCGCGGCTTCCGCCTTCGCCCGGCGCCGCCGCTCGCGCAGGAACCCCATGAGCGTGGGCCGCCCACCCGCCGCGGCCCCGGCGGGATCCCCCGGCTTCGGGTCCGATTCCGATTCCGACTCCGACTCCGGATCAGCGTCCGCGCCCGGCCGCTTCAGGAGTTCCGGGATCTCGATGCCCCCCGCGAAGCCCTCCACCGAAGACCCCGGCCCGACCGTCCACCAGTCGGGCTCCAGCCTCTCGCCCTCACCCAGTTCGTCGAGCCCCGCGAGATGCGGCGGCGCCGCCCCCCGCTGCACCGGCACCGCGGGTGCGGAGGGAGCCGAGGCAGCCGCGGGAGCAACATCGGCCGCCGCCGCGCCCGTCGTCGACACCGTGTCCAGGACCTCCTCCGGCGTGCCGATCCGCTCCAGGATGCGCCGTACCGCCGCCGGCGTCTCCGGTTCGTACTTGGCCCGCCGCCGGTCGATCTCGTCCCGCAGCCCCGCCACCAGCCGCATCCGGTCCCCCGACGACAGGTGCCTGCGCTGCGCCAAGTCCCCGACCCGGCTCAGATATTCGTAGACCAGATGGTCGCTCTCGATCCCCACGCCCCGGCTCCTCCCGTGCCACCTCCAGCGAAGGTAGCGCGTGCGCCCGTGGAGCGGCCGGGGGCGCAGCGGATACCGTTGGCCGGATGGGGACCGGCCGACTGACCGGCCGACGCGACCAGGAGGCGACGACCGTGCCTGACACGAGCACCGCGGGAAGCGCTCCGCGCTCCCTCGCCGAAGCGCTGCGCGCCCGCGACGACGAGGGGCTCGGCGCCCTGTTGCGCGCCCGGCCGGACCTGCTGAGCCCCGTCCCCGGAGACGTGACGCAGCTCGCCACGCGGGCCGGGACGCGGGCTTCGGTGGTGCGTGCGCTGGACCGGCTGGACCGGTTCGCCCTGCAGGCCGCCGAGGCCCTCGCGGTGGGCCCGGAGCCCTGCCCGTACGCCGTACTGGAGTCCCTGCTCAGCGGTGACACCGGCACCACCTCCGGCGAGGACAACGGGGCCCGCGCCGAACTCCCCCGGGCCCTGGCGACCCTGCGCGAGCAGGCCCTGGTCTGGGGCGACGACGAGCGGCTGCGCCTGGTGCGCACCGCCCGCGAGCTGCTCGCCCCCTCCGCCACGCGGCCCTCCCCCACCGGGCTCGGCCCGACCGTCGCCGAGGCCACCGCGGGCATGTCGCCGACCCGGATCCAGCAGATCGTGGCGGCCGTCGGGCTGCCCGCGACGCACGACCCGGTGTCGGCGGTGACCGCGCTGACGGCCCTGTTCACCGACCCGGTACGGATGTCGGCGCTGCTGGACGAGGCTCCGGCGGAGGCCCACCAGGTGCTGGGCCGGCTCGTGTGGGGCCCGCCCTACGGGGAAGTGACGCCCCATCCGACGCCCCCGGTGCGCTGGCTGCGCGACCGGGGCCTGCTGCTGCCGGCCTCGGCGCGCACGGTGCTGCTGCCGCGCGAGGTGGCGCTGTACCTGCGCGGCGGGCTCGCGCACCGGGTGACGCAGCCGCTGGCCCCGGAGGTTCCCGCGCACCGCGAGCACCGTCCACAGCTTGTGGACGCGAACGCGGCCGGCCAGGCACTGGCCGCGCTGTCGACGGTCGAGGAGCTGGTGAAGTCCTGGGAGCACGCCGGTCCGCCCGTGCTCCGGGCCGGCGGGCTCTCCGTACGCGACCTGAAGCGGGCCGCGGCCACCCTGGACACCGACGAGCCGTCGGCGGCGTTCTGGATCGAACTGTCCTACGCGGCGGGCCTGCTGGCCAGCGACGGCGAGGCCGACGAGCGCTACGCCCCTACCCCCGCCTTCGACGGCTGGCTCGAACTCCCGCCGGCCGAGCGCTGGTCGGTCCTGGCCGCGGCCTGGCTGACCGCCACCCGGACCCCGGGCCTGGTAGGCGAACAGGACGCGAAGGGCCGCACGCTGTCGGTGCTCGGCGCGGAACTGGACCGCTCCGCCGCCCCCGAGGTGCGCCGCCGCATCCTGAGCCTGCTCGCCGCCCTCCCCGAGGGCGGCTCCCCCGACCCGGCCGTGCTCCTCGCCCGCCTCGCGTGGGAGCGGCCGGTGCGCGGTACGAGCGAACTGCGCTCCCGCCTCGCCCGCTGGATGCTGACGGAGGCCGAGGTCCTCGGAGTCACCGGCCGGGGTGCGCTCGCCGCGCCGGGCCGGGCCCTGCTGGAGGGGCGCGACCCGGCCCCGCTGCTCGCGCCGCTGCTGCCCGAGCCGGTGGACCACGTACTGCTCCAGGCCGACCTGACGGCGGTGGCCCCGGGTCCGCTGCGGCGGGCGCTCGCCGAGGTGCTGGCCGTGCTGGCGGACGTGGAGTCCAAGGGCGGGGCCACCGTGTACCGGTTCACGCCCGGTTCGGTTCGCCGCGCCCTGGACGCCGGCCACACCGCCGTCGACCTGCAGTCCTTCCTCACCGAGCACAGCCGTACCCCGGTGCCGCAGCCGCTGTCGTACCTCATCGACGACGTGGCCCGGCGGCACGGACACCTCCGGGTCGGCGCGGCCTCCTCGTACGTGCGCTGCGACGACGACGGCATGCTGAACGAGATCCTCGCCGACAAGCGGTCCGCGGGCCTCGGGCTGCGCCGCCTCGCCCCGACCGTGCTGGCGGCGCAGGCCGAACCGGCCGCGCTGCTCGACGGGTTGCGGGCCATGGGCTACGCCCCGGCCGCGGAATCCCGTACGGGGGACGTCCTGCTCTCCCGCGCCGACGCCCACCGCACCCCCGCCCGCGCCCTGCCCGTACCGGTCCCCGACGGGCCGCCGGTCCCGAACGCGACGCTGCTCGGGGCAGCCGTACGCGCGATCCGCGCGGGCGACCTGGCGGCGACGGCGGTCCGCAAGGAGCCGGCGGGGCCGTCCGGGGCGAGCGGCTCCGGCGCCCCGGGTGAACTCCCGCGCACGAGCGCGGCGGAGACCCTGGCGACGGTGCAGGCAGCCGCGCTCACCGGGTCGGCGGTGTGGATCGGCTACGTCAACGCCGACGGGGCGGCCAGCCAGCGGGTCATCGCCCCGGTCCGGGTGGAGGGCGGCTTCGTCACCGGCTACGACCACACGGCGGACGAGGTACGGACCTTCGCGCTGCACCGGATCACGGGGGTCGCCGAACTGGCGGAGGACCAGGTCTAGTCGGTGGGGCGGGGGAAATCCCCTGGCCCGGACGGGGCGCGGGCCCACACCCTGGGGGCATGTCCGACGCAACCGCCGCACCCGCAGACCAGGTACCCCGCCATCAGATCCGCGCCTCGCACACCGCCGACACCCTCACCGTGTACCAGGCGTACCACCCGCGGATCGGGGTGCCGGCCGCCCGTGAGGGCCGTTTCCCGCCCGCCTGGAAGCGGGAGCGGATGACCTGGGTGAAGCCGTCGTTCCTGTGGATGATGTACCGCTGCGGCTGGGCCACCAAGGCCGACCAGGAGACGGTCCTCGCCGTCGAGATCACCCGCGCCGGCTTCGACCGGGCGCTGGCCGGCGCCTGCCTGTCGCACTACGTCCCCGGCGTGCACGCCGACCGCGCGGCGTGGACGCGGGCGCTGCGCACCGCCCCCGCCCGTGTGCAGTGGGACCCGGAGCGCGATCTGCACCTGAACCCGCTGCCGTACCGCTCGCTCCAACTGGGCCTGTCCGGAACGGCGTCGCGCGCCTACGCCGACGAGTGGACGGTCGCCATCCGCGATGTGACCCCGCTGGCCCGGGAGGTCCACGAGCTGCTCCGATCCGGCGAACCGGAGGCGGCGCGGGCCCTGCTCCCGGTGGAGACGCCCTATCCGGCGGGGCCGCTGGAGCACTTGGGCGCGTAGCAGCGAAACAGGTCACGAGCATTCCGCTATCTCCGCAGGTCAGGCGGTGGACAGAGCCCCTTTCGGCCTGTTGCACGGCGGTGACATTCCGACGACGGATTGGAGATGTGGTCTGTGTGAAGATCAGTTCATCGCAGCAACGACCGGGGGAAACGAAACCCGGCCGCCGGCGAGAACCAAGCACCACAGGACCGGCGTTCACCCGCCGGCCGCCTCGCCCGGCCCGCTCGACCTCTGCTCGACCTCTGCTCGACCTCTCGGCCTCTCGGCCGCTGCTGCCGTCTGATCTTGATGATTCCTGGGGGAGTCCACCATGTCCGCTCGCACCGCCGCCCTCCGCACCGCCTCCGCCGCCGTCGTCGCCGCCGCCATCGCCGGTACGGTCCTGATGCCGCTGTCGGCCTCCGCCACCGAGGGCAACTACAAGGCGCTGAAGACCACGATGAGCGCGCCGGTCCCGAGCGGCCCGCTGACCCGCGGCGGTGCGACGGAGACCTTCGACCTGACGGTGACGAACACGACGGACAAGGTCTCCTCCTACCACCCGTGGATGCTCCTCGACACGCCCGGCAGCACCATGACGCTCCAGCAGAGCGACGTGGTCTTCAAGGTCGAGCCGCTGAGTGCCCCCGCGACCACGTACAACATCGGCCAGCAGGACGGCGAGTGGCAGGGCCTGTTCCGCCCGGCCGCCGGGGACGGCAGTGAAGGCTTCTCCATCCCGGCCGGCGGGAAGATGAGCTGGAAGATCACGATGGGCCTCGGCAAGGGCTACCCGACCAACACCGGTGACTTCACGCTGCGCTCCTCGTCCTACGCGAACGAGATCGCCGACGGCGGCGAGTCCTCCCTGACCTTCAAGACCTCCCCGGCCGTCATCCCCTGGAAGCTGGACACCTCGTTCGCCAACGTGGGGCCCTGCGAGGGCAGCACGGCTCCCGACTGCCGGGAGATGGACCTGCGCTACCGGGTCAACGGCACGAACACCTTCGACTACGGCCTCGCCACCTTCATCGAGCTGAACGCACCCAACGCGATCACCCCGTACCAGGCGCGCGTCAAGGTCGACGGTGCATGGAAGGACCTGGGCCAGACCAGCAACTTCCACCTTCCCGTCATTCCGAAGGGCTTCGGCAACACCTCCGGCGAGCGCGTCGTCCGCCTTCAGATCGCCCTCGGCTCGAAGTCGCCGCAGAAGGCCGCCAAGGTCCTGGTGGGTGCCTCGGTCGGCTACGCCGAAGGCAACGGCCGCCCCTTCGCGGGCACCGAAGTGACGATCGACCTCGCCCCGAAGACCGCCACCACCCCGCCCACCTCCCCGGCGCCCACCTCGCCGGCCCCGACCTCCCCCGCGCCTACCACCCCGGCGCCCACCACCCCGGCCCCGACCGCCCCCGTGACCACCGCTCCGGCGGCCACGACGACCCCGGCCACGGGCAACTCCCCCAAGCCGACCGGCTCCCTCGCGCACACCGGCTCGGACTCCAACACCGCCCTGTACTCCGGCCTGGCCGCCGCGCTCATCGGCCTCGGCGGCGCGGCCGCCTGGTTCGCCCGCCGCCGGCGCACGGTCCGCGGCTAGTGCTGTGACCGGAAGGGTTCACCGTGTCACGGCGCCCGGCACGGCACCTCGCCGCGTTGTCGGACCACGACGGTACGTCCAGTACGAGTCGCGGTCCTCCGCCTTGCGATGCACCGCACCGGACACCGCGACCCGGCAAACCTTTCCGGCCACAGCACTAGTCACCCCGTACGACGACCCGAAGGGGCCCGGTCCACGCACCGCGTGGGCCGGGCCCCTCCGGCGTTGCTCACCTCGCCGCGTAGTCGATGCGCTCCGCGTCGAACGGCCAGGCCTCGGCGAGCCAGCGCGTGACGGCCTCGTACAGGGCCTTGTCGAGCGCGGCCCGGTCGCCTCGCACCCAGGAAGTGACGTGCACGCGCCCCGGTTCGTCCTTCGCGGGGTAGATGTAGAGGCACCCGATGACCTCGCCGCCCCCGTCCCCCTCCTCCTCGCCCCGCTCCGCCTCCAGGACGCTGTAGGTGAATCCCCGCCGTTCGGCGAAGTCCCGCGCGTGGCGCACCAGGTCGGCGAGGTTCGCCTCGGGGCTCATGCCCTCCAGCGGAGGCCAGTCCCCCAGGAACCCGGGCGTCGCGCGCACGTGCGCGAT
Organism: Streptomyces sp. CA189; assembly: GCF_056428985.1. NCBI lineage: Bacteria > Bacillati > Actinomycetota > Actinomycetes > Kitasatosporales > Streptomycetaceae > Streptomyces > Streptomyces sp. CA189. The sequence continues at coordinate 48,945 of NZ_JBWJVM010000059.1, read as the reverse complement.
GCTCCCGCTCCAGGCGGCGAGGTCCCTCTCGTTGTGCTCGGGGCCGAGGGGCTCCAGCCGGAAGCCCTCCCCGACGAGCCGGACGGGCACGTCGAACTCCTCGGCCGGCGGCACGAAACCCTGCTGATCAGTTGTCATGCGGCGACCCTACGCAGCCCCGCCCCCGGCGCCCACGGGATATCGGTCCGCCGCCAGCCGGAGCAACTCGTCAACGGACCACTGGTCGTTGACGTGCTCTCCGTACCGTACGGCCAGCACCCTCCCGTCCGGCCCGATCAGCAGGTCGGCGGGCAGCCCGAGCCGCCCGCCCGGCTGCCGCGGGGAGGGGAGCCGCTCCCGGCCCCGCACCACCTCGACGGCCGACCGGGCGATCGCCCACACCACCGGGCCCCAGGCGCGCGGGTCCAGCAGGGAGCGCGGGGAGGACTCGACGCCGAACTCCCGGTACAGCCGCTTCTCCGGGTCGGCGATCACGGCGAAGGGGAAGTCGGCGGTGTGCCGCCGCAGTTCCTCCGCGGAGGAGTGGAAGAGCACGACTTCGCGGATCCCGGCGGCCTCGATCTCCGCGTGGCGCCGGACGACGGACCGCAGGTGGAGGTGGCAGACGGGGCAGCCGGCGAAGCGCCGGAACTGCAGATGGACGAGCCGCTCCGGGTCGGGCACGGAAACGGCCCCTCCCCCGACGGACGCGCCGGACGTGACGGACGTGAGCAGGCGTGCGGGCACCACGGAACCGGGTTCGAGCATGGGAAACCCTTCCCTCGACAGGCGTAGGCGTATGTCGTACGCCTACCTCCCCAGCGTAGGTGTATCCCGTACGCTGTCAACCGTCATGCCACGCCCCCGCTCGCACACCCCGGACCAACTGGCCGCCGCCGCCCTCGCCGTCATCGACCGCGACGGGCTCCCCGGCCTCTCCATGCGCGCCGTCGCCACCGAGCTCGGCATCAGCCCCATGGCCCTGTACCGCTACGTGCGCGACCGCGAGGAACTCGAAGCGCTCGTCGTCGCGCTCGTCCTCAGCGGTGTCGACACCACCCCGCCGCCCCCCGGGCCCTGGCCCGGACGGATCACGGTCCTGGCCTGCCGCCTGCGCGACACCATGAGCGCCCACCCGGCGACGCTGCCGCTCACCCTGACCCACCGGCACCGCTCGCCGGGCGGCCTGCGCTGGTCGGAAACGGTGCTCGGCGTCCTCACCGAGGCCGGCATCGAGGCCGAGGAGCGGGTGCTCGCGCTGCGCGCGCTCATCGCCTACGTGATCGGCGCCACCCAGCTGGAACACCTCGGGCCGCTGGCCGGACCCGGAACCACCGCCATCGCCGGCCTCCCCCCGCACGAGTTCCCGTACATGACGGCCACCGCCCGCGACGCCCGCTCGGTCACCCCGGACCGGGAGTTCGAGGGCGGTCTGAAGCTGCTCCTGCGCGGCCTGGCATGATCCGCCGGTGACCAACGCAGCCACCCCTCCCGTCCCGCCCGCCCGGTACGTCCTGTTCGACGTCGACGGCACACTCGTCGACGCCGTCGCCAACCAGCGCCGGGTCTGGGCGACCTGGGCCGCCCGCCACGGACTGGACCCGGACGCCGTGTACGCCGTGGCCCTGCGGACCCGCCCGATGGAGACCTTCGCGGCCGTCGCCCCGGACCAGGACCCGCAGGCGTGCCTGGCCGCGCTGCACGAGCTGGAGGACGAGGACGTCCGCTCCGGCGACTACGCCGCCTTCGACGGCGCCGCCGCGCTGCTGGCCGCCCTGCCCCCGGGGAGCTGGGGCCTGGTCACCTCGAACTACGAGCACCGGGTGCGCGGCCGCTTCGACCGCACCGGCCTGCCCGTGCCGCCGGTACTCGTGGACGCCGCCTCCGTCACCGAGGGCAAGCCCTCGCCGGTCCCGTACCTGCGGGGCGCGACCCTCCTCGGCGCCGACCCCGCCCACTGCCTGGTCATCGAGGACGCCCCCTCGGGCGTCCGGTCGGGCCTCGCGGCGGGCATGACGGTCTGGACGGTCAACACCCCCGGCCCCCACCCCGGAGCCCACCGCCACTTCCCCACCCTGCGCGCGGCCGCCCCCGAGATCCTCGCCTTCGCCGCCGGGCGGGCGTAACACCGCTCCCGGGGTGGCCGGATGTGACAGAACCTCGTCATTGCAGCCATCGCGGCCGGGCGAAATGATCTGCACATGCCCGCAGCCGCAGCCGCAGCCGCACCCACAGCCACAACCACAACCACACCGCACAGAGTCGTCATCGTGGCCTTCTCCGGTGTGGAACTGCTGGACGTCACCGGCCCGGCCGAGGTCTTCTCGGTCGCCACACGGGTCGCGGGCACGAACCACCCCGGCTATCTCGTCCAGATCGCCACGCCCGACGGCGGGCCGGTGGCCACCTCCAGCGGCGTCCGGCTGCTGGCGGACCTGGCCCTCGACGAGGTGCGGGGCCGGGTCGACACCCTGCTCGTGGCCGGCGCCGTCGATCTGGTCGGCGACGGGGTCGAGCCCGTCATCGACGGCGAGGTCACCGGCTGGCTGCGCGAAGCGGCGCCGACGGCGCGCCGGACCGGGTCGATCTGCGCGGGAGCGCACCTGCTGGCCGCGGCGGGCCTGCTGGACGGCCGGTCCGCCACGACCCACTGGCTCACCGCCGCACGGCTGGCGGCCGACCATCCCCGGGTCGCCGTCGATCCGGACCCGATCTTCATCCGGTCCGGGAGCGTGTGGACCTGCGCCGGTGTCACCTCGGGGCTGGACATGGCCCTGGCGATGGTCGCCGAGGACCACGGCCAGGCCCTTGCCCTGGCCACCGCGCGGATGATGGTCATGTACGTCAAACGCTCCGGCGGGCAGAGCCAGTTCAGCGTTCCGCTCTCCGCCCCGGCCACGTCGGGCGACCGGATCGACGAGCTGCGCGTGTGGATCGCCGACCACCTCACCGAGGACCTCACCGCAGAGGCCCTGGCCGCCCGACTGCACCTGAGCGTGCGCCACTTCTCCCGGCTGTTCCGGCTGCGCACCCACGGCACGGCCGCCGCCTACGTGGAGTCCGCCCGCCTCGAAGCCGCCCGCCGGCTGCTGGAGGAGAGCGACGGCAGCCTGCCGGACATCGCCGCGGCCAGCGGCCTCGGCTCGGTGGAGACCTTGCACCGCTCCTTCCAGCGCCGACTGGGGACCACTCCCGCCGAATACCGCCGCCGATTCCGCTAAGACCCGCCCCGGCCCCGGCACGTCCCCACCCACACCCGCACCCCCGCACCCCTGCACCCCTGCACCGACCATCCGCCGGCAGCCCGGCGGATCCCCGGCATGCCCGCACGGGCAGCAGCCGTCCGTCACCTCATGGAGGACGCCATGTCCCGCACGAAGGTCATCCCCATCCCCGTCATGGGCCGAACGGCCATCAACGCGTACCTGCTCCTGGGCCGCCGGCCCGTGATCGTCGACGCCGGGACACCCGGCAGCGGCCGGAAGATCTACGACCGGATCACCGAGCACGGAGTGGACCCCCGCGACGTTTCGCTGATCTTCATCACCCACGGGCACATCGACCACTTCGGCTCCGCCGCCGAACTGCACCGCCTCACCGGCGCGCCCGTCGCCGGCCACATCGCCGACCTCGGGCCGTACCGCTCCGGCCGGGTCCGCGAACCGTACCTGCCCACCGGCCCGATGGGCCGCGTCATGGACCGGAGCAAGGAGCTGCACGCCCAGGCCGAGCCCCTCGACCCCGATGTCCTGATCCGCGGCGAGACCCCCCTGGAGGACTTCGGGATCGCCGCCCGCATCATGCCCACCCCCGGACACACCGCCGGATCGATCTCGGTCCTCACCGACGAGGGGGACCTCGTCGCCGGCGATCTGGTGGCCAACTCCTTCATGGGCCTCATCCCGGGCAGGCCGGCCAATCCGCCGTTCCACGACGACCCGCGGCGCAACCTCGCCAGCCTCCGCGACATGCTCGCCCTCGACCCCACGCGACTCCACGTCGGCCACGGCTCCCCACTGGAACCCGACCGGGTGCGACGCTGGGCCGACCGGGAACACGACCGCCTGTCCCGACGCGGAGCGGCCGGCCGCCTCACCACCCGCGCCGAGGAAACGACCTGACCGCCGCGGCCCCCGCACCACCCGGGACCGTCCGAGCGCCATGTTCCTGAACATGCGGCGATGCGGCACACTGGAGGTTTGGCCAGATGAAACGGGGCGCTGCGTGTGAATGGTCCACTGATCGTCCAGAGCGACAAGACGCTCCTCCTCGAGATCGACCACGAGCTCTCGGCGGCCGCGCGGCGCGCCATCGCGCCCTTCGCCGAGCTGGAGCGTGCTCCCGAGCACATCCACACCTACCGGATCACGCCGCTCGGCCTGTGGAACGCGCGGGCCGCCGGGCACGACGCCGAGCAGGTCGTGGACGCGCTCGTGGAGTTCTCCCGCTACCCCGTCCCGCACGCGCTGCTCGTCGACGTCGCCGAGACCATGGCCCGGTACGGCCGGCTCACCCTCTCCAAGCACCCCGTCCACGGGCTGGTCCTGACCAGCACCGACCGGCCGGTGCTGGAGGAGATCCTGCGGTCGAAGCGGATCGCCCCGCTGGTCGGCGCGCGCCTCGACGCCGACACCGTCGCCGTACACCCCTCCGAGCGCGGGCAGATCAAGCAGACCCTGCTCAAGCTGGGCTGGCCGGCCGAGGACCTCGCCGGGTACGTGGACGGCGAAGCGCACCCCATCGAGCTCGACGAGACCGGCTGGGCGCTGCGCCCCTACCAGCAGCAGGCCGTCGAGGGCTTCTGGCACGGCGGCTCCGGCGTGGTCGTGCTGCCCTGCGGCGCCGGCAAGACGCTGGTCGGCGCGGGCGCGATGGCGAAGGCCAAGGCGACCACGCTGATCCTGGTCACGAACACCGTCTCCGCCCGCCAGTGGAAGCACGAGCTGATCAAGCGGACCTCGCTGACCGAGGAGGAGATCGGCGAGTACTCCGGCACCCGCAAGGAGATCCGGCCCGTCACGATCGCCACGTACCAGGTCCTGACCACGAAGCGGAAGGGCATCTACCCGCACCTGGAGCTCTTCGACTCCCGGGACTGGGGCCTGATCCTCTACGACGAGGTGCACCTGCTGCCGGCTCCGGTGTTCAAGTTCACCGCGGACCTCCAGGCGCGGCGGCGGCTCGGGCTGACGGCGACGCTGGTGCGCGAGGACGGGCGCGAGTCGGACGTGTTCTCGCTGATCGGGCCCAAGCGGTTCGACGCCCCGTGGAAGGAGATCGAGGCGCAGGGCTACATCGCGCCGGCCGACTGCGTCGAGGTGCGGGTCAACCTGACCGAGTCGGAGCGCCTCGCCTACGCGACCGCCGAGACGGAGGAGAAGTACCGCTTCTGCGCGACCACCGCCACCAAGCGGAAGGTCACCGAGGCGCTGGTGCGCAAGCACGCGGGCGAGCAGACGCTGGTCATCGGGCAGTACATCGACCAGCTCGACGAGCTCGGCGAGCACCTCGACGCGCCCGTCATCAAGGGCGAGACCTCCAACGCGCAGCGCGAGAAGCTCTTCAACGCCTTCCGCGAGGGCGAGATCAGCGTGCTGGTCGTCTCGAAGGTCGCGAACTTCTCCATTGACCTGCCCGAGGCCACGGTCGCCATCCAGGTGTCCGGCACCTTCGGCTCCCGCCAGGAGGAGGCCCAGCGGCTCGGCCGGGTGCTGCGCCCGAAGGCCGACGGCCACGAGGCGCGCTTCTATTCGGTGGTCGCCCGCGACACCATCGACCAGGACTTCGCCGCGCACCGCCAGCGCTTCCTGGCCGAACAGGGCTACGCCTACCGGATCATGGACGCCGACGAGCTGCTGGCCGACGGCTGACGGACGAGGTGGCCGAACACTACGCTGGTCGTATGACGCACCAGGAGATCTACGAGGTCCTCTTCACGGAGTCGGCGGGCCGCGATCGGGACCGGTTGGAACCGGTGCGGCGCGCCTCGTTCGACAAGGCGCTCGACATCCTGGCCCGCGATCCGTACACGGAGCTGTCCCGGCCGATAGGAGCGGGTGAGCAGGACCGCGAGATCCGGCTCACCTCGCAGATCGTGGCCGAGTACATGGTGTCGCGCGGGCGGCTGCTGCTCGTGGTGCTGCGGGTCTTCGACGACACGGACATCCTGCTGCCCGAGGGGTGACCGGCGGCGCAGGGCGGCGGCGAGCAGGGCCGTGAGCAGGGGGACGGTCAGCCCGGCCCTGATCCGGCCGGTCAGCAGGAGGTACGGGATCAGCAGCGCCGGGGCAAGGGTGATCCCGGCGGCCGTGCCCAGCGCGAAGCCCTTGCCGAGCGCGCCGCTCGGCCGGTGCAGGTCCCACAGGACGGGGCAGGCCAGGGCCAGGGCGATCTGGGCGGACAGCGGGGTCTGGAACAGCGGCTCCACCCACAGCCCGGCGACGGTGGCGGCCAGGACGGCGCCCGGCCGGGCCCGCAGGCCCGCCAGCCGGCAGGACAGCAGGATCAGCAGGGCGAACAGGCCGGCGCTGCCCCACACCAGGACGGCCTTCAGTACGCCGGTCGGCAGCCAGGCGGCCGGGGCGAAGAGGATGGCCGCGATCAGTGCCTCAGTGGCCCTCAGTGTCGTATGACGCCCGCGTCCTCGGAGTATTCACCGAGGACGACCACGCTCACGGCGGTCGCCGCGAAGACCTTGGCCGCGCGCAGGACGCTGCCGACGCTGTGGCGGGGGCGGGAGTCGGAAGTGGCGGTGGCGCCGCGAGGGCGGCGACCCTGGACCGGGGTGTAGGTTGCGGTGCTCATGTATCCATGGTCGGTTTTCGACCGGCTTGTCACATCGCCCTGAGGGCTGAACCTCCACGTCTCCGGCCTCCTCCTCCTGGCCCATGCCTCCCCCTACGGGCTCTGTCCGAAGGAGGACACGGACCGAACAACCCCCGTACGGGGTCACCGCCCCGAAGGACTTTCGGCCCTCTTTATCCATTCGCGCAGCGCCTCCGCGATGGCTAGAATCTCCGCTCTTGCCGCCTCCCGCCGCGTCACCGGGAGCGCCGCCCGCCGCTCGGAAACCGGCGGGCCCGTCCGCCCGCATCACGCAGGTCCTCAGCAGATGGAGGCAGTTCCGTGCCCGCGCACGCCCACGTCACCGACCCCGACGCCGACCCCGACGTCGACCCCGACTCCGACGCAGCCGCGGCCCCCACCGACCCGCTGGGTCGCGAGCGGGCCCACCTCGCCTCTTCCCGGTCCGCGCTCCGCGCGATGCGCGAGGACGTCGAGAACCTCGACATCCGCGACGTCACCGCGAACTGGGTCAACGCGATCGTCCTGCAGGCCCAGATCGACGACCGGATCAAGGCCCTCGCCGACCTCGCCCACACCCCCCTCTTCTTCGGCCGCCTCAACTACCTGCACGCGCCCGGCGCGGAGCTCGCCGAGGGCGCGGAGGGCGAGCAGTTCTACATCGGCCGCCGCCACGTCCACGACGCCGGCGGCGACCCCATGGTGATCGACTGGCGCGCGCCCGTCTCCCAGCCCTTCTACCGGGCCTCCAAGAACGACCCGCAGGACATCGCGCTGCGCCGCCGCTTCGGTTACACGGGCGGCGAGCTGACCGCGTACGAGGACGAGGACCTCTCCGACCCCGCCGAGGCGGCGGCGGTCAGCAAGCTGCTCCAGCAGGAGATCGAGCGCCCGCGCGTCGGCCCCATGCGCGACATCGTGGCGACGATCCAGCCCGAGCAGGACGAGATCGTCCGTTCCGGCCTGTCGGGCTCCGTCTGCGTGCAGGGCGGTCCCGGTACGGGCAAGACGGCCGTCGGCCTGCACCGGGTCGCGTACCTCCTCTACGCGCACCGCGACCGCCTCGCCCGTACCGGCACCCTGGTCATCGGGCCGAACCGTTCCTTCCTGCACTACATCGAGCAGGTCCTGCCCGCCCTCGGCGAGCTGGAGGTCAAGCAGGCCACGGTCGACGACCTGGTCGCCCGCGCGGACCTGGAGGTGCGCGGCGCGGACGCCGCCGAAACCGCGGTGGTCAAGGGCGACGCCCGGATGGCGGAGGTACTGCGCCGCTCCGTCCACTCCCATGTCAGCGAGCCCGTCGAACCGCTGATGGTGGTCCGCGGATCGCGCCGCTGGCGGGTGCCCGCGTACGAGATCGCCGAGATCGTCGCCGAGCTCCAGAACCGCGACATCCGCTACGGAGCCGCCCGCAACGCCCTCCCGCAGCGGATCGCGCACGCGGTCCTCGTACGGATGGAGCAGGCGGGCGAGGCGCCCGACGACCGGGTCCAGGACGCGGTGGCGCGCAATCCCGCCGTGAAGGCCGTGGTCAAGGCGGTGTGGCCGCTGGTGGAACCGACCAGGCTGGTGCTGCGGCTGCTCTCGGACGCGGAGTTCCTCGCGGAGCACGCGGAGGGGATCCTGTCGGCGGAGGAGCAGGAGCTGCTGCTGTGGGCCAAGCCGGCCCGCAGCGTGAAGTCGGCGAAGTGGTCGGCGGCGGACCTGGTGCTGATCGACGAGGTGACGGACCTGGTGGAGCGCACGCACTCGCTCGGCCATGTCGTCCTCGACGAGGCGCAGGACCTGTCCCCGATGCAGTACCGGGCGGTCGGGCGGCGCTGCACGACCGGCTCGGCGACGGTCCTCGGGGACCTCGCGCAGGGCACGACCCCGTGGGCGACGCGGAGTTGGGACGAGGCGCTGGGGCATCTGGGCAAGCCGGGCGCGGTGCTGGAGGAACTGACGGCGGGCTTCCGCGTGCCGCGCGAGGTGATCGCCTACGCCTCGCGGCTGCTGCCGGCGATCTCGCCGGGCCTGGCTCCGGTCGCCTCGGTCCGTGAGACCCCGGGCTCGCTGGTGGTCTCGCCGGTCACCGATCCGACGGGCGCGGCCGTGGACGCGTGCCGGGCTTCGCTCGTGTACGAGGGGTCGATCGGGCTGATCGCGGCGGACGTGCGGATCCCGGAGCTCGGGGAGGCGCTGCTGGCGGCGGGCCTGCCCTACCTCTCGCCCGGCGAGGAGACGACGGCGGAGTCGCGGCTGACGCTGGTGCCGGCGTCGCTCGCGAAGGGTCTGGAGTACGACTACGTCGTGCTGCACGAGCCGGCGGACGTGGTGGCGGGCGAGCCCGACGAGCGCACCGGCCTGCGCCGCCTCTACGTCTGCCTCACCCGAGCCGTCTCGGGCCTGACCGTCCTCCACGCGAGCCCTATGCCGGGGGCCCTGGCGTAGCCCTGCGGGGCTGTCCCCTACCCTCCCCCGGACGGAGTCTGGGGGAGGGTAGGGGACTCCGCCCCGCAGGCCGCCCTCACTCACCCCCGGTCCGGGCAGGTCAGGCCAAGGCCGAGCGCCACTCCGCGACGGCCGCCGCCGACACCGACCGGTCCCACCCGGAAGGGCGGGCCGCGCCGCCGATGTGGAAGGCGTCGATGCCCGCTTCCCGCAGGACCGGGAGGTGGGAGAGGGCCAGCCCGCCGCCCACCAGGATGCGCGGCTCGTAGCCGGGGGTGCCGGCCTTCGCCGCTTCCGCCAGCAGCACCGGCAGGCCCTCGTCGACCCCGCCCGCCGCCCCGGCGGTCAGGTACGTGTCGAGCCCGGGCAGGTCCGCGACCGCCTTGCGGAGCTGGTCACGGTCCGCCGCGCGGTCGATCGCGCGGTGGAAGGTCCACCCGCAGCCGCCGAGCTCCGCCACGACCGCCTCGACGGCGGCGAGGTCGGGGCTGCCGTCGGGGTTCAGGAAGCCCAGCACGAACTCCTCCGCCCCCTCGGCGCGCAGCGCCCGCGCCTCCTCCACCAGGCGTTCCACGTCCTGCGCGGAGCCCGCCGAGAAGCCGTCCGCCTTCCGGAGCATCACGCGCAGCCGGATGTCGACCGCCGCCCGGATCGCCGCGAAGGTCTCGCGCGGCGGGGTGAGCCCGTCGGCGGCCATGTCGGTGACCAGTTCGAGTCGGTCCGCCCCACCGGCCTGGGCCGCGACCGCGTCCTCCACGTCGAGGGCGATCACCTCCAGGAGCGCACGGTTGCTCATGTAATCCCATCCTTCGTCCCACATTGGAAAATAGGTCTAGTCCAATATCCAGGGTACGGGCCTTCGCCCACCCTTCACCAGCACAATCACGCCACCACCACAATGTGCGCATGACATCCGCCATGACGTCCGACACGCACCGCGAGCAGGACCTCCGCGCCCGCTGGCACGCCACCACCGCCGCCGCCGGAGCCGCCGACAACCGGGACCCCGCCCCGTACGCCGACCGCCTCCTCACCGCCTGGGCGGAGCCGCAGCGCAGGTACCACACCACCGCGCACCTGGCCGACGTACTCGCACGCATCGACGTGCTCGGCGGGGAGGAGGAGGCAGCGGCGGCGGACCGTGCCGCCGTCGAGCTCGCCGCCTGGTTCCACGACGCCGTCTACCGGCCCGACCGCTCCGAGAACGAGGAGCGCAGCGCCGCCCTCGCCGAGCGCGCCCTGCCCGAGCTCGGCATCGACGGCGCCCGCACCGCCGAGGTGGCCCGCCTCGTCCGGCTCACGATCACCCACGACCCCGCGCCCGGCGACGCCAACGGCGAACTGCTCTGCGACGCCGACCTGGGAGTCCTGGCGGGCACGGCGCAGGAGTACGCCGCCTACGCGGCAGCCGTGCGCGCCGAGTACGGCTTCGTCCCCGACGAGGCCTTCCGCGCCGGCCGGGCCGCCGTGCTGCGGCAGCTCCTGGAGCTGCCCCGCCTCTTCCGCACCGCGTACGGGGCCGCGCACTGGGAGGCCCCGGCCCGCGCGAACCTGGCCGCGGAACTGGCAGATCTCGGCGAGCCCTCCGATTAGCCGGGAATGTGATCCCCTTCGTCATGGTTGAGGTAGTTCATGCCCGCCGCAGCCGAACGCACCCGCATGCCCGTCGCCGTCTACATCCTCGGCCTCTCCGTCTTCGCACTCGGTACCAGCGAGTTCATGCTCTCCGGGCTCCTGCCACCCATCGCCGAGGACATGGGCGTCACCATCCCCCAGGCGGGCCTGCTCATATCCGCCTTCGCGATCGGCATGGTCGTCGGGGCGCCCCTGCTCGCCGTCGCCACGCTGCGGCTGCCCCGGCGCACCACGCTGCTCTCGCTGATCAGCCTCTTCGGCCTCGGGCAGGTCGCGGGCGCGCTGGCCCCCTCGTACGAGCTGCTCTTCGCCTCCCGCATCGTCTCGGCGCTCGCCTGCGCCGGCTTCTGGGCGGTCGGCGCCGCCGTGGCCATCGCCATGGTCGAGCAGCACCAGCGGGCCCGCGCGATGGCCGTCATGATCGGCGGGCTGTCGATCGCCAACGTCCTGGGCGTGCCGGCCGGCGCGTTCCTCGGTGAGCACCTGGGCTGGCGTTCCGCGTTCTGGGCGGTCGGCGCCGCTTCCGCCGTCGCGCTCGTCGGCATCCTCGCGCTGATCCCCAAGATCCCGCTGCCCGCCGAGAAGCCGTCCCTCGCGCGCGAGCTGCGCATCTACCGCGACCGCCAGGTGTGGCTGTCGATCGGCATCACGGCGCTCGCCGCGGGCGGCGTCTTCTGCGCCTTCAGCTACCTGTCCCCGCTGCTCACGGACGTGGCCGGGCTCGGTTCGACGTGGGTCCCCTGGATCCTCGGCCTCTTCGGGATCGGCGCGCTGGTGGGCACCACGGTGGGCGGGCGGATCGCCGACGCGCACCTGTTCGGGGTGATGCTGTGGGGCATCACCGCCTCCACCGTCTTCCTGGCGGCGCTGGCCCTGCTGGCCTCCACCGCGGCGGCCGCGATCGCCCTCTCGTTCCTGCTCGGCTTCTCGGCGTTCTTCACGGCCCCGGCGCTCAACGCCCGCATGTTCAACGTCGCGGGCGCCGCCCCGACCCTGGCGGGCGCGACCACCACGGCCGCGTTCAACCTCGGCAACACCGGCGGACCCTGGCTCGGCGGCACCGTCATCGACGCCGGATACGGCTACTCCGCCACCGCCTGGGCAGGCGGCGCGATGACCGTCACCGCCATCGCCCTGGGCCTCGCGGCCCTCCGCCTGGACCGCCGTACGGTGGTCCCCACGCGCCTGGTGACCGGCTCGGCGTCGGCCCTGCCGGCCACGGCGCGGGCTGCCGCGGATCAGGCGGGGTAGGCGAGGTAGGCGCACCCGCCAGGTGCGGGTCAGCGGCAGAGCTCGTCGAGGTCCGCCTCGAAGCTCGCGAACTCCGCCCGCGCCTCGGCGACGATCTCCAGAGCGGGCCTGCGCGGTGCGGTGGCGTGCCGCCCGGCCATCTCCGCGAGGGCCGCGTCCGGCCGCGCCGCCCGCTCCGCGTACAGGGCCGCTTCCCGTGGCCCGAAGCCGTCCGCGAGCACCCACAGGAATCCGGACAGGTCACCGGCGACCAGGCCGACCTCGCCCTCCGACCCCATGAACACCACGGGCTGACGGTCGAGGGGCTGCCCCGGACGGACGCACCACACAGCGGCGAGGCCGCCGGAGCCGTCCTGGCCGAAGACCCGGTACGCGTCCCCCTCGAGCTCGTGGTTCCCCGTCCAGTGGCGCAGCCAGTCCGTGGTGTCCTCGGCGGACACGAAGGCCTCGTAGGGCTCGAAGTCGACGCCCTCGCCCTCGTCCCCGTAGTCGAACTCGACCCGGGCCACCTCGGCCAGGGCAGCGGGAAAGCGGCGGTCGTCACCGGGCATCACGATCATTCCCGGAGGCTAGCCCCCGCCACCGACAACCGGCCCCGCACGCCAGGGCTACGCCGGCCGCCCCTTGGGCCTCCGCAGGCCGGCGGCCGTCAGCCGCCGGACCAGCTCCTTGCTGCCGATCTCCACCGCGCCCGCGCCCACCGCGTCCGCGTAGCGGTGCTCCGGGACGTCGTAGTGGTCGCGTTCGAAGGCCTTCGGCGGGCAGCCGATCGACGCCGCGAAGGCGTGCAGTTCCTCGAACGAGGCGTCGCTGACCAGGTGCGACCACATGCGGCCGTGACCCGGCCAGTCGGGCGGGTCGATGTACACCGTCACCGGCGGCTCATTCGCCGTACCCGACGGCCGAACCGCTCCCGGAGCCGAGGCCGCCGAGGACCGGTCCCAGGCCGCCCACCGGCGCCACCCGCACGCCGGCCTCCGAGCACACCCACATCGGGTCCGGTCCGAGCTCGGGCTCCACGTCCAGCGCGTGCGGCTCGCCGTGGCCGCAGACCGGGCACAGCGGCCAGCGCCCGTACTTCTCCAGCAGCGCGTCCTTCACGTCCTGGGCGACGAGTCCGGCGAGGTAGTCGACGCCTTCCGGCCACTCCTCCACCCACCAGCGGCGGTGCGTGACCGCGTCCTCGACGAGGGAGACGACATCGGCCTCGGCGACCTCGCCCGCGACGAGATCGGCGAGTACCAGGGCGCGTGCGGCGTGCAGCGCCTGTTCAAGGGGGGTCGCGTGGTCCATGGACACATTGTGGACCCGGACGGGCCGTGTGGCGAAGGTCCTCTTCCGCCGGTGACTTATGGCGTCTTGACGTTCCCACCCCTCTGAAAATAAGTTTCAAGGGTGAGCAAGAACGTGAAAGAAACCTTCAGTGGCGGCGCGGGCGCGACCGGCGTCCCCGTCCCCGCCCCCGCCGCCCTGCGGGCCCGCGTCCGCAGCCTCGGCCCCTCGATGACCCGCTCCATGCAGGCCGTCGCCGAGGCCGTCGCCGAGGACCCCGCGGCCTGCGCCGCGCTCACCGTCAGCGACCTCGCCGCCCGCACCGGCACCAGCGAGGCCACCGTCGTCCGCACCGCCCGCCTCCTCGGCTACCCCGGCTACCGCGACCTGCGCCTCGCGCTCGCCGCGCTCGCCGCCCAGCAGGAGTCCGGCGCGGCCCCCGCCGTCACCGTGGACATAGCCGTCGACGACTCCCTCGCGGACGTGGTCGCCAAGCTGGCCCAGGAAGAGGCGCAGACCCTCACCGACACCGCCGCCGGACTCGACGTCGCCGCCCTCGGCTCGGCCGTCGCCGCCCTCGCGGCCGCCCGCCGCATCGAGATCTACGGCGTCGGCGCCTCCGGCCTCGTCGCCCAGGACCTCGCACAGAAGCTGTCGCGCATCGGCCTGATCGCCCACGCGCACAACGACCCGCACCTGGCCGTCACCACCGCCGTGCTGCTCCGCCCCGGCGACGTGGCCGTCGCCATCACCCACTCCGGCGGCACCGGCGACGTCATCGAGCCCCTGCGGACCGCCTTCGAACACGGCGCCACCACCCTCGCGCTCACGGCCCGCGCCAACTCCCCCGTCGTCCACTACGCCGACCTCGTGCTGGCCACCTCGGCCGCCCGCGAGACCCAGCTGCGGCCGGCGGCCATGTCGAGCCGGACCAGCCAGCTCCTCGTCGTCGACTGCCTCTTCGTCGGCGTCGCCCAGCAGACCTACGAGACGGCGGCGCCCGCGCTCGCGGCCTCGTACGAGGCGCTCGCGCCCCGCCACCACACCCCCGTACCCACCGCCAAGCGCAACAGCACCACCCGCTAGCAGCCCGTACCTCAGGAGCCGAAGCCCATGACCGCGTACGCCGAACTCCGCGCCCAGCTCGCCACCTTGACCACCGAGGCCTTCCGCCCCGAACTGGCCGAGATCGACCAGCTCTCCACCCTCGAGATCGCCCGCCTGATGAACGCCGAGGACGCCACCGTCCCGGCCGCCGTCGCCGGTGAGCTGGAGACGATCGCCGCCGCCATCGACGGGATCGCCGAGCGGATGGCCCGCGGCGGGCGCCTGATCTACGCGGGCGCCGGCACCGCCGGCCGGATGGGCGTACTGGACGCCAGCGAGTGCCCGCCCACCTTCAACACCGACCCCTCCGAGGTCGTCGGCCTGATCGCGGGCGGCCCCTCCGCCATGGTCAAGGCCGTCGAAGGCGCCGAGGACTCCAAGGAACTGGCCGCCGAGGACCTGACCTCGCTGGCCCTGACCGCGGACGACACCGTCATCGGGATCTCCGCCTCCGGCCGCACCCCGTACGCGATCGGCGCCGTCGAGTTCGCCCGCGACCGCGGCGCGCTCACCGTCGGCCTGTCCTGCAACGCCGGCTCCGCGCTCGCCGCGGCCGCCGACCACGGCATCGAGGTGGTCGTCGGCCCCGAACTCCTCACCGGGTCCACCCGGTTGAAGGCCGGCACCGCACAGAAGCTCGTCCTCAACCTCATCTCGACCCTCACGATGATCCGGCTCGGCAAGACCTACGGAAACCTGATGGTCGACATGCGCTCCTCCAACGAGAAGCTGCGCGCCCGCGCCCGCCGCATCGTCTCGCTGGCCACCGGCGCCCCCGACGCCGAGATCGAGGCCGCGCTCACCGCCGCCGACGGCGAGGTCAAGCAGGCCATCCTCGTCATCCTCGGCGGAGTCGACGGCCCCACGGCCGCCGAACTGCTCACCGCCTCCCGGGGCCACCTCCGGGCCGCCCTCACCCAGACCCCGCGCTGACCCACCCCTGCCCCCCCTGCCCACCCCCGCCGCCCCCCAGCAGCAAGGCGAACCCCACGATGTCCACTGACAAGAACCGCGCCACAGCCGCCGCGATCCTTCCCCTGGTCGGCGGTCCGGACAACATCCTCTCCATCGCGCACTGCATGACCCGCCTGCGGATCACCCTGCACGACCGCTCCCTGGTCCAGGACGAGGCCCTCAAGGCCCTCCCCGCCGTGATGGGCGTCGTCGAGGACGACACGTACCAGATCGTGCTGGGACCGGGCACCGTCGCCCGCGTCACCCCCGAGTTCGAGGCCCTGGTCGCGGAAGGCCGCTCGGCCTCCGCCGCCTCCGCCACCGCCCCGGCACCCGCCGGGACCGGCGCCGGCCACACCGCCGAGGAACTCGCCGCCCAGGGCGCGGCCATGAAGAACGCCCAGAAGGCGAAGAACTCCACCCCCTTCAAGCTGTTCCTGCGCCGCATCGCGAACATCTTCGTCCCGCTGATCCCGGCCCTGATCGGCTGCGGCATCATCGCCGGGCTCAACGGGTTCCTCACCAACATGGGCTGGGTGCCGGCCGTCGTCCCGGCGCTCGCCGCGATGGCCTCCGGGTTCATGTCCCTGATCGCGGTGTTCGTCGGCTACAACACGGCCAAGGAGTTCGGCGGCACCGCCATCCTCGGCGGCGCGGTCGCCGCGATCATCGTCTTCCCGGGCGTCGCGAAGATCGACGCCTTCGGCCAGCAGCTCTCCCCCGGCCAGGGCGGCGTCCTCGGCGCACTGGCGGCCGCGCTGCTCGCCGTCCAGGTGGAGAAGTGGTGCCGCAAGTGGGTCCCGGAGGCCCTGGACGTCCTGGTCACCCCCACCCTCACGGTGCTGATCTCCGGCCTGGTCACCATCTTCGGCCTGATGTTCGTCGCCGGTGAGGTCTCCAGCGCCATCGGCACCTTCGCCACCTGGCTGCTCGCCACCGGCGGGGCCTTCGCGGGCCTGGTCCTCGGCGGACTCTTCCTCCCGCTGGTCATGCTGGGCCTGCACCAGGCCCTGATCCCCATCCACACCACCCTGATCGAGCAGACCGGCTACACCGTCCTGCTCCCCATCCTCGCCATGGCGGGCGCGGGCCAGGTCGGCGCGGCCATCGCCGTCTACTACAAGCTCCCGCACAACCGCTCGATCCGCGCCACCATCAAGTCCGCCCTCCCGGCCGGCTTCCTCGGTGTCGGCGAGCCCCTGATCTACGGGGTCTCCCTGCCCCTGGGCCGCCCCTTCATCACCGCCTGCATCGGCGGCGCCGCGGGCGGAGCCTTCGTAGGCCTCTTCAACCAGCTCGGCACCGCCTTCGGCTCCACCGCCATCGGCCCCTCGGGCTGGGCGCTGTTCCCGCTGCTGGACGGCAAGTCGGGCATGGGGATGACCATCGCGATCTACGCGGGCGGCCTGGCGGTCGGCTACCTCGTGGGCTTCGCCGCCACCTACTTCTTCGGCTTCACCCAGCTTCTCTGCACTTCACTCAATCGGGAGGAGGGCGACGAGGAGCTGACGGCGGAGGTACCCGGTGCAGCCCCGAAGCAGGCCGGTTCCGAGGCCACGGATTCAGGTGTCCTCGTTCGCTGAAAACCCTGGCGGACTCTCCGTAGCCCTAGAGAACCGGGGAGGGGCGGCGCCTTGTTGCTCCGCCCCTCCCCGGAATCTGCGCTACTGCATGATCGTCCGCGGAAGGTGGGACGGCGTGCTGACGCACCTGTAGATCTGAAGGGTGTAGCCGCGTCCGATGGTCACCAGGGTGGGGTCATGCGCCTTCCGGTACGGATTCGGGGCCTTGTCCTCGCCGTCCTCGACAGGACGCCAGCTGCCGCTCGCGCCGTCCCACTCGCTGCTGTCGACGGTGAGAAGCGCCTCAACGGGCCCGCCGCACTCGCCGCAGTGCAACTCGTCGGACTCTGCCGGGTCGCGGAAGGTGAAGTGTGCGGGCCAGCCGCCCAGCTTCCAGCCCGGGGCTACAGACAGATCCCACCAGTAGTCCACCGATCGCCCTTCCACCCAGGCACGCAGGCCCTTCTCCTGCGCGTCGTTGAGGATGTGAGTCGGAGGGAATTCGCGAACTCGCTCCGGGTGCAGGGCACACGGTGCCGGCACGTGCTCGCTCTGGTCGACGTACACGGGCTCGGGCGGCTCCACCAGGGCATCCTGTACGTCGCATGACAGTCGCCATCGCAGCTGCACGGCTTCGGAGCACCCTTCGATTTCCTCGAACGGCGCCCACAGGACCTGGAGCATGTCCGTGCCCTCCGGGCATTGGAGCCCTGGGACGTCGCGGGCATAGAACTGCGCGACCGGGATCAGCGGGAGTGGACCCTCCGGCAATAGCTCCGGTGAATACCCGGCACTGATCCGGTTGATGACCTCCTGCTCCTGTGCGGTCAGCAGGTTCTCGCGTGGCCCACGGGGCCGTGCCCACGCAACCGTGAGGATGTCCCTCCGTGTACGTATATCTGCGAGTGTGGTCAGCGGCCCATAGGGCCGGTATGTCGGCGCGTACGTCGGCCACGGCTCGTCGGCCGGCCACAGCAGGGGCCCACCCACCGAGCTGTCGTGAATGGTGGGGTCTCCCGGGCGCGGGTGCAGCCGGGTGGCCGTCCTGGCCAGGCCCGCCAAGTCCGGAAGGTCGGCGGCCACGTCCAGCGGGCGCGGTGGTGTCGTACGTGTCACGTTTCCCCCTCAGCAAGACCGATGACGTATCCAAACACGGGTCACTGACAGGTCTGATCACCGGCTGCGCGGCCGGGGAAGCCCGAGGTCGACGACTGGCCGTCCTGTCAGCCTGGACGCCTCAGCCTGTTTCGTGCGGAGGAACGTCAGCGTCAGATCGATGCCGTCGATCTCACCGAGCCACTGCTCCTCCTCCGCCTTCTTGCGGCGGAGGAGAAGGTCCTTCTCCAGCTCCGCGAGCCTAGGCAGCATCTTGGGGTTGATCTGGAGCATGGGGCAGCGGATGCAGGCATGCTCGTGCTGGCATGGCGTCCCGTAGGGCCGCGCGCAGTTGCCCAGCTCCACCTTGCGCTTGTCAAAGTGCTCCTCGAACTCGTTCCATTCCTGTGGGGTGACCTCGCCGTATTCCACCTCGGGCCTCAGAGACCGCCGGTGGTTGAGGAAAGCCTGGTAGTGGCCGACCACATCCTCGGCGAACACTGCGACGTATCCCTGCGTCGTCTGCAGATTCAGGTGACCAAGCAGGGCAGCTCCGATGTGGATCGGCAGACCACCGTTGACAACCTCGGTGGCGAACAGCCGACGGAAGTCATGCGGGGTGAACGTCAGACCCTCAAAGGCGCGGTTGGTCTTGGCCAGCTCCTTGCAGCTGCGGCCAAGCATGGCCAGCACCGTTGCGCCAGACATAACACCGATCGCAGTCCCGAGGTGCCGCTGCATGAGGAAGGGCATCCGTTCCGACCACGTCCGTTCATGCGGGTCGTACCGGGTCACCAAGGGGACGGTCCTGCCATTGCGTGTATGGCGGCGAAGGATTTGCGCAACGGCGTGGAACAGCTCGGCCGACATCGGAATCACTCGCTCGCGCTCGCTCTTTGACGGCGCGACCACCAACAGGGCGATGACCTCGCCGTTAGGCCGTTGGTACTGGCGGATGCTCAAGTGCGTGAGCTCGCAGAGTTCCTCAACCCGGACACCACTGTGCCGTAGTACCTCGACCGCCGCCCACTCCCAGAAAGCGGATTCCTCGGCAACGGTCACGTTGATCCGCTCGCCCGATCCTTCGTCCGTGATCCGCACCGCCGGCTCCGCCTCCGCCACAGCCATACGCCGGTCGTACTGGGAGTCCCGGCGCCGGTAACGGCGTCCTTGATGGACGAACTCCTCACCGAGCGCGATCGGACGAGCGGCATCCAACAGGCCGGCGTAGAACTCGTGGCGTGCTTCGACGTGGGCCACCAGTGCGGGCAGGAGCGGCTGCCGGACACGGACCCGGTCCGCCATTCGCCGGTTGATGTCCCGCCTGCGCTTCCCGAACCCCTTCACATCCTGTGGACGGATGGGACACGGAACGACCCACTGCGCCCACCGCTCCGGCTCTTCGACGGCCCAGCTATGGAGGTCGACGTAAAGGCCGCGAACGGCAAGGAGGATGGATTCCGGGTCCAGGCGCTTCCGGAGCTCCTGGCCGCCACCAGTGGTGCACGTCTGGAGCTCGGCTCGCCACTGGTCGTAGAGGTCTTGGCCGAGGGCCAGGTCAGGGTGTCCTGGGCTGAGCTCCTCGATCTTGGCCCAGAAGTGCTTGGCCAGGTTCCGGGTAAGGCCCTCGATAGTGATGTAGTCCGTCTCCGCCCGCCTGCGGGCCAAGTAGTCGATCAACAGCCGTCGGACAGAGAGGTTTTCGATCGCGTAGCGGTCCACCAGCTCCTCGATCGTCCGCTGACCGCGGTACACGAACGTCCTGAGCGTCGGTGGCGTCTCAGCCGGAAAGTGCCCCATTGCGTGGAGCACCTGCCAGGCACCGAGGGCAGCGAAACAGTTGCGATTCTTGTTGGCCCCGTGGGTCAGCCCGAGACGCTTCGACTCCAGTGAGTAGTGCAGCAGAGCCGCAGGCGTCAGATGTTCGAGTGCGATGCCCTGAGTCGTCAGCGCGCAGGTGAGATCGAACTTCGCACGTGACTTGTGGACGTGTCCCATCGTGGAGTGTCCGTCAACGACCTCGAAGAACCGGTCCAGGAGTGGGTCGTTCTGGATCTCCCGGAAGGGCTCGGCGTACCGCGTGAACTTGTTGGCGCGGAAGCCGGACACAGACGGCTGGATCACCCGAAGACAGAAGGCCATCTTGGCGGCTGTGATCAGGTCGAAGCCGTCGTACTGAAAGCCCTCACGCGCGAGGATGTTGACCGAGGGTGCGTTCTCGCCGTCGAAGCCGCTCACCTCCCACCGCTGCTGCCAGGTCTCCCCTGGCAGCGTCTCCAAGTGGGCAAGCAGCAGGGTCATACCCCGGCGCCGCTTGTTCGCGTGGGAACGGTCCGAACGACCCTTAAGCGCTCCTGTGGCGATCTCCCGAACCTCCTCCAACGTCGCCCGGGAGAGATCCCCGAACGGTGCCGGTGAGACCTCTGGCCGCGGTGCCGGTGCGGCCTTCACTGACGCCGTGGAGAACCGGCTCCTCGGCGCCTCTGACCGTGCCCTCTCTCGGTCTGAGGCGATGCGGCGGTTTCGCGCCGTGTAGGTGTCGGGAGTGTGGCGGTTAGGCACCGAACACCGCCTTGAAGTCGTCCGCGTCGTAGCCGGGCGCAATACTGCGCACGGCCTTCGGCCGGTTGTAGTGCTCCTGGAGGGCATCGAAGAGGTCCTCGACGCGAGCGTTGAGGTAGCGGCCCGTGGTCGCCAGGTCGGAGTGCCGGAGGATCGCCCGGACTTCGGTCAGGGTGAGGTTCGGGTCGTTCGCCATACGACTGGCTGCCGTGTGGCGGAGATCGTGCAGCGTCCAGTTCGTGCCGATCTTGGCGTTGGCCCGCTGGATGACCCGGCGCATCGCCCAGTAACTCAGCGGCTTGTCGGGGCCGCGCCGCGTCCGCAGTGCCGGCTCGTGGGCGGCGGGCAGTCCGATGGAGTCGAGGTAGGCCGCGAGCACGATCAGGGCCTGCGGGCTGGCCGGTACGGGGTCCCGTTCCCTTGTCCCTTTGGAGATCACGTGGAAGACCTGCCCTGACCAGTCGATATCGGCCGGGGTGACCCCCAGCAACTCCTCGGCCCTGGCGCCGCTGGAGACGTAGAGCAGGACAGCGGCCCGGTCCCGGTCATGGGTCATCGCTGCGAAGAACTCGTCCCACAGAACGTCGGAAATCGCCCTTGGGTCGCCCTTCGACACTCGCTGCCGCAGCCGGGCCCGCCGGAACGGCTGCGCCGGCTCGGTGGGGCTTCGGTGTGCCAGCGCCCTTCGTTGTGCGACGGAATCCGGAACAGGGTTGGTCAGCGGGCCACGTCCGTAGTGGCGGTGGAAGGCGTAGAAGCTGCTGACCACGGTCAAAGCGTGGTTGATCGTGCTCGGCGCATAGCCGGCCTGGAGGTACCGCTTACCCGTGCGTGGGTTCGCCGACCCAGGCGGGGGCGAGTCCAGGTTGCTACGGCGACGCTGCGGATTGGGCGCCGTACGAAGCCACCCCACGAGTGCGGCGGCCTCTGCCTCTGACGCCTTGTCCCACGACAGGTCGAGAAACCACAGCAGCCGGAACCAACGCAGAAGGTCATGTGCGTAGCTACGGCCGGTCAGCGGGCTGTTGTCGCTGAGCGCGAGATCACGAAGGTACGAAAGGACGGGCTCGACTACCTCCCCAGACGCGTTGAGGACGGCGTAGGGCGGATGCTGGGTCTCCAGCTTGGCCACCGAACCGAGACGAGGTACATCGGCCCGACCCTCGATCAGGTCGTGGTGCAGGTTGGGTTCCACTCGGGCTCTCCTTGAGCGGGGGACACGTCGCCCTGCCCAACGAGCCAGAGAAGGTGCAGTTAACACACCAGATGCTGACCGAGTTCAACGCCGCTCCGGACGCGGAAACAGCCCCGGAGACCGCGTCGGCGGCGACCCCGGCCACCGAGCCCGCGCCCGCCGCGGACGCGGCCCCGGTCCCGGTCGGCCGCTGACCCGGTCGGCCGCTGACCTGGGCGGCCCCCACGTACGAAGGCTCCCGGCCGGTGTGGTCCACCGGCCGGGAGCCTTCACGTACTGCTCGGATCTCGCTCAGAGACCCGTCACGTCACGGGCAGTTCGACGGAGCGGGCCTGCCCGCGAAGCGGTCCGCGATCCAGCCCAGGTACTCCGGCTCCGCGACGTTGGGGATCGTCTGGTGCGTCGCCCCCTGGTACTTCGTGTACTCGACCGGCTTGCCGAACCGGCAGGCCCGCTTCACGTACTCGTCGGTGGAGTTCGGGTTGATGACGGTGTCCGCCGTCCCCTGCATCACCAGGACCGGCGCCACCGAGGCGACCAGGCCCGCGGTGTTCTCGCGGAAGCGCCGGTGCCAGGCCTCCGGCACCACCGACAGCGGCTGGAACAGCGTGTCGAGCTGCCCGGCGTTGCCCACGTTGTTCTGGATCACGTCGGCGAGGTGCTCGATGCACATCACCCCGTCACCGCGCAGCGCCTCCAGACCGGCCGGCTTCAGCACGTCCTCGGCCTTCAGCTCGGGGTAGGCCGCGAGGAAGCCCCGGTAGACGTTGATGCGCAGCGCCGCGTTGTGGGAGGGCGAGGTGGCGGACGTCGGGCCGGGCAGCACCAGGCCGCGGAAGTCCGGTCCCAGGTTGGCGGCGGGCGCCAGCGCCGCGATGCCGACGAGCTGGGTCTCCGGGGTGTACGCCTTGTAGTTCTGGGCGATGAACGCCGCCGCACCGCCGCCCTGCGACCAGCCCAGCACGGCCGCCTTGCCGTTCGCATGCGTGTCCGTGATCTGGCGGGCCGCCCGCACCGAGTCCAGGACGTTGTTCGTCTCGGTCACGGCGACCGTGTACTGGTGCACGCCGGGGGTCCCCAGGCCCTGGTAGTCCGTACCGACCACGACGTCCCCGGAGTCGAGGAACTGCGTCAGCGCCGGCACGCCGACGTCGATGCCCCACGGGCTGTCGTAGGTGTAGTAGCCGACGAGGTCGGTCGCCGGGTTCGCCGCCGCGGAGGGCGCGCACTGGCGCGGTCCGCCCACGGTCCCGTGCGCCCAGGCCACGACGTTGCGGCCGCTTCGCGGCGCGGGGGCGTCGGGCCAGGCCACGATGCCCGAGACGGCGACGCGGGTGCCGTTCTGCAGGGTCGAGAGGTACAGGATCCGGCAGGCGCGCGCACCGTCGGGGGCGTCGACTCGGCGGGCCCAGATCAGGTCACCGTGCTCCCCCTCGGGCAGCGGCGACGGCGGATCGTAGAACTTCTCCCCTTCCGGACCGACCGGCACGCCCGGCGCACACAGGCCCTTGCCGCCCTTGCCGCCGTCCGGGTTCGTACCCGCGGCCTCGGTCGCCGTCGCGGCCGTCCCGCCGCCCAGCGCGAGGATCGCGGCCACACCGGCCGCGGTGATCGCCAAAAGCCGTCGTCTCATCTCATCGTCCATTCGCTCGGTACCGGGACGTGAGACTAGGAAGAAAGGGATGAAATGTCGCATACCGTGACGAGATGTCCGCCAGTTGTTACGGCCGCTGAAGCGACCGGCCCCCGATGGCGGCACCACGGCCCGGGCCGATGATGACGGCATGACCGACTCACCGCCCGCCGTGCCGATCATCCCGCCGACCGCCCCGATACCGCCCGTGGTCCCGTCGGGCCGGATGGCCGCCCTCGCCCAGCCCTCGTACGCCCTCCCCTGCGGGATGCGCCTGCGCCCCTGGGAGTCCTACGACGCCCCCGCGCTCGTGGCCGCGTACGCCGACCCGGACATCCGCCACTGGAACCGCCCGGACCCCCTCACCGAGGCCCGGGCCGTCACCCGCATCGCCCGCTGGCGCGAGCGCTGGCACACCGAACGCTCGGCGGTCTGGGCCCTGGCCCCCGCGGCCGGAGGCTCCGCGGTCGGCCTGATCGGCCTTGCCGACCTCGACCTGCGCGGCGGCAGCGGCGAGTTCGTGTACTGGCTCCTCCCGACCGCCCGCGGCACCGGAGCCACCGCCGAAGGCCTGTCCGTCCTGACCCGCTGGGCCTTCGACGACCTCGGCCTGCACCGGCTGCGCATCACGCACTCCGTGGCCAACCCGGCCTCCTGCCGCGTCGCCCAGAAAGCCGGCTACCCCCTGGAGGGCACCATGCGCGGCGCTCTCCTCCACGCGGACGGCTGGCACGACGAACACCTCCACGCCCGCCTGAGCACGGACTGAGGGCGGGCCCACCACCCCATCGAGCGAACCCGCACGAAAAGTCATCCACGGGCATGCATATGCCGAAAGCCTATGCACATGTACCTCCACGCCCCACACGCCGAACGCGGCGGTAGCATCGGAAGTAGCATGGGTGGCATGAGCGAGCCCACCCAGAAGTACTCCATCTCCATGCCCCGCGACATCGCCGAGGCCGCTCGCGCCCGCAGCGGCCCTTCCGGCCTCTCCGCCTACGTCACCGCCGCCGTGGCCCGCCAGATCGAACGGGACAACCTGGCGGAGCTCGTCGCCGTCGCGGAGGCGGAGCACGGACCGATCACCGCGGAGGAGATCGACGCGACCCGGGAGGAATTCCGCCGCGCCCACGGAGGGCAGTCCGCCGGCGACACCCAGCAGAAGGACGTCGCATGACGCTGAAGCCCAGCAAGCCCGGAGGCACCCTCGTGCTGGACAGCGAGGGACTCTCGAAGGCCGTACTGCGGGACCGCACGATCACCCGCTGGCTCGCCCTCGCCCTCGCGGACGACATGCGCGTCATCACCAGTACGGCCACCCTCGTCGAGGTGGTCCACCCGAAGATCAACATGCCCGCCCTCATGTGGGCACTGTCCCGCGTAGTGGTCGAGCCCGTCACCGAGGAGATCGCCCACGCCGCCACGACCCTGCTCCGTGAGGCCGGCCTGCACGGGCACAAGTACGCCATCGACGCGATGCTCGCCGCCACCGCACTCGCGGCGCCCGGCCCGGTCACCGTCCTCACCTCGGACCCGGAAGACCTCACCGCACTCTGCGGCACGCGCCTCGCTGCCGTGAAGGTCTAGAGGTCTTCCATCGCCGGGTTCACGCGGTACCGGACGCACCCGGCGGCCGGTACCGGATCTGCTCGGCCTTCCGCAGGGCGTCCAGCGTGTCATCGACGCTCAGGAGAACGGTCGTCTCGAACGAGCTGAGCGCCCCGCCTCCGCTGATCGCCAGGGCGACCGCGGCCATGGACACGTCGTCCGGAGCCTCCCAGAGGTTGTAGCCGTCGTGCGCGCCGAAGGCGTACCAGAAGCCGTGCAGCTTCCCGCCGACGGACTCGATGTACGACCGGGCGGCCTGTGCCCGGTCCTCGGGGTGGGCCATCAGCCTCGCCCAGGTCTCCGGCGTGTAGCTGAACCTCGACAAATAGAGCGGCATCGCGTCCCTCTTTCGTTTCGTCGACGATGCCCACGCCGGGCTCCAGAAGGGGCGGACCACGTCCGCGTTTCCCCCGAACGGCCGGGGACGACGACCGCCACGGCCCAACGGCGCTCAGGCCACCGGCGCCGGGGTGTGGATCCCGGCGGCACCCGCCGACAGGGCCCGGTGGGCGGCGGCGAGGCGGCGGACGGCCTCGGTGAGCCGGGTCGATCCCGCTGCGCGAGCTCCCCGGGCTCGACCGCCCCTCAGGGATGAGCCCGCTCGTGCAGTACGGCGGCCAGCCGGAGCGCGGTGTCCAGGTTGCAGCGCCCCAGATCGACCAGCGGCAGCCCGTACGACCCCGCCGCCGACACCCCGTCCACCCCGAGCGAGGGGAACACCACCCCTACGTCCGTCAGCGCGGCCTTCAACTGCCCCACGGCCTCCTCGGCCGCCAGCATCCGCTCCTTCGGTGTGAGCGCCATTTGCCATGTCACCTTTCGCTCTGAGTAGTCGAGTTCAGCACTCAGAGTGGCGACGGGCTGGCTAGCCTTCAAGGGGCCAGGCTCCAACAACCAAACCTGTTGGAAGGGGAGTTGCCATGCCAGATTCCGGGGACGTAGACCCGTTCTCCTCACCCCGCACCATGCTCGGCGCCGAACTGCGCGTCGCCCGCAAAAGGGCCGGCCTCAGTCAGGACAAACTCGGCGAGCCCCTCTTCGTCAGCGGCTCCTTCATCGGCCAACTCGAAGCGGGCACACGCCGGATGACGGTGGAACTCGGCCGCGAGATGGACAAGATCCTCGGGACGGACGACTTCTTCACCCGCAACTGCCAAGCCGTGACGAAGTTCAAGTACCCCGACCACTTCACGGAGGCCGCCGAGGCCGAGGGCCTGGCGAAGGCCATCCGCGAGTACGCGCCCCTGCTGATCCCGGGCCTGCTCCAGACGGAGGCCTACGCCCGAGCCGTCTTCCGCGCGTACCAGCCGACGGCCACGGAGGCGGCCATCGACGCCCTGGTCGAAGCCCGCTTGGTCCGCGCGGCGCTGCTCGCAGATCCAACAACCCCGTTGTTGTGGTGCGTGCTCGACGAGGCGGTACTCCGTCGGGTCATCGGGAGCCGGTCGGTGATGGCCGAGGCGTCGCGGCATCTCGCGGACCTGATCAGGGCCCACCGGATCATCGTCCAGGTGCTGCCGTTCAGTGCGGGTGCTCATCCAACCCTGGACGGCCCCCTCAAGTTGATGTCGTTCGACGACGCACCCCCGCTCGCCTATCTCGCCGGCCACACAACAGGGCTGCTGGTAGACGATCCAGCCACGTTGGCACGCCATTTCCTGACCTACGATCTCCTCACCGCCAGCGCGCTGGCACCACGTGAATCACTGGCCTTGATCGAATCTGTGGCGGAGGATTACGCACATGACGAGCAGGCCTGAATACGACATCTCGACTGCCACGTGGCACAAATCCAGCTACAGCGGCGGCGACGGCGGCGACTGCCTGGAGATGGCGACCTGGCGCAAGTCCACCCACAGCGCGGGCGACGGCGGCGACTGCCTGGAAGTCGCCGACGGCCACCCCGGCATCGTCCCCGTCCGCGACTCCAAGGACCCCGAAGGCCCCCACCTCACCTTCGGCGCCCCCGCCTGGTCCACCTTCGTGGCCACCCTCCACTAGCCGAGGGGGCGGAAACGCTCAGCGCGCGTCGAACGCCGCCTGCAGCGCGTCCGCCGTGGGAACGATGACCACCGCGTTCCCCTGAAGCTCCGAGGGAAGGTGGCGGCTCTCCTCCTCTTGGAAGATCAGCGTGTCACCGGCCTGCGGGACGATGGCAGCCCCGAGGGCTGCCGCCAGCCGGGCGAGCACGCCGAACATCGCGCCGCGGGCGAAGTGTGTCGCCGTCACGCACGGCGCCGTCACCTGCCGGAACCGTTCGGTGTCCAGCGCGACGACCTCTCCGTCCGCGAACCGGAGCAGGAAGATGCTGTAACTCACGGACACACTCTGCCATCACCATGATCCGCCCCCGGCAGATTTCCTGGTGCTGCCGGGCAACCGAATGCGGGCGGGTGGTGGTCAAGGGGGCGAAGGAGGGGGTTGAGATGAACGCCGAGCATGAAGCGCACTTCCAGGCCTTCGTCGCCGCGCGGTGGACCACTCTGGTGCGGACCGCATACCTGCTCACGGGCGATCCGCACGATGCGGAGGACGTGACCCAGACCGCGCTCGCGAAGGCGTACCGGTCCTGGCGGCGGGTGGCGCGCAGCGACAGTCCGGAGGCGTACGTCCGCCGGATGCTGGTCAGTTGCAACCACGACCGCTTCCGCAAGCGGCGGGTCGCGGAGCGGCTGACGGGCTCGGTACCGGACACCTCGGTGCGCGAGAACGCCGTGGCCCGGGCCGATGAGCGCAGCGCGCTCATGGCGGCGCTCGCTCAACTGCCCGCCCGGCAGCGGGCGGTGGTGGTCATGCGGTACTGGGAGGACCTCTCGGAGGCCGAGACCGCCGACGTACTGGGCTGCTCCCCCGGCACCGTCAAGAGCCAGGCGTCCAAGGCGCTGGCGAAACTCCGCGCGTGGCCCGGGCTGGAGCAGGTCACGGCGGAGTACGACACGAGAAGCGAAAAGAACGAGACGGATCAGGGGGCGCTCCGGTGAACGGGCGGCAGTACGGGGAGCAGGACGGCGGGTTGGACGTCGAGCGGGGCGCCGGGGGCGACGGGACCGCCGGGCAGCGCGGCTTCGAGTCCGACCTGCGGGTGCGGATGGCGCAGGGCGTGGCGGGGGTGCGGCCCGGGGCCGTGCCGTACCAGGCGATCGTGCGGCAGGGCCGCGCGGAGCTGCTGCGGCGCCGGCTGGCGGTGGCGGGGGCGGCCCTGGTCGCGCTGGCCGTCGTACCGGCCACGGCGATCGCGTTCACCGGGAGCGGTGGCGGCGGCGCGGACGACGGCGCCGGACCGGCGAGCCGGGTGGTCGTCACGGACGACCCGTCACCGAGCGAGGCCGCGCGGACGCCCGCGCCGGCCCCCGGGCCGACTCCGCCGGAGACCCGCGAGCAGCTCGCCGACGGCATCACCTACGCGGCCGCGGCCGCCGGGCTGGAGCAGTGCCTCGACTTCGACCGGGCCCACCCCACCGGCTCCCCCCGGGGCGGCCTGGGGCAGGCCGCCGAGTACCGGATCCTGCTCGCGCACCGCAGTACGGGCAACGACAACTCCCCGGGCAACGGCCAGTACATCGTCGCCGTGAAGGACGCCCCGGAGGCCGTCCGGATCATCTGCAGCATCAAGGACGGCCGGGCGAGCGGCATCAGCACCTCCTCCGGGGGGAGCTCCGACCCCACCGCCGGGGCCGTCGCCCCCGACGACAACGGGGGCAAGCTGTACCTCCAGCGGCTGCGCCGGGAGGGCGCGTGGCAGCTCCCCTTCCGCTGGGGCAGCATCGGCACGGTCACCCCCGCCGTCACCCGGGTCACCGTCACCTATGGCGGCACGACCGTCGAAGCCGCGCTCGACCACGGCCACTTCGCCGCCACCGGGATCCTGGAGCGCGCCGTCACGCAGGCTCCGCGGATCCGCGGCTACGACGCCCGGGGCACCCAGGTCTACGACTCCGACCGGGACCGGTCCTACCAGAAGCCCATCCCCTAGCCGGGGAGGGGGAGCGGGGTCCCGTCGCCGTACAGGGGTCGGCGACGGGACCCCGCTCCGCACCTCGGGCCGGGGTTCGGCAGTGGGAAGACCGCGAACCGGATCCGGGTCACCCGACCGCAGGGCGGCCACCCGGGGGCCCGTCCCGACCAGGTCAGCGGCGACGGGGCTCGCGCACCATGAACACGTCCACCGGATCCTCGGCCTCGAGTCGGAACCCGTGCCGCTCGTACAGCCCCCGGGCCGCACTGCCCTGGAGCACGTTCAGCCGGACCCGGGTGCCGTTGCGGTCGCGCTGCTCCAGCAGTCCGCGCAGCACGGCCGCACCGATGCCCCTGCCCTGCACCTGTGGGGCCAGGTAGAAGTGCTCCAGCCAGTGGGCGTCCTCGGCCGGTCTCAGCGACACGCAGCCGGCGAACGTACCGTCCACCTCGATCACCCAGGTGTGCGCCGGCTCGAACCCGTCCCGCAGCCGCTGCCGCACCCGCTGCTCGTCGTACCGTCCGAGCCGCTCCAGATCCGCCCGCAGCACCACGGCCCTCAACTCGGCCACTGCCTCGACGTCCGCCACCAGAGCCGGCCGCACCTCCCAGTCCCCCATGATCGAAAGGCTATCGCGCCGAGTTCGGCGCGCTCCGCGAGAAGTGGCGGGCCGTCGGTACCAGGGCCGCCGCCGGTACGAGGAAGTCCAGCGAGGAGACCCGGGCCAGCCGGTCCGGGGCGACTTCGCGCTGGGTGGCGGTGAACCAGGGCACGTTGAAGAGCTCGATCCCGATCCCGATCCCGGCGACGGCGTGGGCGGCCACGACCACGCCCGGGTGCACGGGCAGCACGAGGCTCAACGGGGCGAAACCGTACGCCGCCAGTCCCGCGAAGGCGGCCCAACCGCCCTCGCCGGCCGTGTCGACCTGCTGCGCCGGCACGCGGTGTTAGCCGGCCTGTCGACCGGCGCCTGCTACCTCGCGGCGCGGCACGAGCGCGAGCGCTCACCCCACCGCACGGTCCTCTTCATCGCCCCGGACACCGGCCACCGCTACGTCGGACACCGTCTACGCGAGGCACCGCGAGGCCGCTCCGATCGCGGACCTCGCCCCGCGCGAGGTGACCGACCGGAGCGAGCCGGCCCTGCCGTGGTCGCGGATTCGGTGGAACCGCGCCGCTGCGTGAGCGCCACGTGGTCGTGTCCGCCGTCAGAGGCCGTTGGTGAACAGCAGCTCGTTCGGGGTGCCCTTGCTGATGCTCTTCAGGACGTCCTTCGTGGACTCGTCCCGCAGGTACTCGACGATGTCCTGCGGCGTCGCGGACGGGTTCGCCTGCTTGTAGAGGACGGCCACGCCGGTGACGTGCGGTGCGGCCATGGACGTGCCGCTCTCGGCCCTGCTGCCGCCGCCCAGCTTGGCGGAGACGACCGCCTCTCCGGGCGCGTACAGGCTCACGCACGTACCGTAGTTGGAGAAGCTGGTCTCCTCGTCCCACCGGTTGCTCGCCGCGACCGTGAGCACCTTCCCCGCCGACGCGGGCGAGACCAGGCAGGCGTCCTTCGAGGAGTTGCCCGCCGCGAAGACCGGCAGGACGCCCGCGTCCGTCACGGCGTCCGCAGCCTCGTTCAGCACCTGGGACTTGTCGCCGCCCAGGGAGCCGTTGAGGACGGCGGGCTGCTTGGCGTTCTTGGCCACCCAGTCCAGGCCCGCGATGATCCCGGAGAAGTCGCCCGTGCCCTCGCAGTTCAGGACGCGGACGCTGACCACGTTCGCCTTGCGCGCCACCCCGTACGTCTTGCCGGCGACCGTGCCCGCCACGTGCGTGCCGTGGCCGTTGCAGTCCTGGCCGTTGCGGCCGTCGTTGATCGCGTCGAAGCCGAAGGAGGCCCGCTCGCCGAACTCGTCGTGCTTGTAGTCGATGCCCGTGTCGAGGACGTACGCGGTCACCCCGGCGCCGTTGCCCTGGGTGGTGAAGGTGTTGTCGAGCGGCAGGTTCTTCTGGTCGATCCGGTCCAGGCCCCAGGAGGCGGACGGCCCGCGCAGGGCGGTGGCCGTCGTCGCCGCCCTCGACGGCGCCGAGACCTTCGCGTCCGCCTCCACCGACTTCACGCCCAGGCTGACGCGGGCGATCTCCAGCTGGAGCTTGGTCATGGGGACGGCGAAGCCGTTCATGGCCCTGGTGTAGAGGAACTTCGGCTTGAGGTTCAGCCGCTCCGCCACCTTGGCCGGGTCGTAGCCGGGCTCCAGGGTCACGATGTACTGGCCGGGGATGGCGTTGGCCGAGACGGTCAGCGGCACCGGGGTGGGCTCGGGCGCGGCGTCGGCGGACGCGGAACCGACGGCCACGGGGGTGACGGCGAGCAGGGCGGCGGTGGCGGCGCGGGCGAGCAGGCGCATGGACATCGAGGGACTCCCGAACGGTGGAGGGCGGCATGCGGAAGCCGCCCTCCGTTCGGCGGGAACACCCATGCGGAACCCGTCCCGGAGTGCGGCCCTCCCGTTCATCGGCTGGCCGGCCGCGTGCCTTGACCGGGCGGGCGCGCCCGTACGGACGCGTGCCGGGCCCGCGCGGGCTGATTCTCGTACCGACTGAAGAAAGGATTCCGTCCGCTGGTCTCCCGGCCCTCCCCGCCTGCGCGGCCGACCTCGCGCCCGTGCGGCGCGGGCCGGCAGGTTCACCCGTACGGAAGGCACCGCGCGCGCATCCGGCGAGGGGCGCACTCACGGTTCCCGCTGTTCGCCCCCCGCCCGCGACCGGCGCGCCGCCGAAGGTCGTTGACCGGACCGGCCGTACGTGGTGGCCTCGCCGTCATGCGTACCCGTACGAGCTGGACCCTGCCGACCACCCTCGCCGCCCTCGCCCTGGCGGCCGCGGCCGCCCTGCCCGCGCACGCCGCCGCCCCCTCCCCCTCCACCGTCCCCGCGACTCCCGCGTCCCGTACGGCCCCGGCCGAGTGGCCGACGTACATCGTCACCGTGCACCGCGGCCTCGACCCGGCCGCCGTCGCGGACGCCTACGGGATCACCCCGGTCCACGTCTACCGCCACGCCATCAACGGCTTCAGCGCCCGCCTCTCCCCCGACCAGGTCGAGGCGTTGCGGGCGACGGCGGTCGTGGACTCGGTGGAGAAGGACGGCCCGGTCGCCGTCTCGGGCCCGGCGGTCTAGGGCGTTTCCTTCGGATCATCTGATCGCTGGTTGACGTGTGTCGTTGACTGCCGCGCAGTGGGCGCGGATCGAGCCGTTAATGCCGGAGCGGACACCGAAACGGGGTGGGCGGTGGCGTGATCACCGGCAGGTGATCGACGCGATCGCGTTCAAGTACCGCGTTCCCACAGATCATGGCCCGATTACGAGTTCCGCGGCCGGTCGGCAGACCGAGAGTGGCACCGGACGTGGTGCTGGCCGACAAGGCCTACTCGTCCCGCGCGATCCGCTCCCACCTGCGTCGGCGCGGGATCCGGGCGGTGACTCCACAGCCCTCCGAGCAGGCCGCCAACAAGACCGCCACCATCTACCTCGCCGGACTCCACCTCGCCGCCATCCGCATCTGGTCAGCCAGGTGATCCGAAAGAAGCGGCTTAGCCCGCTCGGCGGGGGCCGGACGGGGGCTTGTGTACGGCAGACGAGGTAACTATGGGTAGATAATATGAAACTGACGGTTGCTCTGGGTAGCGCTCAGGACCGACGGGCCCTCGACCCGGTCCGCGTTCGGCAACCGAAGGACAGCACCCATGAACATCCTCCGCACGGCACGCATCGCCGCCCCCGCCCTGGCCGCCCTCACGCTGACGCTGGCCTTCGCCGGCCCCGCGTCCGCCGCCCCCGCGTTCGTGATGCGCAGCGGAAGCCAGATCAACTTCGCCGCCCTGCCCGGAGAGTCGAACAACGTAACCTTCAGCGTCAGCAGCGGATTCCTTACGGTGAGCGACGCCGTGAACCCCCTGACCCCCGGCCCCGGCTGTGTCCAGTTCGGCAACCCCAACACCGTCCGCTGCGGTTCGGCGGGCGGGGTGACCCGTATCCAGGCGTCGATGGGCGACCGCGACGACGTGGCCACCAACAACACCGCGATCCCGAGCGACCTCGTCGGCGGGGAGGGGGACGACATCCTCGTCGGCGGCAGCGGTGCCGACCGGCTGACCGACTCGGACGGCTGGAACGCCTCGCCCGGCAGCACCCTCACCTTCAACGGGCGAGGCGGCAACGACACCGTCCTCAGCCGCAACGGCGGATTCGATCGCATCAACTGCGGTGAGAACGCCGGCGACTTCGACATGCTGCTGGCCGACTCTGCCATCCTCGACGCCGTGGTCCCGGGCACGTGCGAGTTCGTGCAGCGCTTCTAGACCGCCCGCCGGGCGGCGGTGGGGCGGGCCCGCTCCGCCGCCGCCGGGGGCCTGACCGGCAAGATCCGAAAGAGACGCCCTAGCCCCGGATCAGTGCGGGAAGCTCCCCGTGTCGAGCGTCAGCGCGAAGGGCTCGGGGAGCCGCAGCGCGTCACCGAAGGCCACCCGGACGGCGTGTTTGTACGCGCCGTTCTGCGGTTCGGTGAACAGGGTGGCCGTGGGGCCGTGCTCGTCGAAGCGGTCGATGAGGAGGTAGACCGGCACG
Organism: Streptomyces sp. CA189; assembly: GCF_056428985.1. Taxonomy (NCBI): domain Bacteria; kingdom Bacillati; phylum Actinomycetota; class Actinomycetes; order Kitasatosporales; family Streptomycetaceae; genus Streptomyces; species Streptomyces sp. CA189. Next base: position 15,284 of record NZ_JBWJVM010000059.1, on the reverse strand, counting down.
GGGGCGTGGGCGTAGGCCCAGAGCTTCTTCTTCCGGTCGTCATCGGCATTGCTCCGGGAGGTGATCTCCACGACGAGCAGCGCCTCGGCCGCGTCGACCGGGTCAGAGACCTCGGCTTCCACACCCCTGACCAGAACGGACGGAACGACGACCAGGTCAGGCACGTAGAGCTTGTCCAGTGGGGCGATGTGGATGCCGAGCGTCTGGTAGAGACCCACTCCGACAGCCCGCTACACCCGTTCCGGGGCCTGCGCCGACGGGACCGTCGTGCGGACCGGGTCCCAGCACTGGACGCCCTTCAGGTCCGGCATGCGGTCCCGGGTGAAGACCGGCTCCAGGCCCGCCCGGCGCTGGGCGAGGTAGTCGTCCAGGAGGCGGAAGGCGATGGCCGACAGCGGGATGATCGCGGCGAGGTTGATCAGAGCCATGAGGCCCATGAACACGTCCGCCAGGTTCCAGACGACCGACACCGAGCCGAGCGAACCGAGCACGACCGCCGACAGGACCAGCACCCGGTATCCCGGCAGGACCCACCGCTTGCGGGTGATGAACTGGATGTTGGTCTCGCCGTAGTAGTAGTTCCCGATCATGCTGCTGAAGGCGAGCATGAAGACCACCACGGTCAGCAGGTGGCCGGCCCAGCCGCCCAGCGTGTCGCTCAGCGCCGTCTGCGTCAGGTCGGCGCCCTGGCGGCCCGACAGCTCCGGGTTGGTGACGAGGACGATGAAGGCCGTCATCGTGCACACCAGGAGGGTGTCGAAGAAGACGCCGAGGGACTGTACGAGGCCCTGCTTGACCGGGTGCGAGACCTCGGCGGCCGCGCCCGCGTTCGGGGCCGAGCCCAGGCCCGCCTCGTTGGAGAACATGCCGCGCCGGATGCCCTGCTGGATGGCCGCGCCGATACCGCCCGCCGCCAGCTCGCGGAAGCCGAAGGCGCCACCGACGATGTCCGCGATGACCCGGGGGAACTCGGTGATGTTGAGGAGGACCACCGCCGCGCCGAGCAGCAGGTAGACGATCGCCATCACCGGCACCAGGACCGTGGTGATGGACGAGATCCGCTTGACCCCGCCGAAGACGGCCAGGCCCAGCAGGGCGGCCAGCAGCACGCCCAGCGAGGGGCAGAACCAGTTCGATCCGTCCGCGTCGGCCAGCGACCCGGCGGCGACGGCGGTGATGGTGTTGGCCTGCACGGCGTTGAAGACGAAGCCGAAGGTGACGGTGATCGTCACCGCGAAGAGCACCCCGAGCCAGCGTTTACCGAGCGCCCGCTGCATGTAGTAGGCGGGGCCGCCCCGGTAGGCGCCGCTGGAGTTCCGCACCTTGTAGAGCTGGGCGAGGGCCGATTCCACGAAGGCGGAGGCCGCGCCGATCAGCGCCATCATCCACATCCAGAAGACGGCGCCCGCGCCGCCCAGGGTGATGGCGGCGGCGACACCGGCGATGTTGCCCGTACCCACGCGCGCGGCGGCCGAGATCGTGAAGGCGCCGAAGGACGAGACCTGCTTGCGGCCGTCGGCGCGCGGCGGGGTCTTCTCCTTCACCACCCGGAACATCTCGGGAAGCAGGCGCAGCTGCACACCCCGGGAGCGGACCGTGAAGTACAGGCCCGCACCGACCACCAGCGGAATCAGCAGGTAGGTCCAGAGGTGATCGTTGACGTTGACGATCACCGAATCCAGAGTGTCCATGTTTCGAAGTCTCCCCGGGGCGGAAGGCCCACCGACAGGGACCTACGTCCGCCGCCGGGGGGACGGAAGACCCGAGCCGCCCGCCCTTCGCCCCGTCTCGGCGACCGGGCTCACCCCCACAGCCCGTGCCGCCCCGCCCAGTCCCGTACCGCCGCCGCGACCAGCAGCGGGTGGTCCTCCGGGGTGTGGTGCCCGGCGAGCACGTCGTCGTGCCGGGCCAGTTCCAGGGCGGCCATGTTCGCCACGCACCAGTCGACGGTCTCCGGTCCCGTCATCGCCCCGGGCCCCTGGGCGAAGGTCAGCAGCAGCTTGGGCACGTCCGGGCTCGCCGCGAGCCACTCCCCGTACGCCGCCACGCGGGCCACCACCTCGGCGGGCTCCCCGCCCAGCGGCATCGACCGGGCCCACTGGAGCAGCGGGCGCCGGCTCTCCCTCGTCGGGTACGGCGCCCGGTAGACCTCCAGGGCGCCCGGGCCGAAGGTTCCGGGCAGCGCCTGCTCGATGAAGGCGTTCTCGTCGAGGATCATCGCCTCACCCACCCCGGGCGTCTTGATCGCCCGGAACAGCTCGCGGCCGCCCTCCGGGAACTCCTCCCAGCTCATCGGCTTGACGATGGTTTCGGTGAACGCGATCCCGCGCACCCGCCCCGGATGCCGGGCAGCCCGGTCGAAGGCGAGCGCGCCTCCCCAGTCGTGCCCGACCAGCACCGCCTCGTCTAGGCCGAGCGCGTCGAACCAGGCGTCGAGGTAGCGGGCTTGATCGGCGAAGGTGTAGCCGACGTCGGGCTTGCCCGAGTCCCCCATCCCGATCAGGTCCGGCGCGAGCAGCCGGGCCGGGCCGCCGACGGCGGGGAGGACCTCCCGCCAGAGGTGGGAGGAGGTCGGGTTCCCGTGCAGGAAGACCACGGGCACACCGGTACGCACACCGGCCTCCCGGTAGTGGATCGTCGAATCGAGTACGGGCTGTACGGGCATGGCTGCTGCTCCTGGGAGTTGGGAACGAGAAAGAGGGGACGAGAAAGAGGGGGAAGGGGAAGGGGCCGGGGCCGGTCAGCGGAAGGCCGCCGCCGAGCGGTCCGCCCAGGCGGCGAAGGGGCGCGGGGACCTCCCGAGGATCCGCTCGACGGCCGGGCTGACGGCCCGTTCGGCGGCGACCGGCGCGCCCAGGATCGACAGCGTGCCCTCCACCGCCGGCTCGGGCATGAAGGTCAGCATCTGCGCCCGGGCCTCCTCGGGGCTCTGCTCCACGAACCGCACCGGCTCGCCGATCGCCCCCGCGAGCGCCTCGGCCCGCTCGCGCGGGGTGACCGGCGCCGGGCCGGTCAGGTCGTACGTGTGGCCCGCGTGCCCGGAGCCCCGCAGTACGGCCGCCGCGACCTCGGCCACGTCCGCCGGGTCGACCGTCGGCAGCCCGACGTCCCCGAAGGGCGCGGCCGCCGTGCGGTGCGTACGGATCGACTCGGCCCAGGCGAAGGCGTTGGAGTCGAGCCCGCCCGAGCGCAGGACCGTCCACTCCAGGCCGGACCGGTGGACGGCCTCCTCGAAGTCGGCGGGGTGCCGGTACTGCTCGGGCCGGGTGCCGACGCCCTGCGAGGACAGCAGTACGACCCGGCGTACGCCGGCCTCCGCGGCCAGGCCGAGGACCCCCTGCGGCTCCTCACCGGCGACGAGCAGGAACAGGGCCCGGGCCCCGGCGAGGGCGGGCCGCAGGCTCTGCGGCTCGGCGAGATCGGCCCGATGATGGCGGACCCCCTCGGGCAGGGCGCCCTCCGGCGCCCGGCGGGAGACGGCGGTGACCCGTTCCCCCGCCGCCGCGAGGATCCGTACCAGCTCGCTGCCGACGTTTCCGGTCGCACCCGTGATGACGATCATGAAAGGCTCCCAGCTCCCACCCGCGAAGTGAGTTAGCCGACTGACTAACTCCTGGGACGACCATAGCCCTCCAGGGCGGCGCCCGTCTACACTTAGTCAGGTGACTTACTCAGGTACGAAGCGCGGGGGCAAACGCGAGCGCCTCGCCGCGGCCGCGGCCCAGGTCCTGCACGAACAGGGCATGGAGAAGACGACGATCGCCGACATCGCGCGCGCGGCCGACGTCCCGCTCGGCAACGTCTACTACTACTTCAAGACCAAGGACCAGCTGGTCGAGGCGGCCATCGACGCCCACGCCCAGACCCTCGCGGGCATCATCAGCGCCCTCGACGAACTCCCCACCCCCCAGGACCGGCTGAAGGCCCTCCTCGCCGGCTGGGTCGACCAGCGCGAGCTCACCGCCCGCTACGGCTGCCCCACCGGGTCCCTCGCCTCCGAGCTCGACAAGCGCGACGACGGCCTCGACCAGACCCTCGCCAAGGTCATGCGGGTGCTGCTCGACTGGGCCGAGCAGCAGTTCCTCGCCTTGGGCCGGACCAGCGACGCACGCGAACTCGCGGTCGCCCTGATCGCCTCGTACCAGGGCATCTCGCTGCTCACGAACACCTTCCGCGACCCGGAGATGATGGCCTCGGAAGGGCGTCGCCTGGAGCGCTGGATCGACTCGCTGGCCTAGGTCCTCTGTCGTGACGGCGGTGGCGCCCGGGTACGAGAAGGTGCCCGCGGGCAGGCAGCCGGCCCCCGGTCCGTCCCGAGGCCGTCGCAGTGCTCGTCCTTGAGGGTGAAGAGGACGGTGTGCGGGTACCGGCCGAGGTCCGGCGCGACCCTGGCCCGCTCCTCCTCGGCGTAGATCTAGCGGGCCGTGGCGGTCTGCCGCGGGTGGCTGGACCCTGCGGGGCGGAGTCCCCTACCCGCCCTTCGCCCGTTCCCAGGGCTCTGCCCTGACCCGGTCCTCACACGCCGGACGGGCTGGAAGGGGTCCGGGCTGCGCCCGGACCCCCCTCGAACTCCGCGCCTCACGCGCCGGACGGCTGAAGACACCCAGCCCCGACCCTCAGACCCGGCGGGACCCCGCACTCCGGGCCGCCGTGATGAAGGCGCGGATGAGGTCCGGGGACTTCACCCCGCGCTCGCTCTCCACGCCGCTGGAGACGTCGACACCCCAGGCGCCGGTGACCGTGAGGGCCTCCCCGACGTTCGCCGGCGTCAGCCCGCCCGCCAGCAGCCAGCGGCCCGCGGGGGCGGAGAACTCCGCCGAGCCCCAGTTCCACGGCTTGCCGGAGCCGGGGTCCGGGGCGTCGAGGAGCAGCAGGTCCTCGCCGTACTCCCCGCAGCGCTCCACGGGCCGCGCCGTGGCCCGCAGCAGGGTGCGGCCCTCGGCGCGCAGCGCCGCGAAGTCCTCCGGGCCCTCCTCGCCGTGCAGCTGCACGCCCCGTACGCCGCTCTCCTCGGTGAACCGGCGCACCTCCGCCACGGACTGCCCCCGGAACACCCCTACGGTGAGCACCCCGTCCGGTACGTGCCCGGCGAGTTCCCGTGCCGTCTCGGCATCGACGGTACGCGGGCTGCCGGGCGCGAACACGAAGCCGACGGCATCGGTCCCGGCCGCCACGGCGACCTCGACGTCGTGCGCGGTCCTGAGCCCGCAGATCTTGACGAACACATCAGTCATGTCTGCAGTCAACCAAAGGTCGGGGGGCTGGGGCGGTCCGTCCCATAGGCCGGGCACGGCGGTCTGCCCGCCGCTAGCCTGGGACGAGGCACACATTCAGGGGCACAGCACGCCATCCGGAGGATGACGGTGACGATCATGACCGAGCGGGCCACACCCATAGAGACGCTGTCGGGGCCGCCGACATTCGAGGAGCTCCTGCAGACGGTTGCGGAGATGAACACGCCAGACGGCTTCAAGGCCGAGCTCATCCGGGGGAAGATCGTCGTGTCGCCGTTTTCCAAGCTGCGCTACTACCGGCCCATGCGTGCGCTCCGGAAGCAGATCGAGGCCCACGCCCCCGAAGGACACGGTGCGGACACCTCACCCTTCCTCTTCCGGTTCTCGGCCTCCGAGCGCGCCTACGGGCCAGACCTGTTCGTTGCGGATGAGGCGGCCTTCGAGGGGGAGGGCCGACACGCGGACGGTGCGGCTCTGTCCCTAGTAGCCGAGTTCACCTCGGTGTCCACGAGAGACGCCGACTGGAACGAAAAGCTGGACGTGTACGGCCTGCTCGTCCCCGTCTACCTGGTCGTCGACATGCAGGACTCGGAGATCACCTGCTTCTGGGACCCCTCCCCGCACGGATACCGCTCCCGTACGACGGTCTCCTTCGGCCAGCCCCTGCACGTCCCGGAGCCGTTCGGCTTCGACATTGACACCACCGGCTTCTAGGGCCGCGCAAACGCCCGAGGGCGGTACCCCCTCCGTCAGGAGGGGGTACCGCCCTCGGTACGTGATGCGAACAGCCGATCTACCTTCGGGCCGGAGCCCGGGGGCGGATCAGAAGTCCATGTCGCCGCCCGGCATGCCGCCGCCGCCAGCGGCGCCGGCCTTCTCGGGCTTGTCGGCGATGACGGCCTCGGTGGTGAGGAAGAGGGCCGCGATCGACGCCGCGTTCTGCAGGGCAGAGCGGGTGACCTTCGCCGGGTCGATGATGCCCGACGCGATCATGTCGACGTACTCGCCGGTCGCGGCGTTCAGGCCCCAACCGATCTGCAGGTTGCGGACCTTCTCCACGACGACGCCACCCTCGAGACCACCGTTGACGGCGATCTGCTTGAGCGGGGCCTCCAGCGCGAGCTTGACGGCGTTGGCGCCGGTCGCCTCGTCGCCGGTGAGCTCGAGCTTGTCGAAGACCGAGGAGGCCTGCAGCAGGGCCACGCCGCCACCGGCGACGATGCCCTCTTCGACGGCCGCCTTCGCGTTGCGAACGGCGTCCTCGATGCGGTGCTTGCGCTCCTTGAGCTCCACCTCGGTCGCGGCGCCGGCCTTGATGACCGCGACACCGCCGGCGAGCTTCGCCAGGCGCTCCTGCAGCTTCTCGCGGTCGTAGTCCGAGTCGGAGTTCTCGATCTCGGCGCGGATCTGGTTGACGCGGCCCTGGACCTGGTCGCTGTCACCGGAGCCGTCGACGATGGTCGTCTCGTCCTTGGTGATGACGACCTTGCGGGCGCGGCCGAGCAGGTCGAGACCGGCGTTCTCGAGCTTGAGGCCGACCTCCTCGGAGATGACCGTGCCGCCCGTGAGGATGGCGATGTCGCCGAGCATGGCCTTGCGGCGGTCGCCGAAGCCCGGAGCCTTGACGGCGACGGACTTGAAGGTGCCGCGGATCTTGTTGACGACGAGGGTGGAGAGCGCCTCGCCCTCGACGTCCTCGGCGATGATCAGCAGCGGCTTGCCGGACTGCATGACCTTCTCCAGGAGCGGCAGCAGGTCCTTGACCGAGCCGATCTTGGAGTTGACGATCAGGATGTACGGGTCGTCGAGGGACGACTCCATGCGCTCCATGTCGGTGGCGAAGTACGCCGAGATGTAGCCCTTGTCGAAGCGCATGCCCTCGGTGAGCTCGAGCTCCAGGCCGAAGGTCTGCGACTCCTCGACCGTGATGACGCCTTCCTTGCCGACCTTGTCCATGGCCTCGGCGATGAGCTCGCCGATCTGGGTGTCGGCGGCGGAGATGGAGGCCGTAGAAGCGATCTGCTCCTTGGTCTCGACATCCTTGGCCTGCGCCAGCAGGGCGGCGGAGACGGCCTCGACGGCCTTCTCGATACCGCGCTTGAGGGCCATCGGGTTCGCACCGGCGGCCACGTTGCGCAGGCCCTCGCGGACGAGCGCCTGGGCGAGAACGGTGGCGGTGGTCGTACCGTCGCCGGCGACGTCGTCCGTCTTCTTGGCGACTTCCTTGACCAGCTCGGCGCCGATCTTCTCGTACGGGTCCTCGAGCTCGATCTCCTTGGCGATGGAGACACCATCGTTGGTGATCGTGGGGGCGCCCCACTTCTTCTCAAGGACGACGTTGCGACCCTTGGGGCCAAGGGTGACCTTGACGGCGTCGGCGAGCTGGTTCATGCCTCGCTCGAGACCGCGCCGGGCCTCCTCGTTGAACGCAATGATCTTGGCCATCTGAAGTGGTCCTCCCGGACAGCGGTGGATTGCTCCCGGACCGCGCCCGCGCCCGCGACGGACGGCCTGCGTGCCCGGCGGTTTCTTCCCGCCGGACCCTGCGGGCCTCACTGACCCGGTCCTCGTATAGGTAGCACTCTCACCAGGAGAGTGCTAACGCCAATGATTAGCACTCGACCCCCCCGAGTGCAAGCGGCTTCGGGTAACCCGGGATGAACAGCCGGACGCCGCAAGGGCGCCGGGGCCGCCACGCACGAGGGGCCCGCATCCCGTGTCCAGGATGTGGGCCCCTCGTACATATGCCGTTGTGCCGTCGTGCGCGGCCGCTGTGCGCGGCCCCGTACGTGTCGGTGGTCGATCGCGGTCGGACTAGCCGGCGGCGAGCTTGACCATGTCCGCCTGCGGACCCTTCTGGCCCTGCGAGATCTCGAACTCGACCCGCTGACCCTCTTCAAGGGTGCGGTACCCGTCCATCTGGATGGCGCTGTAGTGGACGAACACATCCGCACCACCGTCGACCGCGATGAAGCCGTAGCCCTTCTCCGCGTTGAACCACTTGACGGTGCCCTGAGCCATGCCTAACTCCCCTATTACTGGCCCTTGCGCAGGACCGCACTTCGCGGTCCCGGGTCAGAACTTGCGCCGGAACGCCTCGACCGGGGCTGAATGTATCCGCACCGCTGCTGTCTGCAACAGGTCATTCCGACGAGAATTCTGGACACGGCGAAAGATTGAAATAGGGTGAAAACCCAGAATATTCCAGGGCAACTCGGGCCGGACAAACTTCGCCAAGGACCCATAGCGCACTTGCATGTTGACTCAATGTCAACCCTGTCGCGGCCCGCTCATATGCGGCGGGCAAGAACAGCGGAGGGGACTTCCCCAACTCTACCGCGCCCAACCAAGCAGAATTGCCCCCTCCGTTTAGTAACGGAGGGGGCAATTCAGTTTCTACGAGCCGTTGGCTGCTCAGCAGCCGCCCGCGACAGCGGGGATGATCGAGATGCCGGCGCCGTCCGGAGTGGACGTCTGCAGCCCGCCCTCGAAGCGCACGTCGTCGTCGTTGACGTAGACGTTGACGAAACGGCGCAGCTTGCCCTGGTCGTCCAGGACGCGCGCGGCGATGCCGGGGTGGCTCGCCTCCAGGGACTGGATGACCTCTTCGAGGGTCGCGCCCTCGGCGGAGACCTCGGCCTGGCCGCCGGTGTAGGTGCGCAGGATGGTGGGGATGCGGACGTTGACGCTCATGGCGCTACTGCCTTTCCGGGGTGCAGGGAGAAGAGGATCAGGCCAGGTTGGCGGCGCGGAACGCGTCCAGGCTGGGGCGGATGGTGGCGGTCTGGCCGCTGTCGGCGGCCACCGCCTCCAGGGTCTTGAGGCCGTCACCGGTGTTCAGGATCACGGTGGTCAGCGTGGGGTCGAGCTGCCCGTTCTCGATGAGCTTCTTCGTCACGCCGACGGTCACGCCGCCCGCGGTCTCGGCGAAGATGCCCTCGGTCTGGGCGAGGATCTTGATGGCCTCGACGACCTGCTCGTCGTTGACGTCCTCGACGTAACCGCCGGTGCGGCGTGCGATGTCCAGGACGTACGGGCCGTCCGCCGGGTTGCCGATGGCCAGCGACTTGGCGATGGTGTTCGGCTTCTGCGGGCGGACCACCTCGTGACCGGCCTTGAAGGCGGTCGAGACGGGCGAGCAGCCCTCGGCCTGGGCACCGAAGATCTTGTATGGCTTGTCCTCGACGAGGCCGAGCTTGACGAGCTCCTGGAGACCCTTGTCGATCTTCGTGAGCTGCGAGCCGGACGCGATCGGGATGACGATCTGGTCGGGCAGCTGCCAGCCGAGCTGCTCGCAGATCTCGTACGCCAGGGTCTTGGAGCCCTCGCCGTAGTACGGGCGCAGGTTGACGTTGACGAAGCCCCAGCCCTCGCCCAGCGGGTCGCCGATGAGCTCGGAGCAGAAGCGGTTGACGTCGTCGTAGTTGCCCTCGATGCCGACCAGGTCGCCACCGTAGACACCGGCCATGACGACCTTGCCCTGCTCCAGGTCGTGCGGGATGAACACGCAGGAGCGGAAGCCGGCGCGGGCGGCCGCGGCGCCGACGGCGCCGGCCAGGTTGCCGGTGGAGGAGCAGGAGAGGGTGGTGAAGCCGAAGGCGCGGGCGGCCTCGACGGCGATGGCCACGACGCGGTCCTTGAAGGAGTGCGTCGGGTTGCCGGAGTCGTCCTTGACGTACAGCTTGCCGGTGACGCCGAGCTCCTTGGCCAGGTTGGCCGCGTCCACGAGCTTGGTGAAGCCGGGGTTCAGGCTCGGCTTGGAGGCCACGTCCGCCGGGACGGGCAGCAGCGGCGCGTAACGCCAGATGTTGTTCGGGCCGGCCTCGATGGCGGCGCGCAGGGCTTCCGGGTCGCCCAGCGGCAGGTCGTAGGCGACTTCGAGCGGTCCGAAGCACTCGGCGCAGGCGAAGATCGGGCCGAGCTCGAAGCGGGTACCGCACTCACGACAGGAAAGGCCGGTGGCGGGACCGAGATCGACAGAGGTGCTCGAAGCGGTGTTTTCAACGGTTTCGGCAGAGGTTGCGACAGACTGTGCAGCCATGATGGCGAGGCCCTTTCTCCTCATCTTCCCCATGGCGCACTTCGCCATGAGACGGAATTGGCACCTTCCCTAGCCGGGGACCTCGCTGGCGGCGCTGGAATGCGCGATCGCGAGAACCGACTGGAGGGTTGCCGGGGCTTCAACGGGCCGTGTCCCTCTGCCCCTCTGGATGAGCGGTATGGCACCGGCACACGCGCTCTATGGCGCGCCGGTGCGTTTGTACGCGGGCCCCCCGGCATGCGGTGGACCTTCGCGTTGTTCAAGACTGTAACCGAAGGCCCGGGTGGTTGAGACAGCCGTCCGAACCGCGAGATGGATCACATTTCGGTCCAAACCAGTGAAGAACCAGGGAGTGCTGAAGGTGCTGGAAGAGGTGGAGCGCTGGCTGGCAGACCGCTCCTGGTCAGCCGCCGACCGACCGCTCGGCCAGTTGCTTTCCGCCAAGCGGGCAGCGGGCACCACGGTGAGCGTGGTGCTGCCGGCGCTGAACGAGGAGGCGACGGTCGGCGAGATCGTCGAGGTGATCCGGCGCGAGCTGATCGAGGGCCTGCCGGTGCCCCTGGTGGACGAGCTCGTCGTGATCGACTCGGGTTCCACGGACCGCACCGCGGAGGTCGCGGCCAAGGCCGGGGCCCGGGTGGTGCACCGCGACGAGGTCCTGCCGCGGATCCCGGCGCTGCCCGGCAAGGGCGAGGTGCTGTGGCGCTCGCTGCTGGTCACCAGCGGTGACGTCGTCTGCTTCGTGGACGCCGATCTGCGCGATTTCTCGTCCACCTTCGTCTCCGGGATCGTCGGACCGCTGCTGACCGATCCGGACGTGCGGTTCGTCAAGGCGATGTACGACCGCCCCCTCGGCCCGGAGTTCGGCGGCCCGGAGTTCGGCGGCCCGGAGTTCGGCGGCCCGACCGCCCCGGCCTCCTCCAAGGCCCACGGCCAGGGCGGCCGGGTCACGGAGCTGGTGGCCCGCCCCCTGCTCAACCTCCACTGGCCGCAGCTGGCCGGCTTCGTCCAGCCGCTGGGCGGCGAGTACGCCGTGCGCCGCGAGCTGCTGGAGCGGCTGCCGTTCCCCGTGGGCTACGGGGTCGAGCTGGGCCTGCTGGTGGACGCGCTGCACACGGCCGGGCTGGACGCGCTGGCCCAGGTGGACGTGGGCGTCCGGCTGCACCGGCACCAGGACGGCCAGGCACTGGGGCGGATGGCCGCGGCGATCTACCGCACGGCGCTGGCGCGGCTCGCGCGCGGGCACCTCGTACGCCCCGAGCTGACGCAGTTCGAGCGCGGCCCGGAGGGGTTCGTACCGCACACCTACGCCGTGGACACCGAGGAGCGGCCGCCGATGCGGGACATCGAGGAGTACGCGCGCCGTCGCGTGGCGTAACGGCCGAATCGGACCCTATCGGTCTAATTTCCCTTTCATGGGGTTTATACGTTTCAGACATGTATGGGGAGCTGCCCTCGCGACGGCCGGGGGTGCGGCGCTGCTGTTCGGCTCGCTGAGCGGACCGGCCGTCGCGGAGGTGGTCTCCCCCTTCGAGAAGCGGTACGACGAGGCGCTCTACGGGGACTTCGTCACGCTGGGCAACACGGTGATGGGCTGCCCGCAGGCACCGCCCGCCGAGGCCGCCGAGTGCGCCGAGGTCCAGCGGGGCGGGGGCACGAAGAACAACAACGACTTCGTCGCACGCCCGGTCGACGCGGCCGGGCTCCGGACGGACACCGGCACCTCCAGCACCGGCCTGCTCACCGTGCCGCCGGGCGCGGAGGTGGCGTACGCGCGGCTCTTCTGGGGCGGCAACAACGGCGCCTACAAGCTCGGCTCGAACCTCATCAAGCGGTGCGACGTCTCCGGCGAGGACGTGGAGCGCGCCCCCGGGGACCCGCTGACCACCCGCCCGGTCGTCAAGGTCGGCTCGGGCGCCGCCCGGCCGGTGACCCCGTCGGACATGGTCGAGGACCCGGCGCGGACGGGCGGCCCGCACTACTACACGGGCGAGTCCGACGTCACCGCCGCCTTCGCGGACGTGGCCACCGGCTCCCCGGTGACGGTGGCCGTCGGCAACATCTGGGCCCCGCAGGGGCGCGGCTGCGTCGCCGGCTGGTCCCTGACGGTCGTGTACGCGTACCCCGGCCCGAATGAGCACGCGCCCGAGCGGCGCAACGTCTACGTCTACGGCGGCCACGTCCTCCAGCGCTCGACCAGCCCGGACACCACCGTCAAGGTCTCGGGCTTCTACCGCACCGGCGACGGCCCGGTCCGGGCGAGCGCGACGGCGTACGAGGGCGACTGGAACACCGAGGGCGACCGGTTCCGCGTGAACGGGGCGAACATCGCCAACCCCGCCAACGGGGCGGCCGACAACTTCTTCACCAGCTCGGCCGACGGCGCGCTGCAACCGAAGCACGCCAACAACCTCAGCATCGACGCGAAGTCCTTCGACATCCCGGCGGCCGCGCTGCCGGCCGGAGCCACCTCCGCCGACCTGACGTTCCGCACCCGCGGGGACACGTACGTCATCTCGCAGTTCGCGCTGGCCGTGCCGGTGCCGGACCTGGAGGTGAAGAAGACGGCCTCGCCCGCGAAGTCGGTCGCGCCCGGCGACACGGTGACCTACACGATCACCGCGAAGAACATCAGCAGCCTGGACTACCCGAACGCGAAGCTGACGGACGACCTGACGGAGCTGCTGGACGACGCGTCCTTCGACGGGGTGGTCACGGCGGACCTCGGTTCGGCCTCGTACACGGCGCCGAAGCTGTCCTGGACGGGCGACGTCCCGCAGGGGAAGACGGCGACGATCACCTACGAGGTGAAGGTCGACGACCCGCTGACCGGCGACGGCAAGCTGACGAACAACGTGGTCGCGGAGAGCGGCCGCACCAACTGCGAGGACGGCTCGAAGGACCCGGCGTGCGCACCGGTCCCGCCGGTGATCACCATCCCGGACCCGTCGCCGTCGCCGTCCCCGTCGCCGTCGACCTCTACGCCGACCAGCCCGTCGCCGTCGCCCTCGACGTCCGCGTCGCCCTCGCCCTCGCCGTCGACGTCCGCGTCGCCGAGCACCTCGGCCTCCCCGTCGCCGTCGACCTCCGCGTCGGCGACCCCTTCACCCACCACCGTCCCCTCCCCCTCGTCCACGCCTCCCACGACGCAGCAGCCACGACCGCTGCCGGAGACTCCCGTGGATCCGGTGCCCCCGAGCCCCTCGGGCGGGAACCTGGCCACCACCGGCTCTGACGGCCGGGAGCTCTGGATGATGGGCACGGCGGCCGCCACGCTCACGGCACTCGGCGGTGTGGTCTTCCTCTCGGTCCGGCGGACGCGCAGGCGCTGACGTTTGACCGGAGGCGAGGCGGGCTAGGTTCGCCGCATGGCTTCCCAGGTGCTCGTCGCCGCGAACCGCGGCCCCCTCTCGTACGCCCTCGCCACGGACAGCACGCTCAGTGCCCGCCGCGGCGGGGGCGGCCTCGTCTCCGGCCTCTCCGCCGCCCTCGCGGAGCAGCCAGGGGCGCTGTGGATCTGCGCGGCGCTGTCGGACGCGGACCGGGAGGCGGTACGGCGCGGGGTCGCCGAGCCGGGCGTACGGATGCTGCCGATCGACCCGGCGGTCTACGACGACGCGTACAACGGCATCGCGAACTCCGTGCTGTGGTTCCTCCACCACCACCTGTACGAGATCCCGCGCGAGCCGGTCTTCGACGCGGAGTTCCGGCGGCAGTGGGGCTCGTACGTCACGTACAACGAGGCCTTCGCGGCGGCGCTGGCGGAGGAGGCGGCCGAGGGGGCGACGGTCCTGATCCAGGACTACCACCTGGCCCTGGCCCCCGGGATGCTCCGCGAACTCCGCCCTGACCTGCGGATCGGGCACTTCACGCACACGCCGTGGGCGTCGCCGGAGTTCCTGGGGATGCTTCCGGAGGACATCCGGAGCCAGTTGCTCTGGGGGATGCTCGGGGCGGACCGGCTGGGGTTCCACACCCGGGAGTGGGCGGACAACTTCATCAGCGGCGCGATGGCGGACGACGTGCGGGGCATCGCGCAGGGGTGGATTCCGACCGGCCCCGAGCGTGGCGTGCAGCACCGCCGGAGGACCACGGACGGGGACTGGCGCGGGGAAGCCCGGTTCACGCACGTGACCCCGTACCCCCTCGGCGTGGACGGGGACGAGCTGCGCGCGCTCGCGCACCGGCCGGAGGTGGACGACAAGCTGGCGGCGCTGCGGGCGGAGGTCGGCGGGCTGAAGACGATCGTCAGGGTGGACCGGACGGAACTGTCGAAGAACATCCTGCGGGGGCTGCTGGCCTACCGGGAGCTGCTGACGGCCCACCCCGAATGGCGCGGCCGGGTGGTCCACCTGGCCTCCGCCTATCCGTCCCGGCAGGACCTGACCGTCTACCGGGAGTACACCGAGTCGGTGCGGGAGCTGGCGGCCGCGGTCAACGCGGAGTTCGGCACGGCCGACTGGCAGCCGGTACTGGTCTCCGTAGAGGACGACTTCGCGCGGTCGCTGGCCGCGTACCGGCTGGCGGACGTGGCGCTGGTCAATCCGGTGCGGGACGGCATGAACCTCGTCGCGAAGGAGATCCCGGTGGTCTCGGAGGCGGGGTGCGTGCTGGTGCTGTCCACCGGGGCGGGGGCGTACGAGGAGCTGGGCGCGGATGCGCTGACGGTGAACCCGTACGACGTCACGGCGACGGCGGAGGCCCTGCACGCCGCGCTCTCCATGCCGGCGGCGGAGCGTGCGGACCGCACGAAGCGCCTGGCAGTGGCCGCCACGGCCCTCCCCCCGGCCCAGTGGCTCACGTCCCAGCTGGACGCCCTGCGCACCTGAGCGCGCCGCTGCGCGGGGCGAAGTCCCCTCCCCGCCCTTCGCCCGTTCCCCGGGCTGCGCCCGGACCCCTGGGGCTCCGCCCCAGACCCCGCGCCTCAAACGCCGGCGGGGCTGGATGTATCCAGCCCCGGCGACGGCGGCGCGCGGCTAGTCCGAGAGCCCTGCCAGGTCGCGGAGGCG
>NZ_JBWJVM010000058.1:0-56084 GCF_056428985.1 Streptomyces sp. CA189 | reverse complement strand
CTTCATCGCTCTGGCCAGCACAGTCATCACTGTCCGCTGCCTGATCCGACGCGCCTGGACCCTCTACCGCTGGGACACCCGCCCTCGAAACCCCCGCATCCGATGACCTACTGGCGGACACCCTAAGCGTGTGGTCCGTGACCACGACGCTTTGGCTGTCGAGGATTTCAAGCCATGCTTCCTCGCCAAGTCCACCATGGCGAGGAAGGCCGCTGACGCCGCCATCGGCGCCACCAAGAATGCCCTGGTCGAGATGGGGCGCAAGCACGGTCGTACCGTGCACCTGGTACACCCTGCGTACACCACGATGGACTGCGCGCGGTGCGGAGCGAGAGCCAAGCACGCACTGCCGCTGGGGATGCGCACTTACACCTGCACCGCGTGCGGAGCCGTGTCCCCACGGGACAAGAACTCCGCACGCGTGATGCTCGTCCGGGCAGGTCTGAACCCGGCCGGCGTTGATCGTGGAAGACCCGACGAACCGCAGGTTCGCAAGGCAGCGTGAGCCGAGAATTCCCATATGTCTCTGAAGGGGGTGAATTTCCTCCCTTCAGGAAGGGGAGCATTCAAAGAAGTCCAGGACGGGGTTCGGCTTTGTCCATGGGCCTGCCGGGTCCCGGTCCGCAGGCTGTCAGGTCAGTGAGCGGACCGCCGGCCTCCACGGCGTGCGGTCTCCCACCCAGGAAGCGCCGACTCCCGGAGGTCCGATGCGAACCCCCCTCTGGCCGGCCGCAGCCGCGGTCGCCGGTCTCGTGGCCACCTTGGTCGTGGCCGTGCCCGCCGCCCCCGCCGTGGCGGCCACCCCCGTGACGATCGCCTCGCCCGAGCTGTCCGTCAGCGTGGACAGCGCCTTCCCCCGCGTCATCAGCTACACCCGGACCGCCACCGGGGACGTACTGAACGGCAACGAGGACACCATCGGCACGATCGTCGTCAACGGAACCACCTACACCCCCACCGTCACCGCGACCCCCTCCGCCTCCGGGGTGGACTACGCGCTGGCCTTCTCCGGAGTGACCATCAGGTCCCGGCTCTCGGTGACCGGTTCGGTGGTGGAGTTCAAGGTCACCGCGATCGAGGACACGGCCGCCCTGCGCGTCCGCAGCTTCGCCATCCCCCACCACAACCTCGTCAGCGTCCGCAGCAGCCAGACGGGCGCCGCGCTCTCCACCGCGAAGATGCACACCGCCACCACCGGCACCGGGGACACCTTCACCCCGGTCACCGCGAGCACCCCGGTCGACGCCGCCGCCACGACCGTGATGTACGGCCTGGCCAACACCGGCAAGCTGGCCGCGGCCATCGACTCCAACTCGTACTACGACGCCCCCTCGGGCGGCACCGCCAACGAGAACGGCCGTATCAGCAAGCAGGTCACCGACAAGGGCGCCTACCGCCGGGCCGGCCTGTGGAGCGGGTCCTGGCTCTACCGGGCCTCGGGCGCCGCCGACACCGACACCGAGCCGCTGCCCTACGTCCGCGTGGCGATCACGGCCGACCGCAACGCCGACTCCACCGTGGACTGGCAGGACGCGGCGGTCGCCTACCGCGACATCTGGACCGCGCCCACCGGCTGGCAGCAGACCGCCGACCGGGTCGTGCAGCGCATCCCCTTCAACTTCGCCTCCGCGGCCACCCACCCCTTCGCCGAGACCCTCGACGAGACCAAGCGGGTCAACCTCGCCACCGACGGACTCGGCCAGTTCGTCCTGCTCAAGGGGTACGCCTCCGAGGGCCACGACTCGGCCCACATGGACTACAAGAACATCGGCTCCAAGCTCGGCGGCGCCACCGACCTGAACACCCTCACCACCGTCGGCCACACCTACAACGCCGACTTCGGCGTCCACATCAACGCCACCGAGGAGTACCCGGTCTCGGCCACCTTCGACCCGGCGCACCAGACCGGCGGCCTCGGCTGGGACTGGCTCGACCAGTCGTACTACGTGGACACCCGCAAGGACGGCCAGTCCGGCGGGCGCCTCAAGCGGCTCCAGGACCTCAAGGCGGCCGCCCCCGGCCTGGACTTCCTCTACGTGGACGTCTGGTACGGCGACGGCTACCTCTCGCGCAAGCTCGAACGCGAGATCGGCGGTCTGGGCTACCAGCTCGCCACCGAGTTCCCCGCCTCCCTGACCGGACAGTCCCTCTGGCACCACTGGGCCACCGACGTCAACTACGGCGGCACCGACCTCAAGGGCATCAACTCGAACATCGCCCGCTTCATCGCCAACCACACCAAGGACGACTGGATCGCCGCCAACCCGCTGCTCGGCGGCGCGGAGATCACCGCCTACGAGGGCTGGCAGGGCAAGCGGGACTTCACCTCCTTCCTCACGACCACGTTCGCGACCAACCTGCCGACCAAGTACCTCCAGGAATCCCCGATCGTGAAGTGGACCGCCAACACGGTCACCCTCGCCAACGGCACCACCGTCTCCACGTCCGGGAACACCCGGAAGATCACCACGGCCGGCCGGACCGTCCTCGACGGATCCGCCTACCTGCTCCCGCGCGACGGCAAGCTCTACCACTGGAACGACAAGGCCGCCTCCACCACCTGGGCCCTGCCGGCCGGCTGGTCCTCGCCCAAGCTGTACAAACTGACCGACACCGGACGCCAGCTGGTCGGCGACCTTGCCGTCACCGGCGGGCAGGTCACCATCAACGCCGCCGCCAGGACCGCCTACGTGGTCACCAACGGCGCCGCCCCCGCCCAGGCCGACCCGAACTGGGGCGAGGGCGCCCCCGTCAAGGACCCCTCCTTCTTCTCCGGCAACCTGAACGCCTGGACCGTCACCGGGGCCGGCGCCGCCGTCACCCGCAACGCCCAGGGGCAGAACGAGCTCACGATGGCCGCGAGCACCGCGCCCGCCGTCTCCCAGCAGCTCACCGGGCTCACCCCCGGCACCTACGCCGCCTCCGTCTGGGTCTCCACCCCGGCGGGCCGGGCCACCACCCTCGCCGTGACCCCCACCGGAGGCACGGCCGCCTCCGTCTACGCGGACTCCTCGACGCTGACCAACAACCTCGGCGGCAGCGAGAAGAACGGCACCAAGATGCAGCGCATGAAGGTGTTCTTCGACGTGCCGTCCGGCCAGTCCACGGCCACCCTCAAGCTGTCGGCGGCCTCCGGCTCCGGCACCGTCTACCTGGACGACGTACGGGTGGTCCGCTCCGCCCGCACCCCGCTGAACGGCCACTGGTTCACCGAGGACTTCGAGAACGTCGACGCGGGCTGGGGCCCCTTCGCCTTCGGCGGCGCCGGCGGCTCGGCCACCGACCCGCGCACCCACATCGCCCAGCGCAACACCCCGTACACCCAGGCGGGTTGGAGCGGAAAACTGGTCGACGACGTGATCAGCGGGCAGAACTCGCTGAAATCGCACGAGGAGCGGCAGGGCCTGGTCTACCGGACCCTCCCACAGACCCTGCGGCTGACACCCGGCCGCTCGTACAAGGTCACCTTCAGCTACGAGAACGGCTTCAGCGGCGACTACCAGTTCATCACCGGCTCCGGGAGCACCGAGACGGCCACCGCGCTGAACCAGGCCCGTACGGCCACCACCTTCACCAAGACCTTCACCGCGGGGACCGACGCGTGGATCGGCGTGCGGAAGGTGACCGGCGAAGGCTCCCACAACGAGGCCGACTTCATCCTCGACGACCTCGCCGTCGACGACCTGGGCACCGGGAGCGGCGGCGAACTCCTCGTCCCGCAGACGCAGATGAGCGTCAAGGCCGTCGACAGCCAGGAGACCGCCGGCGAGAACGGCGCCGCGGCCAACGTGCTCGACGGGGACGGCGCCACCATCTGGCACACCCAGTGGTACCAGGCCACCGCGCCGATGCCGCACGAGATCACCCTCGACCTCGGCGCCTCGTACAACGTCTCCGCCCTGCACTACCTGCCCCGGCAGACCCAGAGCAACGGGCGCATCGCCGACTACCAGGTCCTCACGTCCACGGACGGGGTCACCTGGGGGACGGCGGCCGCCTCCGGGACTTATCCGAACACCACCGCGCAGCAGGACGTCGCTTTCACGGCGCGGACCGCCCGCTACGTCAAGCTCAAGGCCACGAGGGAGGTTTCGGGCAATCCGTGGACGGCGGTCGCGGAACTCAACATCGGCTACCTGCCGTGACGGGTGCCGGCGGGGACGGCTCCGGGCTCGACGGGAGCCACCGCGGCGACCGCTGCTGCACCGACTGCTGGCGGCGGAACCGGACGGGCGCCACGCCCACCCGGCGGCTGAACAGCCTGCTGAAGTAGGCGGCATCCTCGTAACCGACCCGCCGGGCGACCCCGGCGACCGGCAGGTCGGTCCGGGCCAGCAGTTCCTTCGCCCGGCTCAGGCGGATGCCGAGGAGATACTCCTTGACCCCCTCCCCGGTACTGCCGCGCACGGCCCCGCGCAGTTCGGGGAGGGTCATCCCGAGCCGGGCGGCGTGCTCGGCCACCGATATCGGCAGCAGCGCGTCCCGGGCCAGGGTGTCCATCACGGTGTCCCCGTGCCGCGACACCCCGGCCCGGGCGTAGCGCAGCGCGACGAGCAGCCCGTGCACGGCCGCGGCCGCTTCCACCTCCAGCAGCGGGCCGCCGAGCCGGGCCGCCCGTACGATCCCGTCGACCACGTGCCGCACCCCGGCCGTGCCGCTGAGGGGTACCAGCGGGCGGTCGGGGGTGACGTAGCCGAGGTCGGTGTACGCCTCCACGCTGTGGCCGGCGAAATCCACGAAGCACTCCTCCCAGCCGGTCTGCGGATCGGGGCCGTAGTGGTGTTCCACCCCGGGCACGAGCCACAGCAGCGCCGGGGCCGTCACCGGCTGCGGGGCCCGCCCGCCGTGGCTGAACCAGCCCCGGCCGGCGCAGACCACCACCGCGACGTGATGGTCGAGCGCGCGCGGGCCGACCACCGGCAGTACGCCCTCCTGCACCCCGACACCGAGGCACACCAGGCCGAGCCGGCGGTGGTTGGCGGTCGGCGAGAAGTACCGCATCCAGCTGCTGTACGGAGGCGTTGCCATCTGCGGATTGTGATCCACAAGGCGGGGCGCGCTCAAGGGGAGTGCTCAAGGGGAGTGTTCAAGGGGTCGCGGACTCCCGGGCGTTACGAGGCTTTCGCCCGACCGGTGCGACCGGTGCGACCGGTGCGACCGGTGCGACGGGTGCGACGGGTGCGACCGGTGCGGGCGGTGCGGGCGGCGTGACCGGCGCGGGCAGCGCGCCCGCCGGCCCGCCCGGGGCCCGCTCCGGCCGGAGTCCGGCCGCCAGCCCGGCGACCACCACGGCCAGGCCCAGCCACACCGCCGGCCCCGGCACCCCGCCGCCGGTGACGGTTCCCGCGCCCGCCGCCGCGAGCGGCGCCACCCCGGCGAGCAGCCCGGCCCGGCCGGCGCCCACCGCGGCCACCGTGCGGTACCAGAGGAGGAAGGCCACGGCCGTCACCAGGACGGCGAGGTATCCGACGGCCGCCCACTGGCGCGGGGTCACCGACACGAGCGCCGAAGGCCCCTCGACGCAGACGGTGAGCACCGCCAGCATCACCGCGCCCAGCCACACCGCGTGCAGCGAGACCCCCCACGGGCCGTGGCGCCGCAGCACCGGCACCGCGAGCAGCGTGAAGGCGGCCTCGCAGCCCAGCGCGAGCGCGGCCCAGCCGACACCGGCCGCGTCCGTC
Source organism: Streptomyces sp. CA189 (assembly GCF_056428985.1). Classification (NCBI taxonomy): domain Bacteria; kingdom Bacillati; phylum Actinomycetota; class Actinomycetes; order Kitasatosporales; family Streptomycetaceae; genus Streptomyces; species Streptomyces sp. CA189. The sequence continues at coordinate 50,403 of NZ_JBWJVM010000058.1, read as the reverse complement.
CGGCCCGTTCCCTCCACCAGGACCGCCCCGGCGACGACCACCAGCGCGGCGAGCAGCACCCGGGGGCTCGGCCTGCGGCCCTCCAGCAACGGCCCGATCACCCCGAGCAGGATCGGTGCGCAGGCCACGGCGACGGCGATGACCGCAGGCTCCGCGTGCGCGACGCCCCGTACGACGGCCACGTTGAACAGCACCAGCCCGGTCGCGGCGACCCCGCCCAGCCACAGCCACTCCCGGCCGCGCGGGGCCCTGATCGGCACCCGCGCGAGGCGGGCCAGGCCGAACAGGAGCAGCGCGGCCGCGGCGTATCGGGCGGCCTGCACGCCGAAGAGCGGGGAGTCCACGAGGGAGTGGGAGACGGTGACGCTGCTGCCGACGAGAGCCATGCCGATGATGCCGGGGGCGAGGTCGCGCAACTGCCGGGGTGAAGGGGGTGAGGTACTCATACCGTCGAGCCTGGGGCCACAATGGACCCGTGGACAGGTCCAAAGAGAGCGCCATCCAGGGGTCCGAAGTGGTGGAGACCGAAGCACCGGCCTCCGAAACCGCGGCCTCCGACGCAGCGGCCCCCGAAACTGCGGCCCCCGGAACCGCGGGGTCGGACTTCCTCCAGCTCGACATCGGCCGGGCCCCGGCCGGCGGCCGTACCGACTGGCTCGCCGACCGGCTGCGTGCCGCCATCGCCGACGGCACGCTCGCCGTCGGCAGCCGGCTCCCCGCCAGCCGCGTCCTCGCCGCCGAACTCCGGGTCTCCCGGGGACTGGTCACCGAGGCCTACCAGCGGCTGGCGGAGACCGGCCAGGTGTCCGGCCGCGGCCGGGCCGGGACGGTCGTGCTGGCCGCGCCGGTGACCGAGCGGCCGCCGCCGTCCCGGCCCGCCCGGTCCGGAGCCCCGGATCCGGCCGGCCCGTTCACCCCGGGACCACGGGGCGGCCCCGTCGACGCACTGCGCGCCGCCCCGTGCCGGATCGACCTCTCGCCCGGGGCGCCCGATCTGACCGCGTTCCCGCGTACGGCCTGGCTCCAGGCGGAGCGCCGGGTCCTGGCCGAGCTCACCCCCGCCGACTTCGGCTACGGGAACCCGCAGGGCACCCCCGCGCTGCGCGAGGCGGTCGTCGGCTGGCTCGCCCTGAACCGCGGGATCCGTGCCGACCCCGACGAGGTGGTCGTGGTGGCGGGCGTGGCCCAGGCGCTGGGGCTGCTGGCCCAGGTGCTGCGCGCGGAGGGCGTACGGCGCGTGGCGGTGGAGGACCCCGGCTCGCTCGGGGCGCGCCAACAACTGCAACACGGGGGCATGGAGATCCTGCCCGTACCGGTCGACGGGAGCGGCATCGACACCGCCGCCCTGGCGGCCGGCCCGGCCCAGGCGGTGGTGCTGACACCGGCGCACCAGTTCCCGACCGGGGTCGTCCTCGACGGGGAACGGCGCCGCGAACTCCTCGGCTGGGCGGCGGCCGGGGGAGTCGTCATCGAAGACGACTACGACGCCGAGCACCGCTACGACCGCGCGCCCGTCCCCGCGCTGCGGGCCATGCTCCCGGAGGCCGTCTGCTACACCGGCAGCGTCTCCAAGCTCCTCGCCCCCGCGCTGCGACTGGGCTGGCTGCTGGTCCCGCCGCGCCGGCTGGACGCCGTGATCGAGGCCAAGCGCTACGCCGACCTCGGCAATCCCGTCCTCGCCCAGCTGGTGCTGGCCCGGCTGATGGCCTCCGGGGAGCTGGAGCGCCACCTGCGCTTCGTACGCCGCCGCCACCGGGCCCGCCGGGACGCGATGCTCCGCGCGATCGCCGCCGAACTGCCCGGCGCGCGGGTGCACGGGGCGGCGGCCGGGCTGCACCTGATGGTCACCTTCGACGGAGCGGAGCGCGCCGGGGGCTTCGACGACACGGACCTCGCCGCCGCGGCCCTGGACCTCGGGGTCAAGGCCCACCCGCTGTCCTGGCACCGGATGGCCCCGGGCCCCGCGGGCCTGGTGCTCGGCTACGCGGCGGGCCCGGTGGGGGAGATCGAGGAGGGGGTGGCCGTCATCGGCACGGCCCTGCGGCGGCTGCGGGAGGCCCGGGAGCCGCGGGGGTCGAGCCGGGCTTGAACGGGCGGCGGCCGGGGCCGCGAAAAGTTTTTCGGGAACGGCGGCAACCTCACGGGCACTCGCGCGTCGTGCGGGGGTGAAGGGCGTGATCCCGCGCCCCGCAGCCGACCGTGGAGAACCACCGTGAAGAACCTGAAGCGCGCCCCGCTGTCCGTCCGCAGGGCGACGGGCCTCGCCGTCGCCGCCGCCGGGGTGGCCGTCGCGCTGGCCGGGCCGGCCTCCGCCGCACAAGGGGCGTCGTCCCCCTCGCCGACCGTCGCCGCGCCCGCACCGGCGACGACCGCGACGCCGAGCACGGCGCCGAGCGTGGCCCCCTCGGCCCCCGCGCCCTCGGTGAGCAGGCCCGCGACCGCGAGCCCGTCCCCCAGCAGGCCCGCGACCGCGAGCCCGTCCCCCAGCAGGCCCGCGACCGCCGTCCCCAGCGCCGCCCCGACCTCGCCCGGCGGGCCCGAGCTCGCGCATACTGGCTCCTCCGCCACCACGGCCGCACTCGGCGCCGGGGCCGCCGTGCTGCTCACCGCCGGGGCCGCGACCCTGTACACCGTGCGGCGCCGCGCCAACGGCTGAGGACCCCCGTGCTCCACCTCGCACTCTCCCTGGGCCCCGCCGCGACCGGTTTCGACCGGCCGCGACGGGGCTTGTGGTCGTTCCTGCTGCGCCGTGAGCGCTCCGCCGCGCAGGCCCCGCCCGCGCCGCCGGAGCCGTACCGGCACGGGTACACGTACGGCCACCCCTCCGAGGGGGGCGGCCCGCCGCCCACCGTGACCGAGCTCTACCACGCCCACCGGCTGCGGATGGTCCGGCTGGCGGTGCTGCTGGTGGACGATCTCGGTACCGCCGAGGACGTGGTGCAGGACGCCTTCACGGCGTTGTACCGGCGCCACGGCGAGCGGATCACGGAGGTGGACAACGCACTGGGCTACCTGCGCACCGCCGTCGTGAACACCGCCCGCTCCGTGCTGCGCCGCCGCCGGACCGCCCGCGCGTGGACCCCGCAGGCACCCGCCGACGTACCCTCCGCCGAGGCCTCCGTGGTCCTCGACGAGGCGCACCGCGAGGTCCTCGCCGCGATGGGGCGGCTGACGCCGAGGCGGCGGCAGGTCCTGGTGCTGCGCTACTGGGCCGACCTCAGCGAGGCGGAGATCGCCGAGACGCTGGGGATCAGCCGGGGGGCGGTCAAGTCGAACGCGAGCCGTGGGCTGGACGCGCTGGAACGGATTCTGGAGGGTCGGATATGACGCATCGACAGGAGCCGCCCGCGGCCCCCGATCCCTTCGGGGCTCCGGCCGGGCGGCCGGTCGAGTACCGGCTGCGGCAGGCCCTGGACGCCCGCGCGGCCGGCATCACCGTGCGCGAACTGCGCCCGGCGCAGCCGCCGGGGCCGGGGGTACGGCGACTGCCGTGGGCCTGGCCGCGCGGGTTCACGCTGCCCCTGGCGGGGCTGGCCGCGGCGGCCGCGGTGGTGGTGGGGTACGCCGTACTGGCTCCGGACGCCCCGGTCCGCCCGGGCCCGGTACCGGTGCCGCCGGCCGCGCCGCCGTCGCCCTCGCCGACCGGCCCGGTTCCGTCCGGTCCGTCCCCGTCGGCTTCCCCGTCACCGACCACGCCTTCGGCCGTGCCCTCGACCTCGCACGTGCCCACCGTGAGCCCGTCGCGGGCGCCGGATGCCGGTACGGGTACGGGTACGGCACGGCCGAGTTCCGCACCCTCCGCACCCTCCACTCCGTCGGGCCCGTCGGCGGCCGTATCGCCGCCGTCGGCCTCGGCCTCGGCCCGGCCGCCCACGGCTTCACCGAGCCGCCGCTGACGCTGACGGGGGAGCGGTTCGAACGTCACGTCGATGTCCCAGCAGCGCAACGCGTGCACGGTCGGGGCCGGGGACCTCATGCTGTGGGACCTCGCCCCCCTCCGACAACACGATGCTCGCGGACGGCGGGCAGGTGCGGCTGACGATCCCGGCCTCCTTCATGACCGCCCTGGAGGACCACGCCGCCGCCTCGAACAGTGCCGCACCGACCTGGGCCGCCCGGAACTCGCCTCCCACCGGATGCAGTCCGCGTTCCGCGAGGCGTACGGGCCGACGCCCACGGGGTACCGCGCGCCGAGCGCCACGGGTACGCACCGGGACAGCGCTTAGGCTCGCCCCATGAACGACACCACGACACACGGCATACGGATCCGGCCGGGCGGCCCGGCCGACGTACCCGCCGTTCTGGACATGCTCGACTCCGCGGTGGCCTGGATGAACGCCCGCGGCAACACCGAGCAGTGGGGGACGACCCCGTACTCGCGCATTCCCGGCGGAGTGGAGCGGGTCCAGCGGTACACGACCGAGAACGACCCGTACGTCGCGGAGTTGGACGGGGTGCCCGTCGGAGCCCTGGTGCTGGACTCCGGGCCCAGCCCGAAGATGCCGATGATCGCGCCGGCCGGGGAACCCGAGCGGTACGTCCGGCTGCTGGTCTCCGACCGGCGGTACGCCGGCCTGGGCATCGGGTCCGCGCTGCTGCGCCGGGCCGTGGCGGAGACCAGGCGGGCCGGCGTGGAGCTGCTGCGGGTCGACTGCTGGGCGGGCGGCACGGGCGAACTGGTCGCGTACTACGAGCGCAACGGCTTCACCCGCACCGACCCGTTCCTCTCCGGCACCTGGCCGGGCCAGGTACTGGCCCAGCGGGTCTAGGCCTTCACCTGCGGATCCCTGGCTGGGTAGATCCCGGGTCGGCGAGCCAACCGCACGACGAACGGAGCCACCCACGGCTCGCTGGACAGCACGATCCGTTCGAGGTGTCGCCGGCGGACCCGGCCATCACCGTGCCGTGAGCACGGACGGTCCGTGCCGCAGGGCCTCAGCGATATTGGGTGGTGCGAGGGCTCGGGGACCTCGACACCGACCTGTTATGCCCATGAACCCTCCAGCCGGGCCCATGTGTACGCGGGATTCACCGGCGTCATCACGGGAAGGAGTCGTAGCCGAACCACGGGAGACAGACCCAGCCGGCCCGTCAAGGCCACCCTGCGATACGAGAGGATGCAGCTCAGCCCCTCACAAGAGAGCGAGACCCACGGTGACTGAACCGGCCCCGGTGAACCTCATAGATCTGGGAGACGCGGATGGTGACCGCTGCGTCGTCCGCGTGACCGGCCGCTATCAGCCCGGCATTCTGACCGGCCACGACATTCTCCGAGCCGATGTCCTGGTCACCGCGAGCTTCGTCGATGCCAGGCTTGAGTTCTACCTCTGATCTTGGCCAGTACCCCCGCCCTTCAGGGCGGGGGTGAAGGCCATCCTTGGGGTCGGAGGCGCGGAGCGCCGGAGGGCTCTGCGCTTCCGTGGTGACGGTCAGACGGGACGCTGCTGGTTTTCGATGTACTGCTTGACGACGGTCAAGGGTGCCCCGCCGCATGATCCTGCGAAGTAGGAGCCGGACCAGAAGCGTCCGCCCCACAGGTACCGGCGGACATGGCTGTCGTACTCCTGGCGGAGCCGTCGGGAGCTGACGCCCTTGAGGGAGTTGACCAGCTTGGAGAGCTGGACTTTGGGCGGGTAGTGCACGAGCAGGTGCACGTGGTCTTGTTCTCCGTTGAACTGCTTCAGCTCGGCCTCGAAGTCGGCGCAGACCTCCCGCATGATCTCTTCAGTGCGGGTCAGCATGGCGCCGGTGAACGCTTTCCGCCTGTACTTGGTGACGAAAACCAAGTGAACGTGCAGGTTGTAGACAACATGGCGACCGGTTCTGACATCGGGATTCGGGTTCCAGCGCGGTGACATAAACCAATGCTAAGCTCTCGATTGTGAGTCAAGACACCCTGGTCAAGCGCCAGTCCGGGCATCGTGCCCGGCTCGCGCTGTCGCCTGCCGAGGTGTTGAAGACCGATGGCCAGGCGCACGCGGCCCGCACCATGTGGAACCTGCTGCACGCCTGGTGGCAGATGATGCCGAAAGACAAGCGGACTCTCGTGAACGCGGACGCCGCGATCCGCCAGGCCCGCGAGGACATCGACTTCCTCGCCGTCCTGCCCGCGCAGGCCGCGCAAGCGGTACTCAAGACGTACTTCCAGGCATGGAAGAACTGCTGGGACGGCCGCGCAGACACCCCGAACTTCAAGGACCGCATCCGCACGGTGATGTCCGTGGACATCCCGCAGGGCCGCGACCTGAACAACGTGCGGGTGCACCGCCGCTGGGGCATGGTCAACATTCCCAAGGTGGGCCGGGTCCGCTTCCGGTGGACCAAAGACCTTCCGGTCGGCAAGCGTGCCAACGCGGAGAACCGGATCACCGGGGCGCGGCTGATCAAGGACGCGCTCGGCTGGCACATCGCCTTCCGTGTTCAGACCCTGGAGGTCACGCCAGAGGCGCACCAAGGGCCGGACGTCGGTATCGACGTGGGTGTCACCGTGCCCATCGCCCTCTCGGATGGCGAGACGTACGAGCACGGCGAATGGCTGACCGGCAAGGAGAAGGCCAAACTCCTGCGCCTGGAGCAGCGCGCAGCGTAAGCAGCACAGCAAGCCGGGCGAGCGCACGAGCCGCCGGCTGCACCGCACCTATGACCAGATCGCAGGACTCCGCGCGAAAGCCAAGCGCCGGGCCCTGGACTGGCAGCATCACACGACCACCGTCATCGCCCGTACATACGGCACGGTCGTGGTCGAAGCACTCACCATCACGAACATGGTCAAGTCGGCCAGGGGAACCATCGAGGCACCGGGACGGAACGTTGCCCAGAAATCCGGGCTGAACCGCTCCATCAGCGGGGAGGCGTGGGGCCGCACGGTCACCATGCTGACGTACAAGACCGCCCGGCACGGCGGCACCCTGCACAAGGTCCCTGCCCCCGGCACCAGCCTGCGCTGCTCCGCGTGCGGTCTCACCACGCTCGGGAGTCGGGAGTCCCAGGCAGTGTTCGTGTGCAAGAACCCGGACTGCGGCTGGTCGGGCAACGCCGACCACAACGCGGCCCGGAACGTCTTGCACGTGTACCGGATGGGCCTCGCGCTCATCCCGGCTGCCGGAAGGGCAGTCGTCAGGCGCGCGAAACGCGTCAAGCCCGCTGCCGCAAGGTAAGCAGGAATCTCCCGGCTTCAGCCGGGAGAGCACTTCAATTGTTCCAGCAGGACCTCGACACCTGGCAGCGTGACCTGACCGTGCTTACGCCGGGCAAAGGCGCGACGATCGGTGGCGACCGCGGGCTGAGCCTCGGCTTCTTCATGCACGAGGACCGCACGCTGTCGTTGACGGTCCAGGACCCCGACCGCCTGAGCGTCATGCTCGGGATCGAACCTTCGGAGACCTGGATCCAGGACCACTACCAGCGACTCGACCATGTTCGAGACATCTGGCCCAGCGAGGTCGTGGAGACGGCGCCCATGGCCTACGAATGGAGCCCCAGCCGCAAACGCTAGTCACGCCACGAGCCCCAAGCAGCCAACTCGGCCACTTCTCAAACACCCCTGACGGGACAAAAGCTCTTTCAGGACGCCGGGGTGTTCTTCACCGCGGCCACCAGCAGGGCGAGTTCCGGATTGAGCGCCGCCTCGTCCAGCGCCTCGCGCAGCGCGGTGTCGTTGGTGGGGCGGGCTTCGGCCAGGAGTGCCAGGCCGGCCGGGCTGACGTCGGTGTAGATGCCCCGGCGGTCGGTGTCGCACAGGTAGCGGTTCAGCAGCCCGCGGTCCTCCAGCCGGCTGACCAGCCGCGTCGTCGCGCTCTGGCTGAGCACGACCGAGTCCGCGACCTGGTGCATGCGCAGGTGGCCGCCGGGGCCGCTGTGCTGGCGGCTGAGCACGTCGAGCAGGGAGTACTCGCGCACGCTCAGGTCGTGTCCCGCCTGGAGCGCGCGCTCGATGTGCGTCTCGATCCGGCCGTGCAGGAGGGAGAGGGCGCACCAGCCCTGGGAGAGGGCGGTGAGTGCGCTGTCCGTGGCCGTCATGGGCTTCCTCCTCGAGGGCGTGTGACTCCAGGATAGGGCACGTCTGCAATTGCCCGCGCTTGCAAATATCCGCGTCTGCAATTAATGTGGACGCAGGCAACCCGCCGTGGTCAATACCCCCGCCCCGCCAGGGGCCGGTCGGCCCGGACCCCGCGGACACCGGCCGCGCAGCACGCGCACCCTCCCCTGAAGGGCACCCCCCCCTCATGCCTCTCGCACTCCTCGCACTCGCCATCGGCGCCTTCGGGATCGGCACCACCGAATTCGTGATCATGGGCCTGCTTCCCGAGGTCGCCGGTACGTACGGCGTCTCGATCCCCACCGCGGGCTTCCTGGTCACCGGCTACGCCCTCGGCGTGGTCCTCGGCGCCCCGCTGATGACCGTCCTCGGCACCCGCATCCCGCGCAAGCGCATGCTGATGCTGCTCATGGGCCTGTTCATCGTGGGCAACGTGGTCTCCGCGCTGGCCCCCGCCTTCGGGGTCATGCTCGCCGGACGGGTCGTGGCCTCCCTCGCCCACGGCGCCTTCTTCGGCATCGGCGCAGTCGTCGCGGCCGAGCTCGTCGCCCCTGAGAAGAAGGCCGGAGCCATCGCCATGATGTTCACCGGCCTCACCGTGGCCAACGTCGTCGGCGTCCCGCTCGGCACCCTCGTCGGCCAGCACCTCGGCTGGCGCGTCACCTTCCTGATCGTCGCCTCCCTCGGCCTCCTCGGCCTGCTCGGCATCGCGCGGCTCGTCCCCGACCTGCCCCGCCCCGCGGGCGTACGGATCCGCCACGAGCTGGCCGCCTTCCGCAACGTCCAGGTGCTCCTGGCGATGGGGATGACCGTCCTCGGCTTCGGCGGGGTCTTCGCCGCCATCACCTACATCACCCCGATGATGACCAACGTCGCCGGCTTCGCCGACACCTCCGTCACCTGGCTGCTCGTCCTCCTCGGCCTCGGCATGGTCGCGGGGAACCTCGTCGGCGGCCGCTTCGCCGACCGCGCGCTGATGCCGATGCTGTACACCTCCCTGGGCGCGCTCGCCGTGGTCCTGGCCGCGTTCACCCTCACCGCCCACACCCGTACCGGCGCGGCCGTCACCCTCTTCCTCATCGGGGCCCTCGGCTTCGCCACCGTGCCGCCCCTGCAGAAGCGCGTCCTCGACCAGGCCGCCGGCGCCCCCACCCTGGCCTCCGCCGTCAACATCGGCGCCTTCAACCTCGGCAACGCCCTCGCCGCCTGGCTCGGCGGACTCGTCATCGCCGCCGGACTCGGCTGGACCGCCCCGAACTGGGTCGGCGCGGCCCTGGCCGCCTCCGCCCTGGCCCTCGCCGTGGTCTCCGGCGCGCTGGAACGGCGTACGGGGACCCGCGCGGGCGGCGAAGGCGGCGGCCGGGTCATCGCGTCCGGCGCCCCGGCAGCGGCGGCGGCCGCCCCGGCCCACCACTGATCCACCCGCCCTCGTACCGACCCGCATCCCCCCACACCACAGGAGACCCGCATGTCCACCCCCGCCCCCACTTCCACCCCTACTCGCACCGCCGTCGTCCCCCTGACCACCGCCGACGCCGAGGCGCTCGTCGCCGCCGCCACGGCCGCCGCCGAAGCGGCCGGGGTCGCCGTCAGCGTCACCGTGCTCGACGCGGGCGGCCACCCGCTCGCCTTCCGGCGAGACGACCGGGCCGTCCTGATCTCGGGCGAGACCAGTACCCGCAAGGCCTTCACGGCGCTGCAGCTGGACGCCCCGACCGCCGATCTCGTCGACGCCGTCCAGCCCGGCGGCCCGTTCCACACCCTGCCCACCGCCCTGGACCGGCCGCTGCTGTTCATCGCGGGCGGGCTGCCGGTCCACCGCGACGGCCGGCTCGTCGGAGCCATCGGCGTCGGCGGCGGAGCCCCGGCACAGGACCACGGGTTCGCCGAGTCCGCGCTCGGCACGCTCGCCTGATCACCCGCCCGGGTCGCGCACCACGGTCCTCCGTGCCACGTTGGTACGGGGGACAGGTACATGATGCGGCAGACGAAGCAGTACGGGCGGAGCCACGTGATCGCGACGGCAACAGTCGCCGCGCTGGTCACCCTTGCCGCCGTCCCCGGCTGCGCGTCCGGCACCTCGGGCCCGGGGAACGCCCGGGCCCCGGCCGCGGTGACCACCCCGCCGAGCGCAACGGCCCCCGCCACCGCCAACCCCGCCGTCACCCCCTCCACCCCGCAAGCCCCGCCGGCGCCCTCGCCGACGCCCACCTTTCCGCTGTCCACCGCCCCGCGCACCATCCCGGCCGTACGGGAACACGTGCCGGCCCACGGCCCCGGCTGGCGGCCCGGCCCCGAGGCGCGGGTCGTCGTACCGCCGGCCGACAGTGCGGCCCTGGCGGACGAGGGCAGGATGCTGGCCGGGGAACTGCGGATCGGATTCGCCGAATCGGCCGCCCCGCGCAAGGGCGACGTGGAACTCGCGCTCGGGCCGAAGGGCTCCGGCGCACCCGAGTCGTACACCCTCACCGTGCGCGACGGGCAGGTCCGCATCACCGGACCCGACCAGGCCGGGGTGTTCTACGGCACCCGCACCCTCAAACAGGAGGTGAGCGGCGGCGGTTCGGCCCCGGAGGGCACCGTGCGCGACGCCCCGGCCAAACCGCAGCGCGGGCTCAACCTCGACATCGCACGCAAGCACTTCACCCCGGACTGGATCGAGGACCGGCTGCGCGAGATGGCCGATCTGAAGCTGAACCAGCTCGGCCTGCACTTCTCCGACGACCAGGCCTTCCGGATCGAGTCCGACACCCACCCCGAGATCGTCTCCACCCCCCACCTCACCAAGGCGCAGGTGCGCGGGATCACCGCGCTCGCCGCCCGGCTGCACATCGCGGTCGTCCCCGAGATCGACTCGCCGGGCCACCTCGGAGCCGTCCTGCGTGCCTACCCCGGGCTGCAACTGCGCGACGTGCAGGGCAGGGAGGTCAAGGGGGCGGTCGACATCGCGAACCCGGCCGCGGCGAAGCTCGTGGACGAACTCCTGCGGGAGTACCTGCCGTTGTTCCCCGGCTCTCTCTGGAACCTGGGCGCCGACGAGTACCAGGCGCTGGTCTACCGTGATCCGCAGACTTCCTTCCCGCAGCTCACGGCCGCCGCCCGACAGCGGTACGGGCCCACCGCCCGCGTCCAGGACCTGGCGACGGGCTGGCTGAACGACCGTGCGGACGTGGTCCGTTCGGCGGGCCGGGCGCCGGCGGCCTGGAACGACGGCTTCTTCACCGGCGGGATCGCCCAGCCCGCCCGGGACATCCAGGTCGAGTACTGGACGGGCAAGGAGAACGGGGCCCGGCCGCCGCTGGAGTACCTGCGCGAGGGCCGCAAGGTCGTCAACCTCAACGACGAGTACCTCTACTACGTGCTGGGGGAGCCGAACCAGTTCACGTACCCCGACGGCCGGCGCATCTACCAGCAGTGGACCCCGCTCGTGCTGCGCGGCACCGCGGCCGTGCCCGCGCGGTACGCCGGGCAGATCATGGGCGCGCGCCTCGCCGTCTGGTGCGATCTGGCCGGGGCCCAGACCCAGGCCCAGGTCGCGGCGGGCATCCGGCTGCCCCTCGCCGCCCTCTCCCAGAAGGTCTGGGACTCCCGCACCCCGGCCCTGGACTGGCCGGCCTTCAAGGTCCTGGCCGACCGGCTGTAGCGCGGCCCGCTGGAGCCCGGCCGCCCGAAACCCGCTGGCCGGGTCCGGCCCGCTTTGCTTGGATGCGGGCATGGACGACAGCACGCTGCCCTCGCCCGAGGGCTATGAGATTTCCACCGCCCCCGACCGCCTCGACCGGGAGCTGATCCACCGGTGGCTGTCCGGGGACGCCTACTGGGCCCTCGGACGGAGCCGGGAGAAGCAGGACACGGCCATCGAGGAATCACTCAACTACGGGGTCTACGACGCCGTGTCCGGCGCCCAGGTGGCCTACGCCCGCATCGTCACGGACCGGTCCACCTTCGCGTGGCTCTGCGATGTGTACGTGGACCGGGGCGTGCGGGGCAAGGGGCTCGGCACCGCCCTGGCGGGGGCGGTACGGGACCACCTCGCCCCGTACGGGCTGCGGAGGATCATGCTGGCGACCGCGGACGCGCACGAGGTCTACGCCAAGGTCGGCTTCGAGCCGCTCGCGACCCCGGAGAAGTGGATGGCCCTCGGTGAACAGTAGGGCGCCTACCAGATGGAGTTGACCCACTCCGGGTGGTCGATGAACGGGTTCCGGTTGTGCTGGTAGGTGTCGTATATGACCTGGTTGCGGCGCTGCTCGAAGGCGTCCGGCGGGTCCTGCAGGTGCCACTGCTTCAGGACGCTGATCCGGCCGAAGAGGGGCGCGCTGCCGTTGTTGACCTTGTCGTTCATCTCCAGGTCGGCGAAGCCGTCACCGCCGGCGTACCGCACGGCCATGTAGAGCAGCATGCGCGCGACATCGCCCTTGACCGCGTTCCGCGGCTCGAAGGAGTCGGAGTCGGTCAGACTGCCGGGGGCCTCGGAGACCGGGCCGCCGCCCATGTCGAAGTCCTTGTTCCCGCGCGTGCTGTTGACGGTCACGTCCTCGGGCCTGAGGTGGTGCAGGTCGGTCCCGGGACCGGTGGCCGTGCCGAAGTCACCGTGGCTCTTGGCCCAGACGTGCTCGCGGTTCCAGTCGTTGACGCCGCCGCCGTTGGTGGACTTCGACTGGGAGCGGCCCGAGTAGAGCAGGATGACGTTGTTGGAGTTCGCGGGGTCCTGGTCGGTGAGCTTCAGGGCGTTCCACACGCCGTCGTAATTCACCTTGGACTGGGTCTTGATGATGTTGTGCAGCGCCGTCTTGAGCGCGGCGCCGGTCTTGCCCTCGGCGCCGGCGTAGTAGGTGTCGACGGCGACGGAGGCCGGGGCCGCCGTGGGGGCGGCCTCGTTCTGCTGGCCCGCCGAAGCGGAGGCCGGGAGCAGTATGAGGGACGCGGCCGCGAGGCCGGCTGCCCAGGGAGCAAGGCGCGAGATTCTCATCACGTGGGGGTACCTCTCCACACGCACCGCTCCCGCCCGGGGAATTGGCGGGGCATCAGGTGGCAGAGCGAGGTTCACATTGTCATGTGCCGTACAGGTGAAAAGCACGTGTCGGGAGGCAGGATTTTCTACGCGCGTCATGCGGGGGATTCGTGCGGGTGATTGGCGCAAGAATCCCTATGCAGAACCGGGCGGCGCGGGCACGGTGGCGGAGGCACACCGTGAACAGCCCTACCAGGAGCAGCCCATGGCACCGAAGATCCTCATCGTGACCGGCGACGCGGCGGAGTCGCTGGAAGTCCTCTACCCCTACCAGCGCCTGATCGAGGAGGGGTACGAGGTGCACATCGCGGCGCCGGCGGTGAAGAAGCTGCGGTTCGTCGTGCACGACTTCGAGGACGGCTTCGACACCTACACCGAGAAGCCCGGCTACACCTGGCCCGCCGACATCGCCTTCGCCGACGTGGACCCCGGGGAGTACGCGGCGCTGGTCGTACCCGGTGGACGCGCCCCGGAGTACCTGCGCAACGACCCCGAGGTGCGGCGGATCCTGGCGGCCTTCGCCGGTTCCGACAAGCCGATCGCGCAGATCTGCCACGGCCCCCTGATCACCGCCGCGGCCGGTGCGCTCGACGGCCGCCGGGTCACGGCCTATCCGGCGCTGGAGCTGGACATGAAGGCGGCCGGCGCGGTCTTCGAGGACTCCGAGGCCGTGGTCGACGGCACGCTGGTGTCGGCCCGCGCGTGGCCCGACCACTCGGCCTGGATGAGGGAGTTCCTGACCGTCCTGCGTGGCAAGGCCCCGGTTTCCGGAGAGTGAGCTTCGCCGTCCCCTTGTGAAAGAACCTGACCGGGGACTGCCGGGAAGCAATCGATGTGGTGGGGTGTGTGAGTCAACCCACCTATTGCGCACGGCAGTTGAGAGGGTCAGTCATGACGGGAAGCTTTGGACGACGCGGGTTCATCGGTGCGGCCGCGGCGCTGGGAGGCGCCGCGCTCGTCGGGGCGGCGGCGCCGCTCGCCCAGGCGCAGGACGCTCGGGCACGGGCGGCGGCCCGGCCGCCGAGGCCCGACACGATGGCGGTCCCGGCGGGCTTCCAGCCCGAGGGGATCGCCGTCTCCGCGCGCGGCACGGCCTATACGGGCTCGCTGCTCGACGGCTCGGTCTACCGGTTCGACCTCGCCACCGGAGCCGGGCGGATCATCACCCGGGGCGAGGGACCGATGTCGGTGGGCCTCAAGCTGGACCCGTACGGGCGGCTGCTGGTCGCCGGCGGCGCCAGCGGGCAGATCCGGGTGGTCGACGCAGGGGACGGGCGGGTTCTGGCCACCCACCAGGCCGCGACCGGCACGGCCTTCGTCAACGACGCCGTCGTCGGCTGCGGCGGCGCCTGGTTCACCGACTCCTTCGCGGACGTCCTGTACTTCCTGCCCCTCGGCCGGGACCTCGCCGGCCCCGGCGCGGCCCCCCGTGCGCTGCGGCTCGGCGGCGACTGGGACCCGGTCCCGCCCGGGGGCGCGTACTGGGGTGCCAACGGGATCGAGCGGACCCCCGACGGTCAGGCGCTGCTCGTGGTGCACGACACCGCCGAGGCCCTCTTCCGCGTGGACCCGCGCACCGGCGCCGCCACCCGGACCGTCCTCGACGGCGGCTCGGTGGGCTACGGCGACGGGCTCGTCCTGCACGGGCGGACGCTGTACGTCGTGCGCAACTGGGCCTATGCCGTCGAGGTGTTCACCCTGAGCGGGGACGGCCGCCGGGCCCGCTTCGTCAAGCGCATCACCGATCCGCGCTTCGACGAGCCGACGACGGCCGCGGTGTACGGCGGTCGGCTCTACGTGGTCAACGCCCGCTTCGACGCCGACTGGTCGGACCCGGCCACCGCCTCGACCGTCGTCAGCTGCCCGTTGTGATGGCGGGCGCCGCCTCGTACTTGTAGTCCGGGCCGAAGTTCTTCTTCACGGCCGCTTCCCAGGTGCCGTCCTCGACCATCTTGCGGATGGCGTTGTTGATCTTGACCTGGAGCTCGGTGTTGCCCTTCTTCATGCCGATCCCGTAGTTCTCGCTGCTCAGGCTCAGCCCGATCAGCCGGAACTTGCCCTCGTTGCCCTTGCGGGCGGTGTAACCGGCCAGGATGGAGTTGTCCGTGGTCATGGCATCGACCAGGCCGTCCCTGAGGGCGACGACGCATTCGGAGTAGCCGCCGAGCTCCAGGAGGCTCGCCTTGGGGGCCAGGTTCTTCCTGACGTTCTCCGCCGAGGTCGAGCCGGTCACCGAACACAGCCTCTTGGTGGTGCTGTTGAGGTCCTCGGCCTTGGTGATGGTGGGGTCGTCGGCGCGGACCATCAGATCCTGGTGCGCGAGGAAGTACGGCCCGGCGAAGTCGACCTTCTGCTTGCGCTTGTCGTTGATCGAGTAGCTGGCCGCCACGATCTCGACCTCGTTGTACTCGATCAGGAGCTCGCGGTCGTTGCTGAGGACCTGCTTGAACGCGATCCGGTCCTTCGGGTAGCCGAGCTCCTTCGCGATGTACGTCGCCACGTCCACGTCGAAACCGCTGAAGCTGCCGTCGGGCTCCCGCATGCCGACGCCCGGCTGGTCGAACTTGATGCCGACGGAGAAGGTCCCCTGGTCATCGTCACCGCCACACGCCGATGCGGTCAGGGAGAGACCGATCACTGCGGCGATGGCGCCGGCCTTGGGAACCTTCATGCTGCACTCTTTCCTGAGGTACGCGGATACGCGGGGTCGCGGGCGAGCGGAGCCGCGCGGGAGCGCGCGGAGCGCACCGGGACCGGGCCGGGGCGCGGGGAACCGCGGAGGCTGGTGGACGCGTATATGAGGAAGCTAGGAACTCGTCGGGCGCAGTGTCACGACATCTGAGCAAATCTTGAGGGTAACGATCCGGAATGGCGGCAGATCCTGCGGCGAATCCGGTTTTGAACGGGAGAGGAGCCGGTCGGGTGGCCAAGGGCGGGGTACGGGTCGAGGGGAACGCGCTGCTGCTGGGAGAGGGGGCGCAGGTCCGGTTCATGAGGACGCTGCGGCTGCCGGAGACCGGTACGCACAATCTGCCCCCGGGGCTGGGGGAGTTCCCGCTGCGGCGGGTGGAGGACTATCCGGACACGGTTCCGGCGGACTGGCTCGCCAAGGGCGGGGTGATGCTCCCGGTGTACCTGCGCGAGGCGATGTGGCTCAGTTTCGGGGGGACCCGGGAGCCCACCGCGCTCCAGGTCGGGGTCGGCAAGGTGTGCGCCGTCTCCGGCGAGCGGTGGACGGGCGTGCTCGGGCGCCGGCCGCAGAACTACCTCGTGCTGCCGCGCCAGCCCTGGCTGGACGGGATCAACTCGGGCACGGGCACGGTCCGCCAGTTCGTCGCCGTCCCGCTGGGGCTCGGCGCCACCGTGGAGGGCCAGGTCACCGGCGAGGAGACCGCCGGAGGCGTGCAGCTGCAGGCCTTCCCGCTCGGCGCCAAGGCGCTGGAGCGGTGGCGCGAGGAGGAGCGGGCGCGCACGGCCGGGACCGGCCGGGGCGGCGCCGTTCCGTACGGGATCCTGCCGCCGGGCGGCCATCCGGGCGGCCATCCGGGCGGCCATCCGGGCGGCCCCCCGGGCGGCGGCTACGGAGCGGCACCGGCGATGCCGGCTCCGATGGCGGCCCCGGCGCCCGGCGGGCCCGTGGGCGGCCCTCCCGGAGCACCTGCGGCCCCGGCCGCGGTGCGGGACCCGCTGCGGCGGTCGGGCGGCGGGCCGGTTCCGCAGGCGGCGCCCGCGATGGGGCTCGGCGTCGGCGGCTCCATGCGGCAGGAGGTGTACCGCGACGACCGCAAGGCGAAGGGCTGGGCGGCCGAGCCGGCCGCGCGGGTCTTCGTCCACCTGGTGACCCCGCGCGAGTGGCGCCGGATCACCGGGGAGGAGCCGCCGCCCTCGCCGGTGGACCGGGCCGCCTACACCAAGGCCGGACTCCCGTGGTTCGACTACTACGACGAAAACGCCGCCGACCTCGCCCCCTCCGACGCCCTCGGCCAGGTGCAGCCGGTGGGCGAATGGCTCGGTGCCGACGAGGCTCCGTGGACGGAACCCGCCCCCGGCCAGATCGCACCCCTGGGGAACGGGCCCCGGCCGGGCAAGCCGGTGCAGGACGGCGACTGGTAGCCGCGCCGGGCGCGCCGCCCCGTTCCCCGGACTGGCCGGGAACGTATGGTCGTTCGAGCCCCGGGGCGGCAGCCGTGACAGCATGGGAGGGCAACGCACGGTGGTCGGAGGGGGAGTTCGGTGAGCGGAGTACGCAAGGGCCTGGCCAAGGTGGAGATCGCGCTTCGGTGGGATCCCAGCCCGGCGGGAGCGCCCGTACACGACCTCGACCTGCTCGCCGCGGTCTACGCGGCCGCGGACCCGTACGGGGAGCCCGTCCACCTCGTGCACTTCGGCAGCCGCGCACCCGACGGCACCATCACGCTGAACCGGGACAGCAGGACCGGGCAGGGGCTGGGCTTCGACGAGGTGATGACCCTCGAACTGAACCGGATCGCGGCCGAGTTGACCCGGGTCGTGGTGGGAGTGGTGATCCAGCGGCCGGCCGGCGGCCCGGCACTGACCTTCGCGGACGTCGCGGGAACGGGACTGCGCATCCGGGAGGGCTACACCGATCTCGCCGTGGACGACCTCACGGGCTTCGGCGCGGCCGGCGCGGTCACGATCGCCGAGTTCACCCGGGACGCCGCGGGGGTCTGGACGATGGACCCGGCCGTACGGGGCTTCGACGCCGACCCGGAGGAGTTCGCCCGGGCGATGGGCGCGGCCCGGAGCTGACCGGGTAGCGGCGCGCTCAGGAGCCGACCGGGCGGCGGCGCGGTCCGGACGCTCGCCGCACGGACCGGTCGGCGGCCACTCCGCGAGGGAGTGCCCGCCGTCCGGTCCGGGAGCCGCGCTGCCACCGTCCCCACGAGGCAGCGCGAGCGGGCCGCCGCCCGGTCATCGGGGACGGCGGCCCGCTGGTTCAGGGGGCCCGGTCCAGCGGGGCCCGGTCCGCCTCGGGCGCGGTCGCGCCCAGCGCCGGCAGCAGGCAGGTGTCGACGAACCGTACGAGGTACTCGGCGTCGGCGTAGCGCCCCTCCAGTACGGGCCGGATGCGCAGCACCCCCATCAGCTGCGCCGGCAGGAACTCCACGGCCGGGTGCCCGGGGGCGAGCTCTCCCCGCGCCACGGCCCGCGCCACGATCGAGTCGAACGCCGTCAGCTCCGGCTCCACCAGAGCCTCGCGCAGGGCCGCCTTCAGCTCCTCGTCGCTCAGCACCGCGTGCCCGAGGGCCTGCATCAGCCGGGTGTCGCGCCCCGAGGTGCAGGCGGCGATCCGGGCCGCCTCGCGAAGGTCGCCCGCCAGGGTCCCGGTGTCCACCGCGGCGAGGGTCCCGCGCCGGTCCGCGCGCAGGGCGGCGGCGACGAGCTGCGGTTTGGTCTTCCACTGCCGGTAGAGCGTGGACTTTCCGCAGGTGGCGCGGGCGGCGATCTTCTCCATGGTCAGCGCCTCGTAGCCGTCTTCGCGCAACTGCTCCAGGACGGCGTCGTAGAGCTGCTGCTCCCGCTCCGGGGTGATCTTGGAGCGGCGCGCGGGGGCCGGGGCGGCTTCCGGCGTCGGCGACGTCATGGGGCGGCTCTCCTCGATGCTGCGTGCCACTTGCTACCTGCTCGGCGCTGCTTGCTTGCTCACTGCTTGCTTGCTCACTGCTTCGCGGCGCAGCGGCCTCTGGTGAAAGTCTACGGGAACGCGAGCGTATCGGTACACACTCGTATCGATACGAGAATGTATCGATACACTGGTGTGTCGATGATGAGCCGTGTACAGGAAGCGAGACCGGGGGATGACCTCCCACACCACAGGTGACGGGGCCGGCGCGGGGCCGGGCGCCCGCCGCCGCCTCATGCGCGAGCTCCTGCTCGTCGTGGGCCTCTTCGCCGTCTACAAGTGCGGTCGCACGCTCGCCACCGGCCGCACGGACGAGGCCTTCCGCAACGCCGCCCGGGTCTGGGACGCCGAGCGCACCCTGCACCTGCCCGGCGAAGGCCTGGTCCAGCGCCTGCTCCTGCACGGCGACGCCCTCGTGCACACGGCGAACACCTACTACGCGGCCGTGCACTTCCCCGCCACGGTGCTCTTCCTCGTCTGGCTCTACGTACGCCGCCCCGCGCACTACCTCTGGACCCGCCGGGTCCTGGCCGCCCTGACCGGCGCGGCCCTCGTCCTTCACCTGGCCTTCCCCCTCGCGCCCCCGCGGATGCTGGGCGCGGCCCACCTGATCGACACCGGCCAGGTCTACGGTCCGACCGTCTACGGGGCCGCGCCCGCCGCCGACACCATGGCCAACCAGTTCGCCGCGATGCCCTCGCTGCACTTCGGCTGGGCGCTGATGCTGGCCCTGGGCATGATCGCCGCGACCTCCTCGCGGTGGCGCGCCCTGTGGCTGCTGCACCCGCTGGTGACCCTGCTCGTGGTCGTCGGCACGGCCAACCACTACTGGCTCGACGCCATCGTCGCCACACTGCTCCTCGGGGCCGCCCTGCTGCTGGTCCCGCGCCCGGTCGGCCGCTCGATCGTCGCCCGGCGGAGCGTGCCCGGCGGGCGCTCGCTGCCGGCGCCGGTACCGGAACCGGCGGGTTCGGGAGCGGGAGCCGTGAGGGCCGTGGAGCCGGCGGAGCCCGTAGGAGCGGTCCGGTGAACGCCACGCTCCTCGCCGTCCTGCTCTGCCTCGCCGCGGCCGTCACCTACGCGGCCGCCGCCGTCGCCCAGGAACGCCTCGCCCGCCGCGGGGTCGCCCGCAGCACCGCGGCGCTGCTCGGCAACGGCGCCTGGTGGTGGTCGGCGGGCCTGAACGCCGCCGCCGCGCTCCTGCACGCCGCCGCCCTGCGGTACGGGCCGCTCACCCTGGTCCAGCCGCTCGGCGCGCTCACCCTCGTCGCCGCCGTACCGCTGGGCGCGCGCGGCGCCGGGCGGCGGGTCGTGGCCAGCGAGTGGCGCGGCACCCTGGCCACCGTCGTCGGGCTCGGCCTGCTCCTGGTGCCCGCCTCCGGCCCGTCCCCCGACGAAACCCTGACCCTGGCCGAGGCGCTCGCCGTCTCCGGAGCCACGGCCGCGGTGATCATGCTGCTGACCGCGCGGAGCGACACCCGCTCGGGGCTGCGCCACGCGACGGCGTCGGGGCTGGCCTCCGCGGCCGCCTCCGCCCTGACCCAGACCGTAGCCGTGGCGGGCGGCCGGGGCGGGTCCCTGCTCAGCGTCCGGGTCGTCTCGGTGGCGCTGCTCGTGGTGGTCTTCGCAGTCGGCGGGATGCTCCTGTCCCAGCGGGCCTACCGGGGCGGCCTCGGAGCCCCGCTCGCGGTGGTCAACCTGACCAACCCGCTGGCCGCCGCCGCGATCGGCATGATCCTGCTCGGCGAACGCATCCAGGGCGGAGCGCTCGGTGTCCTGCTCGCCGCTGCGGGAGCGCTCGCGGCGGCCCGGGGCGTACTGCTGCTCACCCGAACGCCGAAGCAGACCGCGGCCGTTCCGTCCCAGGCCAAGCCGATGGCGGGTGTGGCAGCATGACCCGCATGGCTGCCGACGAGTACTCGCTCCTTTCGCTCCGCTCGTTCCTCTCGCTCCGCTCCAAGAGCTCGATCCTGTCGATCGGTTCGGTGGGCTCGATCCTGTCCATCGGTTCGGTGGGCTCGATCCTCTCCATCGGTTCCGTGGGCAGTGTGCTGTCGGCCGGCTCGATCGGCTCGGCCCTGTCGGGGGCCTCGGTGGCATCGGTGCTGAGCGCGGGCTCGCTGGGCTCCGTCCAGTCGAAGCTGTCGGTTCTGTCCTGGCGCTCGCACGGCGGATTCCTGGCGGTGGGCACGGTGGTGCTGGGCGCGGTGGCCGTGGCCGCCGTCAGGCCCGCCCCGGTGGCCCGGCGCCGCAGCTGAGAACCGTTTCGCCCGTTCGCGCGTCTCCGTACCCGAGACACCAACGAACGCCGCGCGCACGACGACGCGCACACCGAAGCGGAGTGAACGGGCATGGGCATCATCGGCTGGATCATCCTTGGACTGCTCGCGGGCGCCATAGCCAAGGTCCTGCTGCCCGGCCGTGACCCGGGCGGCCTGATCGGCACCACCCTCATCGGCATCGCCGGCGCCTTCACCGGCGGCTGGCTCTCGGCGAAGTTCCTGAACCGGTCGATCCAGAACGACTTCTTCGACCTCGCGACCTGGGGCTCCGCCATTGCGGGCTCCCTGGTCCTCCTCGTCGCCTACCGCCTCCTCTTCGGCAACTCCCGCAACTGACGGGCGGGCCGCATCAGAGCTCCATGCAGGCCACCGTGCCCGTACGGCGGGCCGCGTCGTGGCCTCGGCCCCTAAGGGACATCGGGCAGGCACACCACCCACGCCGCGGCCGGCGCACGCCGCGTACCGCCGGCGCCCGCTCCCACGCCGGTGCTATCCACGTCCCGGTACGGGTGCACCGGCGTCGGTGGCGGCGCCTACGATGACCGGCCATGGACAGCAGTGAGGCCGGCAGACGGTTGATCGACGGGCGCTTCGAACTGGCGCGGCCCCTGGGCAGCGGCGGGATGGGGACGGTGTGGCGCGCCCGCGACATCGCGCTGGACCGGGAGGTCGCGCTCAAGGAGGTGCGGCCGCCGGACCCGGCCACCGCCGCCGCGCAGCCCGGGCTCGTCGTCCAACTGCGCGAGCGGGCCGTCCGCGAGGCCCGGGCCCTCGCCCGGCTCACCCACCCGAACGTGGTCACCATCCACCACATCGTGGAGCCCGAGCCCGGTTCCGACGGCCATCCGTGGATCGTGATGGAGCTGGTCAGGGGCGGCTCCCTGGCCGACCGGCTGGAGGGCGGGCCGATGCCGGTGGCGGACGTGCTGCGCCTCGGGCTCGACCTGCTCTCCGCGCTGCGGGCCGCGCACGCGGAGGGGGTGCTGCACCGTGATGTGAAACCTGCCAACGTGCTCCTGCGGCCCAACGGCTCCGCCGTGCTCACCGACTTCGGGATCGCCGCCCTGCACGGCGCGACCGGGCTGACCTCGACCGGCGCGCTGATCGGGTCGCCGGAGTACATAGCCCCCGAGCGGGCGCGCGGCGCGGAGGGGCTGGCCGCCTCCGACCTGTGGTCGCTCGGGATGCTGCTCTACGTGGCCGCCGAAGGGGTGCACCCGCTGCGCCGTGCCACCAGCCTGGCCACCGTGGTCGCGGTGCTCGACGAACCGATCCCCGCGCCGGTGCGCTCCGGCCCGCTGGGACCCGTACTGGAACGGCTGCTGGTACGGGACCTGGCCGTGCGCCCCGACGCCGAGGAACTGGAAGCGCTGCTCCGCGGTGCGAGCAGTGCTCTCGGCGGCGCGGCCCCAGGGGTACCGCCGGTCGCCCTCGGCAGCTTCGGGCCGATGCCGATGCCGACGGCGCCGTTCGTTCCGGGCGCGGGCAACCCGTACGCGTCCACCGTCCCCGTGGCCTTCGCCCCGCCGCCCGCCCCGCGCCGGCGCCGCCGGCCGGCCCTGCTCGCCGGAATCCTCGCGGTGGTCCTGGCCGCCGGAGTCGCCGGCATCGTCAACTGGCTGCCCGACGGGAAGGCCGGCGGCGCCGCGGGCAAGAGCGGCGACCCGAAGGCCTCGGGCACCCCGTCCGCGTCCGGACCGGCGTCCCCGGCCCCGGGCACCGCCGTGGCCCTGCCCCCGAAGGCGAGCACGCCGAAGCCGGTCACCCCGCCCAAGGGCAGCCTCATCGCCCCGGCCCACATCCGTACCGCCGTCGAGGCGCTCAGGCAGCAGACGGGCACCACCACCTTCGTCGACATGAAGGTCTACGACGAGTACGTGCTCGCCGGCATCCCCACCGCGCCCGGAGCCAAGACCGTCGACTCCTGGCAGTACCGCGGCGGCGTCGCCAAACGCACCGGACCGTCCGGCACCGTGAAGCCCGACGAACCGCTCATGGACATGGCGGCGCTCGACTGGGACGCCCTGCCCGCCCTGATGGCCGAGTCGACGAAGGAGCTCGGCGTCGACAACCCGAGCTCGCGCTACCTCAACGTCTCACCCTGGATGAAGGACCCCGCGATCCGCCCCTACCTGAGCGACGCGTACGGACAGGGCGGCTACGTCCTCGCCGGCACCGACTTTAAGATCAAGAAGGTCTACCGGAACTGACGGCCGGAGAAGCGGAGAACCACCACCATGCCCAGCTGGCGCAGCACGCTCACCACCGCCGGGATATCCGGCCCCCGGCTCCGGGCCGACTACACCTACGCGGCCCGCCGGGTCCTGCGCCGGGAACCCGCGCCCTACCTCGCCCTGCGGCTGCTGGCCGCGCCCCCGCTCGTTCCCTGGCTGGCGGCCGGGCTCGCCTTCATGAACCGGGTCGACGACGTCGCCGAGACCGGCTCCGCCGACCAGCGGGCCGCCGGGCTCAAGGAATTGGGCACCGACGTGCGCCGCGCCCTGGAGACGGGGGAGAGCCCCGACCCGCTGCTGCGCGCCTACGCCCACGCCGTCGACTCCCGCGGCCTGCCCGCCGATTGGGTGTTCCGGTTCCTCGAAGGCGCGGCCACCGAGGAGGCCGTCTTCGACGGGTTCGCCGCCGAGGCGGAGTTCCAGGCCTACCTCGACGCCTATGCCTGGCCCGGGGTCCTGGTCTTCACCGGCCTGCAGTACCAGGGCGGGCCCGACGCCGAACAGGCCGCGGGCTGGCGGCGGTTCGTGGACGCCGCCCAGCGGGTCGACTTCCTCGCCGACCTCGCCGGAGACCTCGCGGCCGGCCGCCTCTGCATCCCGCGCGCCCGCCTCGCCGAGCACTCCGTGACCCGGGCCGACCTCGAACAGGCCCGCGACACCCCGGCCGTACGGGAGCTGCTGGCCGCCGAGTGCGGGCGGGCCCGTACCGCGCTCGCCGCCGCGGACGACATCCTCGACCTCACCGAACCGGGACTGCGGGCGGTCGCCGTGACGATGACGGAGCTCATGCGGCACCAGCTCACGGCGGTCGAACGGGCCGGCGTCGGGGCCCTGCGCAAGGACGTCGGCTACGGCTTCACGGCTCCGCTGCGCACCCTGGTGCGCGCCCGGGCGCGCAGGCCGCGTACCGCCGCCTGACCCGCTCGCTCAGGGCCGGAGGCGCGCGGGGCACCGTCCGGCGGTGCTGCCCGTGCACAATTGGATAGCTGTGCTCTCCAAAGAAAGGTCCACGGGATGCGGCTGGCGGAGTTGAGCGAGCGCAGTGGCGTCTCCACGGCGACCATCAAGTACTACCTGCGCGAAGGGCTGTTGGCGCCGGGCCGGCGGGTCAGTGCGACGACCGCCGACTACGACGAGGACCACCTGCGGCGACTGCGGCTGATCCGCGCGCTGATCCAGGTCGGTGGGATTCCGGTGGCCAAGGTCCGGGAGGTGCTCGCGCACGTGGACGACGAGTCCCTGGGCCGGACGATCCGGATGGGAGCGGCGCTCTGGGCGCTGCCGCAGGGGCCCGAGGCGGACGACGAGGACCCGGCGGTGGTCACCGCGCGGCACGAGGTGGACCGGCTGCTGGAGATGCTGGGCTGGTCGACGGCCGGGGAGGTGGGGGACCTCTCCCCGGTCCACCGCTCGCTCGTGCTGGCGGTGTCCACCCTCATCCGGCTCGGCTATCCGTGGGGCGCCGAACTGATGGCTCCGTACGCCGAGCTGATGTACCAGGCGGCCGTGCGCGACCTGGACTTCATGGAGGCGTACCCGTCCGAGGCGGAGCAGGTGGAGATGGTGGTGGCCGCGGCCGTCCTCTTCCAGCCGGTCCTGAAGGCCCTGCACCGGCTGGCGCAGGAGGAGGAGTCGGCACGGCGGTACGGGCTGGAGTGAGGCGGGGCCGCACGGGTCGGCGAGAATGCGGGAAGGGCGCGCTGCGCGTGCCACGTCGCCGAGCACCCGGAGCGCCCGATGCCGCAGATCACCGTCGACTATTCGGCGAACCTGTCCGACACCTTCGACCGGCGCGGATTCGCGCCGGCCCTGCACGCGTTGACGGCCGAGGTCGCGGCCGCCACCGTCGCGAACTGCAAGACGCGCTTCCGGTGCCTGGACGAGGTGTACGTGGCCGACGGCGCGCCCGGGGCCGCGCTGGTCCACGTACAGCTCGGCCTGCTGCCGGGCCGGACCGAGGCGGTCAAGGCCGAGTTGAGCGAGGCCGTGCTGGACCTCCTGCACAAGCACCTGTCCACCGGGGCGAACGGAACGAACGGGGGAACGAACGGGGCCGGTCTCGTCGTGCACACCTCGGTGGACGTGAGCGAGTTGGGGCCGGCCTACCGCAAGCTCGTTCAGTAGGGGCCGTTGACGTTGTCGATCGAACCGTAGCGGGCCGCCGCGTAATTGCAGGCGGCCGTGATGTTGGCGACCGGGTCGTAGGAGTCCAGCGAGGTGCCGGGTACGTGATAGGCCTTGAAGGTCGGGTCGATGACCTGGAGGAGCCCCTTGGAGGGGATGCCGGCCGCCGCGTTGGAGTCCCAGTTGTTGATGGCCATCGGATTCCCCGAGGATTCGCGCATGATGTTGCGGTGAATTCCTTCGTAGCTTCCGGGAATTCCGTGCTGGGCCAGGACGTCGAGGGACTCCCGGATCCAGCCGTCGAGGTTGTTCGCGTAGCCGGTGGCGGCCTTGGCGGCCTTGGCCGCGGCGGGGGCGGCGGCCGTGGTGAGCTTCAGCTTCAGGCCGGGGCGGATGGTCGAGGGGTCCGCGCCGACGATGCCCTTGTTGGCCTCGTAGAGCTTCTGCCAGCCACCGCCGATGGAGTGCTCGGCCGCGATCTTGCTCAGGGTGTCGCCGCTGACCACGGAGTAGGTCGCGGGGGCCGCGGTCACTTCGGCCGCCCCGGCCGTGGTCGCGCTGATCAGCGGGAGGGCCAGCGCCGCGCCGCCCGTACCGGCGAGGGCCAGCTTGCGGGTGAGTGCGTTGTGCTGCTTCGGCCGGCGGTGCTTTCCCTGTGCGGGCATGGCGGAATTCCTCACGTGGGGGTACGGAAGAGCCCTGGCGGCGGCCGGATTCGGCAGCTGACCACCGGGAACGAGGCGACCGTAAGCGAGTCCGGCGGGCCGGAAC
Organism: Streptomyces sp. CA189; assembly: GCF_056428985.1. NCBI lineage: Bacteria > Bacillati > Actinomycetota > Actinomycetes > Kitasatosporales > Streptomycetaceae > Streptomyces > Streptomyces sp. CA189. The sequence goes on along the minus strand of NZ_JBWJVM010000058.1, from coordinate 24,296 downwards.
AAGACGTGAATTCGACCGGGAGATCAACTTCCCGCATTCGGCCCGGTGGATGACCTTGAAAAGAGGCCCGGGAATTCGCGAATATCCAACCGGGAAAAGGGAATCACCCCTCGCGGGGAAATGATGTTGACGCCGTCGGCGTGACTCACATCACGGGCCGGCGGGCGTCGGCCCAATACGGGCAAGTCGCCCGTCGCCGGGGCCGATTCGGGCGACCCGCTCTTTGGTGGCGAATCGCCCATCCGGGGTCAATCGACCCCTCTCCGATCAGGCTGCGCTAGATCCAGCCCAGTGCCTGGCTGACAGCGAAGGGGACCGGGATCAGCACGGCCATGCCGAGCCAGTGGCGAAGCGGCCGGCCCTCTTGGCGCGGCGTGAGGACGTCCACCACCAGAACCAGTCCCAGGACGAGCATGCCGCTCAGCACGGCACCGAACGTCAGGACGGTCGCGGTTTCGGACGCCTCCTTGTCGCAGCCGGTGCCACCGCCGCAGTCCACCAGCGGGTACTCGGCCACGAGCCACCGGAGGCACAGGCCCGGAACGATCGCGACCACGCCGATCAGGAGATTCGCCAGCCCCGGCGCCCACCATCGACTGCCGGGCCGCCGCCCTCTGCCGTCGGTACCTGCTTCGGAGCTGTGCACGGCCCGTCCCTTCCTCATGTCCTAGGAGGTAGATGTGCATGAGCGCTCTCGGGGTTCCCGCACAGCCCGATCAATGATCCCCGTGCCTTGATCCCCGTGCCTTGATCCCCGTGCCTGGAGGCGCGGCCTCTAAAGCTGCAGCGCCGGTTCCCGCAGGGCCGCCGCGACCGACTCCCTGCTCGCCGGCAGCAGGGGGAGGCGTACGTCAGGGGACGGGATGCGGCCCTGCGCGTACAACACCCCCTTGATCACCGTCGGGTTGGGCTCGGCGAAGAGGGTCGCGGACAGCCGGGCCAGTGCGTGGCCCAGGGTCCGCGCCCGGTCCGCGTCGCCCGCCCGCCAGGCGGCCGCGAGCTCTACGAACCGGGCCGTCGCGACGTGGGCCGAGGCGAGGACCCCGCCCGCCGCGCCGAGCGCGAGCAGGGGCGAGAGGAAGGTGTCGTCACCCGCCAACACCGCGAAACCGTCCGGCAGATCACCGAGCAGTGCCACCGCGTCCCCGTCGAGCGATCCGACCGCGTACTTCACCGCGGCCACCCCCGGCAGCGCCCCGATCTCCCGCAACAGGGCCGCGTCCAGCGGCTGCCCGGTCCGGTACGGAACGTGATAGACGATCAGCGGTACGGGGCTCACCCGCACCAGCCGCTCGAAGTGCGCCAGCACCCCGGCGGCGGAGGGCCGTACGAACGCGGGCACGGTCACCAGCGCGGCCCGCGCCTCGGGCCACCGCTTGAGCCGCCCGAGCGACTCCTCGGCGGCCCGGGTCCCGCTCGCCCCGGCGCCCACGGTCAGCGCCGCCCCGCGCTCCCGGCAGACCCGGGCGCAGACGTCGGTGACGAGGTCGCGCTCCGCCTCGTCGAGGGCGGCCGGCTCGCCGGTGGTGCCGAGCGCCACGATCCCGGTGGCTCCCGCGTCGAGCACCTCGTGGGCGAGCGCCTCCAGGGCCTCGGCGGCGACCTCGCCGGCGGGGGTGAAGGGGGTGATCAGCGGTACGTGGATCCCGTGCGGGGCGTACGGGCCGGGTGCGGCGGGGGGCGGCGTGGTCGTGCTCGGCATCTGGGTCATGGGTCGAGCCTGGCGTGCGCCGAGCATCGAATCCAGTTCGCCTTTCTTATCTGATCCGTAAGCTGATCCGATGCTCGATGTACGACGCCTTCGCCTGCTGCGCGAACTCGCCCGCCGGGGGACCATCGCCGCGGTGGCCGAGGCGCTCTCCTTCAGCCCTTCGGCGGTGTCCCAGCAGCTCTCGGTCCTCGAGCGCGAGGCCGGTCTGCCCCTCCTGGAGCGCACCGGGCGCCGGGTCCGGCTCACGCCCGCGGGCCAGAACCTGGTCCGGCACGCCGACGCGGTGCTGGAGCTGCTGGAGCGGGCTGACGCCGAGCTCGCGGAGGCCCGCGGCGGACTGGCCGGAGCGCTGCGGGTCGGCTCCTTCCCCACGGCGACCCGGGCCATCGTCCCGGCGGCCCTGGCCGCCCTGGCCCGCCGGCACCCGGGACTGGAGCCGATGGTGTCCGAAACCGACCCGGCGGCGGTCGCGCACGCGCTGCGGGCCGGGGACCTGGACGTGGCCCTGATCCACGCGTACGACTTCGTCCCTGCGCCGGAGGAGCCGGGGCTCGCCGCGGAACCGCTCTACCGCGAGGCGATGTATCTGGCGACGCCGACGGAGTGGGCGTCGGCGGAGTGCGAACCCGGGGCCGGGCAGAGGGCGTTGCTCCGTGCGCACGCCGATGCGCCCTGGATCACCGCCACGCCCGGCACGCTCTGTCACGCCATGACGGTGCGGGCCTGCGAGGACGCCGGGTTCGCGCCGCGGATCCGGCACCAGGTGGACGAGTTCGCCACCGTGCTCGCCCTGGCCGCGGCCGGCCAGGGGGTGGCCGTGGTGCCGCAGCTCGGGATCACCGGACACGTGGATCCGGCCGTCGTGCTCACCCGCCTCGCCATGGAACGCCGCACCAACGTGGCCTTCCGCAGCGGCGCCGCCGCCCACCCCGCCGTGGCCGCCTTCACAGAGGCCCTGCGGGCGGCGCTGCCGCCCGAACTGACCTAGACGAGTCATTCCGAATGATCAGTGCTCGTAGGCGATCAGTGGTGGTGTGACGGCCGGCCGATGCCGGCACTGTCCTGCGGGTGGTAGAGCTCATGGGCGCGGGCCAGGTTGATGGGCCCGTCTTGGTGCAGGCGCAGGAAGAAGCCCAGCTGCCACGCTTGCGTACGGCCGGCCTGGCGGCTGGCAGGGGTCACCCAGGGCGGGTAGATGCGAAAGGCTCGTTTCCCACCTGAACCGTTGGCTGATACGACGCCGTGCCGGCGGAGCGCGTCCGTGGGAAAGACGAACTGGCCGAAGTTGTGATCGTCGCGGGTGCTGATGACAAAGAGGTCGACGGGGTCCGCGGCATCGAAGGGCTGGATGGGCCCGGCCGGGGACCTCTTCCAGACGGTGACGAACTGGCCGGCCTTGGTGGGGGTCGTCTTGGCGGCGCGAAACCGAACGGCGAGGCCGTCGAGGGTGAACTCGAAGGCGGCGTACTCGGCACTCTCGGCTTCGGGGACTGGCTGCGAGCACGCAAAACCGCAGCGGTCGTACACGAGTGCCTTCGCCGCGATGAGATCTCCGTGGGCCGGGGCGGTGCCCAGCCATGGTTTCGGGCGGAGATCGGCTGAATGCGCGTGGTCCGTGGTCATTCGCCCACTCTGGCACGGCCGGTTGACGCAGCCGGCTTGACCGGGGGATGTCGCTCTCGCCGAGGACTACCTCGGTTGAAGCATCAGGCCGAACGCAGGGGTGGGACGTTCCTCGCGAGCGCGGCGGCTTGCAGCGGGATGCTCGGTTCGGCGCCGGGGTCCTCGACCATGACGACGCCGGCCGCCTGGACGTCGAAGCCTGTCGGCCAGACGGTGACGTCGCTCGCCCATGCGCCCTCCCGTTTCGCCCGTGTCAGGTCGGCCCTGGTGAGGTCGGTTCCCCGGAGGTCAGCCAGTCTCAGATCCGCGCCGGTGAACTTGGCGCCATGGCCCCGCGCCTTGCGCAGATTCGCCTCCCGCAGGTCGGCCCCCGAGAAGTCGGCCTCGCGGAGGTCGGCCCTGACCATGCGAGCGCCGCGCAGGTCGGCTTCGATGCAGCGGCTCCGGTGGAGAGTCGAGGTCCCGAGCTCCGCGTGCCGTAGGTTGGCCGCGATCAGCGATGCCTTGGTCAGGTTGACCTGGTAGATGCTCGCCGCTTCCAGGCAGGCGCCGTCGAAGTTGATGTGGTGAAGCCACAGTCCGTCGCAGTCGGCCCGACGCAGGTCGGTGTAGCTGACGTTGAGCCAGTCCGGCCCGCGTTCCTGGCACAGGACTCCGAGGCCGGTGAGCGCCACCTGGGCGTCCGGGGCACGTGTCTCCAGCGGGGGCACGGAGTTGATCGAGGCTTCCGCCGCCGGCGAGTCCTGCGCTTGCGGAGGCCATGGCAGGTGAGTCCGGAGGAACGCGGCCTTGATCGAGATGACCGCCTCCCGGTCGTGAGCCGAATGGTCCGCGATCCGCCACAGTGCGTAGAGGCCGCCGATCCGCACGTCCGTCTTCTCGCTGCCGAGCTGGTCGACCGCCCGGCTGAAGCGGTCGGTGATGTGTCCCTCCCGGGTGGCGTTCAGCCCCTCCTGGTTGACCCTCAGCTGCCGCCAGGTGGCGTACGCGCCGAAGAGGACGACAGCGCCGCCGACCGCCTGCACGAGCGTCGTGCGTACGTTGTTCACAGCTGTGGCCCGGAAGCCGGTGTGCCTGTCCGGTCAGAGCGCCAGGCCGGGCTGTATGCCGGGGCGCGGGGCAACTCCCGCACGCGGGACAGCGCGTGTACGTTGGCCGGACCGGCGGAACCCTCGCGGGGCCTCCGGTGCCGTCCAAGAGACAGTGATCGAGATCGGGGTAGCACGTGACGCATCGCGTACGAGGGGTCATCGCCCGGAGCAAGGGCGCACCGGTGGAGACCACGACGATCCTCGTGCCCGACCCGGGCCCCGGCGAGGCGCTCGTACGGGTCCAGGCCTGCGGGGTCTGCCACACCGACCTGCACTACCGGCAGGGCGGGATCAACGACGAGTTCCCCTTCCTGCTCGGCCACGAGGCCGCCGGGGTCGTCGAGTCGGTCGGCCCGGACGTCACCTCCGTCGCGCCCGGCGACTTCGTCGTTCTCAACTGGCGTGCGGTGTGCGGGAGTTGTAGGGCCTGTAAGCGGGGCCGCCCCTGGTACTGCTTCGCCACGCACAACGCCACCCAGCCCATGACCCTGGAGGACGGCACCCCGCTCTCCCCGGCCCTCGGCATCGGGGCCTTCGCCGAGAAGACACTGGTGGCCGCCGGGCAGTGCACCAAGGTGGACCCGGCCGCCTCTCCGGCCGCCGCCGGGCTGCTCGGCTGCGGGGTGATGGCCGGCCTGGGCGCCGCCCTGAACACCGGCAACGTGGGGCGCGGCGACTCCGTGGCCGTCATCGGCTGCGGGGGAGTGGGCAACGCCGCCATCGCCGGGGCCAGGCTGGCCGGAGCCTCCCGCATCATCGCCGTGGACCTGGACGACCGGAAGCTGGAGTGGGCGCGCGGACTCGGCGCCACGCACACCGTCAACGGCGCCGCCGAGGACGTGGTCAAGGCCATCCAGGCACTGACCGGCGGGAACGGCGCGGACGTGGTCATCGAGGCCGTCGGCCGCCCCGAGACGTACAAGCAGGCGTTCTACGCGCGCGACCTGGCCGGCACGGTGGTACTGGTCGGCGTCCCGACGCCGGACATGCTGCTCGAACTCCCGCTGCTGGACGTCTTCGGACGCGGCGGCGCCCTGAAGTCCTCCTGGTACGGGGACTGCCTGCCCGAGCGGGACTTCCCGCTGCTCATCGACCTCTACCTGCAAGGCCGGCTGGACCTCGACGCGTTCGTCTCCGAGCGCATCGCCCTGGACGGCGTGGAGGCGGCCTTCGAGCGGATGGAACGCGGCGAGGTACTCCGATCGGTGGTCGAGTTCTGAACACCGTGCGGTGACCGCTGACGACCGACTGAGCCAAGCGCACGACGCCGCTCACGCGATCGCCGCAGCGGCCCTGGGGCGCGATCCCGGCCCCATGACCACCGTGGAGAGCGGCTCCCACCACGTCTACGTCGGCACGGACGTGGTGGTGAAGATCATCGATGCCAACGCCCACGGGCGGCTGAACCGGGAGATCGCGCTCGCACCCCACCTGCCCGCCGGCCTCACGGCACCCCTGATCGGCAGCGGGCTCCACCGGCCGGCGACGCGCGAGATCCGCTACGCCTGCTACGCCCGCGTGCCGGGGGAGGCTCCCGGCACGGGCATGCCGGGCGTGGACGGTGGGACCGCGCGAGCGTTGGCGCAGGAGGCGGTCGAGCGGCTCGGCCGACTGCACGGCTGGGTGCCCACGGGCCACGCCGACCGGATGCTGAGAGAAGCCCTCGACCACGGCGGGTTTGCCGGCCGGGCCGCGCTCTTCGCCGAGATCAAGACCCTCGCGGATCTCGAACGGCAGGGAACCGTCCCTCCCCGCCTGCTCGACGGCCTGAGGACGATCGCGGAGCGCGCGCCCCTGCACGCACGTGCGGTCGTCCCGGTCCACGCGGACTGCCACTGGGACAACTGGCTCGCGCGCGGTCGGAGCGTGACGGCCCTGCTGGATTTCGAATGGGCCCGCTACGGAACGGAGATCCGGTCGACGACTGGTTCTTCCTGGCCCGGTTCAGCGGCCCGCACCTGGAGACCGTTCTCGACGTCATCGCCCGTGCGACGGCGACCTCTCCGGAATCCCTCCGCGCGGGCTGCGAGGCGCGCGAAGCGGCCCACCTGGCGTCCGACCTCCGCGTCGCGTTGGAACACCCCGATGGCCGTGCGCGCATGGCCGCGGACAGGCTCCGCGCGCTGGAGGAGCTCATCGTCGGGCGCTACTGGTGGCGCCCCGACCCCGTGACGCGACCGCCGGGGCCTCCCGCCCGCGCCTCGCGCCTCGCCTTCGTGGGGGAGGTTCGTCGTCGCTCGTCATGCTTGCGTCCGGTTTCTCTCAAATCCGGGCAAACTGGTGATGAAAATGAATGCCTGTGGCAGGGGGCCCTGCTGATCATCGCGGGCCTGCTCATGCTCAAGGGCGCCACGTGGCTGCGCTCGATGATCGGCGAGCAGCGGCCCGGCGAGACCCCGAGGGGCCCGCCGAAGGACGGGGCCGCACCTTTCGGCACTGCTCCCGGGGGCCTCGCGTAAGCTCGGCCGGGCCCGCCGCCCCGGTTCGCCCTCACCCACCGGCCCCGGGACGGCTGCCGCGTACACCACCGCACCGCGCCGACCCCTGGGACCTCCCGTGACCCCCGTGAACCCCGTGCCCTCCGAGAGCGCAGCCGCCGGCAGCTACCGCCAGCCCGGTGTCGTCCTCACCGACCACCACTTCACCGTCCCGCTCGACCACGCCCGCCCCGACGGCGAGCGGATCGACCTGTACGCACGCGAACTGGTCGCCACCGGCAAGGACCCGGAGTCCCTGCCCTGGCTGCTCTACCTGGAGGGCGGACCCGGCTTCGGAGCCCGCCGGTTCGTCGGCCGGCAGGCCTGGCTGGAGCGGGCCCTCACCGAGTTCCGGGTGCTGCTGCTCGACCAGCGCGGTACCGGCCGCTCCACCCCGGTCAACCGGCAGACCCTGCCGCTGCGCGGCGGCCCCGCGCAGCAGGCCGAGTACCTCGCCCACTTCCGCGCCGACTCCATCGTGCGCGACGCCGAGACCATCCGCCCGCTCCTCACCGGCGGCGCGCCCTGGACGGTCCTGGGCCAGAGCTTCGGCGGCTTCTGCGTCACCCACTACCTGGGCGCCGCCCCCGAGGGGCTGAGCGCCGCCCTCATCACCGGCGGGCTGCCCTCCCTCGACGCCACCGCCGCCGAGGTGTACGAAGCCGCGTACCCCCGCGTCGAGCGCAAGAACCGGGCGCACTACGCCCGTTACCCCATGGACGTGGAGCGCGCCCGCCGCATCGCCGCCCACCTCGTCGAGCGCCCGGCAAAGCTCCCCGGCGGATACCTGCTGACGGCCGAGGCCTTCCAGTCCCTCGGTCTGCTCCTCGGCGTCTCCGACGGCAGCCACCAGTTGCACTACCTGCTGGAGGACGCCTTCGTCCCCACCCCGGACGGGCCCGCCCTCTCCGACGCCTTCCTGGAGGCCGTGCACGCCCAGCTCTCCTTCGCCGGGCACCCCCTCTACGCCCTGATCCACGAGGCCATCTACGCCCAGGACCCGGGCGCGCCCATCGGCTGGGCCGCCGAAGGGGTCCGCTCCGGCCACCCGCGGTTCGACGCCGCGAAGACCCTCGCGGGCACGGAGCCGCTGTACTTCACCGGCGAGACCATCCACCCCTGGCACTTCGACTGCGACCCGGCGCTCGCCCCGCTGCGCGAGACCGCCGAGCTGCTGCTGGCCCGTACCGGCTGGACCCCGCTGTACGACCCGGCGCGGCTCGCCGTCAACGAGGTGCCGGTGGCCGCGGCCGTCTACCACGACGACATGTACGTGGACACCGCGCACTCCCTGGCCACCGCCCGGGCGATCCGCGGCCTGAAGACCTGGGTGACGGACGAGTTCGAGCACGACGGGGTCCGCGCCGGCGGCCCGCGCGTCCTGGACCGGCTGCTGGCGCTCGTGCGCGACGAGGCCTGAGCTCCCTGAACGCCGGGGGAGTCAGGGGACCGGGATGCCCGTGCGGAGGAAGTACAGGCCGATGAGGTGTCCGCCGTCGTTGAAGGTGACGCGGAACTCTCCGGCCCCCTTCTCCATGCGCAGGGGCACGTTCACCACGGGCCCCTGGACGGACGTGACCTGCTGGGGGTCCCCGTGCGACCGGTAGGGGCCGAACTGCTCCTGGTAGTCCTTCCAGGACTGCGCGAGCGCCTCGGGAGTCGCGTGGTGCCGGAGCGTCTCGTCGAAGCGGGCCGAGACGGCGGCGAAGTCGCCCCGCACCACCTCGTCGAGGGTTTCGAGTGCGAGCTGCTCGTCATCGGCCTGCCCCGGAAGGGACGACACCGCCGCGGCCGTGACCTCCGCGGGGACGTGGACCCGGGCCGCCGCGGGCAGGGAGCCGTTCGTCAGCAGCAGGGCACCGGAGGCCAGTACGGCCGCCGGTACGAGCCGCACGAACCGGACGAGCCGCCGCTTCGCGCCACGCACGGCGTGCCTGTCTGACAGCGGGGCCATGGCTTCCTCCTTCGGAAGGCCGTCTTTCATGCTAGGACGCCTCCCGAGCGGTCGCACGTCGGCCGCGGCAGGTGTTCAGGGTGCTCGGTGGCCCGGTCCGGTCGGCTCTACGAAGGGCCGGGTCAGGTGGGCGGTGGCCAGCAGGGCGCGGCGGCGGACCGCCAGGGACAGGAGCTCCTCCCGCGAGGCGCGGGCGGCGGCCCGGTCGCGTTCGTGGGAGTACGGGACCGCCGGATCGGCCAACTGCACCGCGTGGACCAGTACGTCACCGGTCACCAGCACGTCCCGGCCCCGGCCCCGGCCCCCGCCGCCGGGCCCGGCCGTCCCTTCCACCAGCACCGACTGGTGGCCGGGCGTGTGCCCGGGTGTCGGCAGCAGGGTGATGCCGGGAGCGAGCCGGTGCTCCCCGGTCACCTCGTGGAGCTGTCCGGCGGCCCGCAGTGGGGCCACCGTCCAGTCCCACACGGGATCCGCCCGGTCCAGGGCCGCCACTTCCGCGCTCTGTACGAGGTACCGCGCGTCGGGGAAGAACGGCCGGCCGGCCTCGCCCTGGGTCCAGCCGGTGTGGTCCTCGTGCAGGTGGGTCAGGACCACCGCCTCCACGTCGGCCGGGGCGATCCCGGCCTCCCCGAGCGCGGCGGGCAGCCGGCCCGGGACCGGGGCCCAGCCGGCCGCCGGGCCCCGTGCCGGTCCGACCCCCGCGTCGATCAGCACCCAGCGGCCGCCCGGCCGGGACACGGCGAAGCACCGGAAGTCCAGCCGCCAGGAGCCGTCCGGCCCGGCCGCCCCCGGATCCAGCAGCGCGGCCCGCTCCCAGGCGGCGGCGCCCGCCCCCGGGAACGCCGTGACCGCCGGCTCGAAGAACGACCCGGTGGCGTCGAGCAGGGCCACCACCTGCCCTTGTGTGTCCATTCGCCTATTGTGCGACTCATGAACGAACAACTGCACGGGCCCGCCCCGTTGGAGCCCATGCCGACCGACTGGCAGCGTGCGCTGGCCGTCGTGGCGCACCCGGACGACCTGGAGTACGGCTGCGCGGCGGCCATCGCGGACTGGACGGACGGCGGCCGCGAGGTCGTCTACCTGCTTGCCACGCGCGGCGAGGCCGGCATCGACACCATCGACCCCGCCGCGTGCGCCCCGCTGCGCGAGGCGGAGCAGCGCGCGAGCGCGGCCGTCGTGGGGGTGCCCACGGTGGAGTTCCTCGACCACCGCGACGGGGTCCTGGAGTACGGCCTGGACCTGCGCCGGGACATCGCGGCCGCCATCCGGCGCCACCGCCCCGAGCTGGTGATCACGATGAACCACCGCGACACGTGGGGCGGGGCCGAGGGCGGCGGCTACTGGAACACCCCCGACCACAAGGCGGTCGGCCGGGCCACCATGGACGCGGCGGGCGACGCGGGCAACCGCTGGATCTTCCCCGAACTCCTCGCGGAACAGGGCCTGGAGCCGTGGAACGGGGTGCGCTGGGTGGCGGTGTCCGGCACCACGACGCCCACGCACGCGGCCGACGCCGGTCCCGGGATGGAGCGGTCGGTGAAGTCCCTGATGGAACACAAGGCGTACATCGCGGCGCTGACGGACGAGGACCCGGAGACGTACGTCCGCGGCTTCCTGACGGGCTACGCCCAGCAGGCGGCGGCCCGGTTCGGGGGCCGTCCGGCAGTGCCGTTCGAGGTCTTCCCGCGCTGAGCGGGGCGGCCTAAGGTGTCCGCGTGATCGACACCATCAGCACGGAGATCGCGGAGGGTGAGGAACGGATCCGTCTGGACGTCAGGGACGGGATCGCGGAACTCACCCTCTGCCGGCCGGAGAAGCTCAACGGCTGGAGCTGGGAGTCCACGCGCCAGCTCGGCCTGCTGGCGGACCGGATCCGCTTCGACCCGGCCGTACGGGTGGTCCTGCTGCGGGCCGAGGGCCGGGCGTTCTGCGCGGGAATCGACGTGACGGCCCCGGGCGGCGCGATCACGGGCGCCTCGGCGGCCGAGCGCAACCGCAACTACTACGAGGGCATCCGCTGGGTCCACGAACGCTTCGCGGTCCTGGCCCGGCTGCCGCAGCCGGTCGTGGCCGCGGTGCAGGGCTACTGCCTGGGCTTCGGATTCGAGCTGGCCCTGATGGCGGACATCCGGGTGGCGGCGGAGGACGCCGTGTTCGCCCTGCCCGAAGCCCAGTTGGGCGTAGCGGTGGACGCGGGCGGTGACCTGCGGATCGCCCGCGAGGCGGGCGCCGGCTGGGCGAAGTTCCTGGCCCTGACCGGCCGCCGCATCGACGCCCGGACGGCGGAGCGCCTCAACCTCGTCCAACAGGTGGTCCCGCTGGACGAGTTGGAGCCGATGGCCCGCGCCCTCGCGGCGGAGATCGCGGCCAACGCCCCGCTCGCCGTCCAGGGCGTCAAGCGCGCGATCGACTCCTACGCGGACGCCGCCCTGCCCGCGGCCCTGGACCGGGTGGCGATGACGGCTGCCCTCACCCTCACCTCGGAGGACTCCCGCGAGGGCTACACCGCCAAGGCGCAGCGCCGCCCGCCGCACTTCACCGGAGGCTGAGCACGGGACGGACGGAGAACGCCTCCCAGGCGTCCTCGCCCTCGGGCCCGTACACGAACTCGGCCATCGCGGGGTTGCGGTTCGCCGTGGCCAGCGTCAGCCAGGCCCACAGGTCCCCGTACCCGCCGCACACGGACTCGCCGCCGTCCCCGCCGTGCACCGCGCCCGGGTCGCCGCCGATCTCGGCGGCGTAGGAGTCGTAGGCGATGCGCAGCCCGAAGGCGTTGGGCTCGCACCGCGGCCCGCCCGCGCCGCTGCCGTAGGACGGCTCGTCGATCGGGCAGGTGTCGCCCCACCGGAAGAGGGTGCGCGCCCCGGCCCCGCAGGCGTGCTCCCACTCGTCGGCGCCGGGCATCCGAAGCCCGTGCGCCGCGAGCACGGCGGGCATGTCGGCGGGGGCTTCGGTGAGCGGCTCGTTCCGCACGGCCATGAACACCGTCGGCAGGGTGACGGTCCGGGGCGGGCTCAGCAACTCGGCGAGGTGCGACCTGAGATCGGGACCGTACCCGTACTCCTCGGCCAGGCTCCGCTCGAAGTCGGCGGTCTGCTCCGGGGTCGGCTCCCAGGCGTCCAGGTCGAACCCGAGGCGGACGGTTCCCCCGGGTACCAGGGCGAACTCCCGCCCGTCCCGCTCGACGAGCACGCGGTGCAGCGGGCCGCCGAGGTGCGGGGCGGCATCGATCAGGCTCAGTCGGGCCCCCGCCAGGCCGGCGGCTTCCCGGGCGAACCGGCGGACGTCCGGGAGGTCGAACGAGCGCCACCGGTCAAGGGTCAGATCAGCGTGGGACATGCGGTCCATGGTGCCCGGGACCACTGACAGCCGGCACCCGCCCCCTCCACCGGACACCGGGCCCGGCTACTCCTCCAGGCGCAGCAGGGCGAGGGCGCGGGCCGAGACCGTCGGGAGCGGGTCGCGGCCGTCTTCGGCGGCCCAGTGTTCGAGCGCGACGGTGACCGCGTCGATGAGTACGGCCGCCAAGAGGCGGGTCTCCAGGGCGGCTTCGGGGCGGCCCGTGCGGTCGGCGAGGACCGGGACGAGGCGGTCCTGCATCGCGCGGGCGGCCGCCAGCCAGCGCAGCCGGATCTCCGGGACGCGGCTCATCACCTGGATGAGGCGGACCGTCTGCCCGGGCTCCTCGTAGCGCGCGCCCGCCGTCGCGGTGGTGAAGGCGGCCTGTACCGCCTCGGTGAGGGGCTCCGCCGCGGGGCGCAGGGCGAGCTCCTCGACCAGGGTGGCGACTCCGGCGGTGAGGACCGGGGTCAGCGCGTCCTCCTTGGCCGGGCAGTACCGGTAGAAGGTGCGCAGGGAGATGCCGGCCGCCCGCGCGATGTCGTCGACCGTGGTGGCCTCGTACCCCCGCTCCGAGAACAGCGCGGCCGCGGCTTCCGCGATCTCGTACCGCGTGGTCTCCCTGCGCCGCTCCGTCAACGACGGGCGGCCCGTACTCGCCGTGCTCACCGCAACACCTCCAGGGGTAGATGGGGCCAATGTGCCACACGATCGCACTGTGGCATGTCATGCCATAAAGCCGTACCGTGCCATCCATGACTCGTACCTACCTCGTCACCGGCGCCGCCTCCGGCATCGGCCGCGCCACCGCGGACCGGTTGCGCGCCCAGGGCCACACCGTCATCGGCGCCGACCTCAAGGGCGCCGACATCGAGGCCGACCTCGCCACGGCCGCCGGCCGCGCCGCCCTCGTCGTAGCCGCCACCGCGCGCACCGGCGGCCGCCTGGACGCCGTCGTCGCCTGCGCCGGCATCGCCGCCTTCGACCCGCTGACCATCCGCGTCAACCACTTCGGAGCCGTCGCCACCCTGGAGGGCCTGCGCCCGCTGCTCGCCGCCGGAGCCGACCCCCGCGCCGTCGTCGTCTCCTCCGTGGCCTCGATCCACCCCGCCGACCCCGCCATCGTCGACGCCGCGCTCGCCGGTGACGAGGAGGCGGCCGCCGAAGCCGCCGCGGCCGCCGTCGCGCGCGGCGAGGGCCACCTCGTCTACGGCTCCTCCAAGGCCGCCGTGGCCCGCTGGATCCGCCGTACCGCGCCCACCGTCGACTGGGCGGGCGCCGGGATCCCGCTCAACGCCATCGCCCCGGGCACCATCACCACCCCCATGACGGCCCCGCTCCTCGCCGACGCCGGAATGCGCGAGGTGGTCGACGCGAGCGTGCCGATGCCGCTGCACGGCCACGCCACCGCCGAACAGGTCGCCCCGCTGCTGGACTGGCTGACCGCCCCCGAGAACACCCACGTCACCGGCCAGGTCGTCTTCATCGACGGCGGGGCCGACGCCGTCCTGCGCGGGGACGGTGCCTGGTGAGCGCCGAGCGGAGTGCGAGCGCCGAGCAGGGTGGGAGCGCCGAGCAGAGTAGGAGCGCCGAGCAGGGCGGGAGCCCCGGACCCGCCCTGACCGCCCGCGAACTGGTCAGGACCGCCGTCGTCCCGGCCGCCCCGGACGCCGTCTGGGAGGTCGTCGGCCGTTTCGGCGCACTCGACGCGTGGCATCCGTACGTACCGAAGGCCGCCATGGAGGGCGGCGTCGACCCCGAACAGCCGGGAGCCGTACGGGTCTTCAGTATCGACGGGACGGTCGTCGCCCGCGAGGAGCTGCTCGCCATGGACCCCGCGGCGCGCGTGTACGCGTACGCCGTGGTGGAGAGCCTGCTCCCGCTCCGGGAGTACGTCGCCACCCTGGCCGTACGCCCCCACCCGCTCGGCAGCGAGATCCTCTGGTCGGCCCGCTACCTCGCGGACGAGGCCGTCGCCGCCCAGGTCGAGGAGATCTTCGGCGAAGGGACCTACGGCAGCGGGCTGGCCGCGCTCCGCGGGCGTTTCACGGCGTGAACGGACCCCGACCCAACTGATCGCGCACCGGCACCACTTCGGGGTTGACGAGCGAGCGCCGCTGCCAGTTCGCCCCGTCCACCACCAGGGTGTGGCCGGTGATGAAGCGGGCGTAGGGCGAGGCCAGGAAGGTGGCGGCCCAGCCCAGTTCGCGCGGTGCGCCGACCCGCAGGGCGGGCTGCCTGGTGTCCTTGTCCTCCGGGGCGGCCCGCTCCAGCCCGCCCCGGATGTCCTCGGTCATGTCCGCGTGCGGGAACAGCCCGGGGACCAGGCCGTTGATCTGGATGCCGTACGGACCCCACTCGACGGCGAGGGTCTCGACGAGGTTCTTCACCCCCGCCTTGGCGGCGGCGCTGTGGGCGTAGCCCGGCCCGCCGGTCCAGGCGTACGAGGCGCCGATGTTCACGATGGACCCGGCGCTGCCCGCGGCGAGGTGGCGGCGGCCGAACTCCCGGGTCACGAACCAGGTGCCGGTCAGCGTGATGTCGACCACCGCCCGCCAGGCGTTGGGGGACAAGTCCTCGGCCGGGCAGGGGAAGTTGGCGGCCGCGTTGTTGACGAGCACGTCCGGGACCCCGCCGAAGGCGGCCGCGGCCGCGTCGAAGACCTCGGCGACCCGTTCGGGGTCGCGGATGTCGCAGACGGCGGCCGTGACCCGGCCCGCTCCGGGGACGGCCGCCAGCTCCTCCTGAGCCGACTTCAACTGCTCGATCCGGCGGCCGGCGATCACCAGGTCCGCGCCGAGCCGTGCGAACTCGGTGGCGATGGCCTTGCCCAGCCCGGTCCCGCCGCCGGTCACGAGCACCGCCCGGCCGGTGAACGTGCCGGGCGGCAGGGCGGCGGAACCGAGCGGTGGGGGCGCGGGCAGACCGCGCGGAGCGTTCTTCATGCCGCCATCGATAGCGTGCGCACGCTCAGATCACCATGGTCGTCACACCGGCTACGGCTGGGTCCTACGGTTGGGGCAGGTACGCCTGCTTGCTCGCGCAGGTCCAGACGACCGGCCTGAGCCTGCCGTCGGCGTTCACGGCCGATCCGCCGACCCGGTCGCGGTCGGCGACCGCCTCCGCCGTGCTGGCGCCGTTCGCCGCCAGCCGGGGGAGGGCGAGGACCGGCCCGGAGCCGGGCCACAGCTGCGCCTGGTCGGGCAGGGTCCGCGATTCCGGGTGGAACTTGGCCGTGCCGACGCTCACTCCGGTCGTCGGGCTGATCGCTTCGAAGGTGCCGTACGGGTGCGTGCTCAGCACCCCGGGGGAGGAGGCGGGGCCGGTGTGCGGCGGGGTCCAGACGAACGGCTTGTACTCGTACCACGGGCCGAGCCAGTTGTAGCCGACGACCCGGCCGCTCTCGTCCATGTCCTGCACGTAGCTGTCGTCGAATCCGCCGCCGCCGCTCGGCGCCAGGGCCCGGGCCGGTGAGCCGTCCGCGGGCCAGATCAGCGGATAGTTCCACCACGTGTGGTGGCCCGTCTCGGGCACCTCGTAGTCCTGCTCCGCCAGCCCCAGGACGTCGCCCGCGGTGTTGACGGCGGTGACCATCTTGATGCGCGTCCCGGGGCCGCTGTCGGCGGGCAGCGGGAGCTCCCGCACCTTCAGGCCGTCCTTCCAGACGGTGCCGACCCCCTGTGCGGTGGTGGAGACGACGTATCCGGCGTCGTTGAGATCGGCCTCGATGTCCGGCCGGCCGCTCCCCGGCAGCGGGGTGACCGCCACGTCGCCGGCCCGGTAGGTGAAGAGGTAGCCGCTCTCGCCGCTCACCCGGCCCAGCATCAGACCGCTCCGGTTGACGGCGATCACCTCGCCCGTGCGGGTGTCGTCGCCCAGCGGAACGCGGTGGAGCCGGGTGCCGGTCCAGTACACCGGCTTGTTGCCGGAGAAGCCGACGGAGAGATTGCCCGGGCCGAGGTCCAGGACCCCCTGCGTCGGAGCGCCGTCCGGGACGTGGGTGTCGGGCGCGAGATGTCCCAATA
The DNA here is from genome assembly GCF_056428985.1 of Streptomyces sp. CA189. Taxonomy (NCBI): domain Bacteria; kingdom Bacillati; phylum Actinomycetota; class Actinomycetes; order Kitasatosporales; family Streptomycetaceae; genus Streptomyces; species Streptomyces sp. CA189. Next base: position 8,073 of record NZ_JBWJVM010000058.1, on the reverse strand, counting down.
CCTGTATCTTCGGCGTGCACTTCGCCTCGGCGGCCACGGCCGGGCCGGTCGCCGTGACCAGACCCGCCAGGACTGCGGCGGCAGCGGTCGCGGACATGCTTCTTCTCATGTGGCGGTTCCCCCTGGACTTGTGCTGTTCCCCGTTAAGTCATGACACGTGCACGCCACATGCTGCCTGAAAGCGTGAGGGAAGTGACCGGATTTACGGGAGTGGCTGCGGAGGATCCCGGTCCACCGGGTCCCCGCCGGGTTTCCATACGGTCCCACCGGTTCACAGCAGTGCAAGCGACCGCTTAGTATGCCCGCGAGGCGTGGTTCCCGTCGGCGGCTGGAGGCCCCGGATGCAGGCATGGCGAGTACACACCCCCGGCGAACCCCGCGAGGCCATGCGCCTCGAAGAGGTTCCCGAACCGGTGCCCGGCGAGGGGGAGGTGAGGCTCAAGGTGCTCGCCGCCAACGTCAACTTCCCCGACGCGCTGCTCGTGCGCGGCCAGTACCAGATCCGCCCGCCGCTCCCCTTCACCCCCGGCGTCGAGATCTGCGGCGAGACCGACGACGGCCGCCGCGTCATCGCCAACCCGAGCCTGCCGCACGGCGGTTTCGCCGAGTACGTCACCGCCCCCGCGCGCGCCCTGCTCCCCGCCCCGGACACCCTCGACGACGCCGAGGCGGCCGCCCTGCACATCGGCTACCAGACGGGATGGTTCGGCCTGCACCGGCGGGCCCGGCTCCAGGCCGGCGAGACCCTCCTCGTGCACGCCGCCGCCGGCGGGGTCGGCAGCGCCGCCGTCCAGCTCGGCAAGGCCGCCGGAGCCACCGTCATCGGGGTCGTCGGCGGCAAGGCCAAGGTGCGCGCCGCCGAGGAGCTCGGCTGCGATCTCGTCATCGACCGCACCAGCGAGGAACTGGTGGCCCGCGTCAAGGAGTTCACCGGTGGACGCGGGGCCGACGTGGTCTACGACCCGGTCGGCGGCGAGGCCTACACCGCCTCGGCCAAGTGCGTGGCCTTCGAGGGCCGGATCATCGTGGTCGGCTTCGCGAGCGGCACCATCCCGGCGCCCGCGCTGAACCACGCCCTCGTCAAGAACTACGCCGTCCTCGGCCTCCACTGGGGCCTGTACGCCGCCAAGGACCCGGCCGCGATCGCCGCCTGCCACGCCGAACTCACCCGGCTCGCCGCCGTAGGCTCCATCAAACCGCTGGTCAGCGAACGGGTCCCGCTCGCCGGAGCCGCGGACGCCGTGCAGCGCCTCGCCGACGGGAGCACCACCGGCCGGCTGGTCGTCGTACCTGCCCTGGACGCCACGCTGCCCGGCTCGCCCGCAGGAGGCTCCCGATGACGGCCGCCGCGGTCACCGCCGACCGACTGCTCGCCCGCGTACGGGAACTGCTCGTCGCGCACCCGCCCGCCACCACCGACCACGGAGCGTTCCTGCGGGCCCGCTTCGACGCCGGACTGGCCTGGGTGCACTACCCCGAAGGCCTCGGCGGACTCGGCGCGCCGCGCTCCCTGCAGCCCGTCGTGGACGCCGAGCTGGCGGCGGCCGGAGCCCCCGACAACGACCCGCGCCGGATCGGCATCGGCCTCGGCATGGCCGCGCCCACGATCCTCGCGTACGGCACCGAGGAGCAGAAGCGGCGCTTCCTGCGCCCGCTGTGGACCGGCGAGGAAGTGTGGTGCCAGCTCTTCAGCGAGCCCGGAGCCGGCTCGGACCTGGCCGCCCTCGGCACCCGCGCCGTACGAAAAGGCGAGGACGGCGAGGACGGCGGCGACTGGGTGGTGGACGGCCAGAAGGTGTGGACCTCCAGCGCCCACACCGCCCGCTGGGCCATCCTGATCGCCCGCACCGACCCCGCGCTGCCCAAGCACCAGGGCATCACCTACTTCCTGTGCGACATGACCGCCCCCGGCGTCGAGGTGCGCCCGCTGCGCCAGATCACCGGCGAGGCCGAGTTCAACGAGGTCTTCCTCAGCGGAGTCCGGATCCCCGACGCCCACCGCCTCGGCGAGGTGGGCCAGGGCTGGGCGGTGGCCCGCACCACCCTGATGAACGAACGCGTCTCCATCGGCGGCATGCGGATCCCGCGCGAGGGCGGAATGATCGCCCCGGTCGCCGCCGTCTGGCGCGAGCGGCCGGAACTGCGGACGCACGATCTGCACGGGCGGCTGCTGGAGCTGTGGGTCGAGGCCGAGGTCGCCCGGCTGACCGGGGAGCGGCTGCGCCAGCAGCTCGCCCAGGGCCAGCCCGGGCCCGAGGGCTCGGGCATGAAGCTGACCTTCGCCCGCCTCAACCAGGAGATCAGCGGGCTGGAGGTGGAACTCCTGGGCGAAGAAGGCCTGTTGTACGAGGACTGGACCCTGCGCCGCCCCGAGATCGTCGACTTCACCGGCCGCGACGCCGGCTACCGCTACCTCCGCGCCAAGGGCAACAGCATCGAGGGCGGCACCAGCGAAATCCTCCTCAACATCGTCGCCGAACGCGTCCTCGGCCTGCCTGCCGAGCCGCGCGACGACAAGGACCTCGCGTGGAAGGACCTGGCCCGATGAGCTCTCCCGCCGCAGCCCCCCTGGACCTGCTCTACTCCGAGACGGAGGAGGAACTCCGCACGGCGGTACGGTCCTTGCTGACCGCCCGCTGCGACCCCGCGGCCGTCCTCGGCCGGATCGAGGGCGGCCGGCCCCACGACCCTGAACTGTGGCGGGTGCTCGCCGCCGACATCGGCACGGCGGGGCTCCTCGTACCGGAGAAGCTGGGCGGGCAGGGGGCCGGCCACCGGGAGGCGGCCGTGGTCCTGGAGGAGCTCGGCCGGGCCGCGGCGCCGGTCCCGTACCTCACGAGCGCGGTCCTTTCGACGGAGATCCTGCTCGGCTGCGAGAGCGCGGAGTCCGCCGAGCTCCTACGGGAGCTCGCGGCGGGCCGCCGCATCTGCGTGCCCGCCCTGCCCCTGACCCTGGCTCCGGGCGCACCCCTGCCGGCACCGGTCCGGGACTCCGGCGCGGGGTCGCTGAGCGGGAGCGTGACATCGGTCGCGGACGCGGTCTGCGCCGATGTGCTGCTGGTCCTCGCCGACACGGGGCTGTACGCCGTCCCGGCCGACGCGGCGGGGGTCGCGCGGACCCCGCTCGTGGCGCTGGACCTGACCCGCCCGCTGGCCGCCATCACCCTCGACGGTGCCCCCGGAACCCGGCTGGCCGACCCGGCCACCGCCCGCGCGGCCATCGCCGGAGCACTGCTCTCGGGGGCCGGGCTGCTCGCCTCGGAACAGCTCGGGACCGCCGAGTGGTGCCTGACGGAGACGGTGGCGTACCTGCGCACCCGCCACCAGTTCAACCGGCCCCTCGGCTCCTTCCAGGCCCTCAAGCACCGTCTCGCCCGGCTCTGGCTCGACGTGGCCTCCGCCCGCGCGGCGGCCCGCGCCGCGGCCGACGCCCTCGCGTCCGGCGCCGCCGACGCGCCGCTCACGGTGGCGGTGGCCCAGGCCTACTGCTCGGGCGTGGCGGTCCGGGCCGCCGAGGAGTGCGTACAGCTCCACGGGGGCATCGGCATGACCTGGGAACACCCCGCGCACCTCTACCTCAAGCGGGCCAAGGCGGACTCGCTGGCCCTGGGCACGGCCGGCCACCACCGGGGCCTGGTGGCGGACTTCGCGGAACTCCCGGCGCCGTAAGGAGGCGGGCGGGTCATCACCCCAGGAACTCCGCGACGGCTGCCGCGAACCGCCCGGCGTCGTCGACCCAGGGGTAGTGGCCCGCTCCCGGCTGTACCGAGAGCGTGGCGTCGGGGAACAGTCCCGCGAGCTCGGCCGCAGACCGAGGGGGACTGTTCAGGTCGAACTCCCCCGTGAGCAGCAGGACGGGCGCCGCCAACGAGGCGAGCGCCGCCCGGGTGGCCTCCGGGGTGAAGGCGCCTTCGGCGCCGAAGTGGGCGACGGCCTCCCGGTTGAGCGGCAGGCCGGCGGCGTGGTGCTCCCGTGCCGCGGTGTCCCACCGGCCGCAGAAGAAGGGGGCGAGGGCGTCCCAGTCGCCGCCCGTGCCCGCGGAGACGGCCTCCAGGGCGGCGAACGCCGCCGGGAACCACGGCTCGTCCTCGCGGAGCCGTGCGAGTTCGATCCGCGTGGCGGCGTTGATCTCGATGCCGACGGCCCGGGTGCTGGGGCCGATCAGGGCGAGCCTGCCGAGGGTGCTGGGGTACCGGGCCGCGTACCCCATCGCGATGTTCGCCCCGGCGGAGTGGCCGAGCAGGTCCGTCCGGGCGAGCCCGAGGTGTTCGCGCAGCGCCTCCACGTCGTCGACGAGCCGGTCGCAGCGGTAGGTGCCGGTGTCTTCGGGAACCGCGGACCGGCCGGTGCCGCGCAGGTCGAGGAGGATCAGCCGGCGGTGCCGGGACAGGCCGCCGAGGTCGCCGAGGTACTGGGAGTCCGCAGGGCCGCCGGGGATGCAGAGGACGGGGTCGCCGTCTCCGATCGTGCGGTAGGCGAGCCGGGTTCCATCGGGTGCGCAGAAGGTGGGCATGGATGAAGCCTGCCATTCATAACCGGGTTGTACAACCCGGTTATGGAAACCTGTCGCCGGACCGTGCTTCCGGTGTATAACCGAGCTATGACAGGTGAAGAGGGTGCGCTCGGGATCCCCGAGTCGCTGACGGAGGAGCAGGCCGGGCGGATGCTCGCGGAGATGAACGAGGTCATCCGCGCGGGCGAGGAGATGCGCAAGCTGCGCACCGAGATGATCAAGGTGTTCGCGGGCTTCGGCTGGACCCAGGACAAGATCGCCCAGCTCACCGACATGAGCCAGCCCGCCGTGTCCAAGCAGGTGGCGAAGTACAAGGCGGAGGACCCGCCCCCGCCGATCGGACTCTCCCTCGACCAGGGCGACGCGCCCTGGCTCGAAGGCCGCCTGTGGGGCCTGGCCGAGGAGATCGCCGAGGCGTACCCGGACACCGCGCGCTGCGCCCGCCACGTGGATGCCGTCGCCCGGGGGAAGAAGCGCTTCACGCCCCGGGACGTGGACGAGCTGCGACGCCTCGTCGAGGAGGACCTGAGGCTGCACCGGGAAGAGCTGCCCGCCGGCTACCGGGAGGCGTACGACGCGATCAGCCGGGGCCTCGACGTCCCCTCGGGGGCCACCGCGGACGCCCCGGCCTCCGTGCGCCGCACCCTCGCCCACCGGATCCAGCGCGACCGGCTCGCGGACGGCGCCTGACGCACCGGCTCGCGGGTGCGGCGCCGGAGGGGTGCGCACGTGGCGCGGGCCTGGCGCGGCCGGAGGTGCATCGGCGCCGCCGCCCTGGCCGAACGGCCGATGCGGACGCCCGGGCGGATCCGGCAACCTCTACGGGTCCCCTCGTACCGCTCCCGGCCCGGCCCCGCCCTGCCCGCCCCGCCCCTCGAAGGAGGCGCCGTGCTGCACGCCCTCTACCTCCTCGGCATCGCCGCGTTCGCCGCCTCCGGCGTCCTCGCCGCGCACCGCGCCAACATGGACCCCTTCGGCGGGCTCGTCCTCGCCTTCGCCGCCGGCAGCTCCGGCGGGACCCTGCGCGACCTCATCCTCGGCCGGCACCCGCTCTACTGGACGCACGACTGGCTGCTACTCGTCCTCATCGGGTCCGTCGCCGTCGCCACCATGCTCTACCTGCGCCGCCGCGACCTCCCGCACCGCGCGCTCATGATCGTCGACGCCGTCGGCCTCGCCGTCGTCACCGTGATCGGCGCCCGCGCCGCCATCGACGCGCACGTCACCCCCGTCGCCGTGCTCATCCTGGCCGTCCTGACGGGCGTCACCGGAGAGGTCGTCCGCGACGTGCTCTGCGGGGAGTTCCCGCCGCTGCTCCTGCGCGAAGAGGTGTACGCCACGGCCGCGCTCGCCGGAGCCCTCTCCTACCTCGGCCTGCACTGGGCCGGGGTCCCGGACACCGCCAACATCGCGGTGTCCGCCTCCCTGGTCTTCGCCCTGCGCATGACCGCGATCTTCCGCGATCTGCACCTGCCCCGCCTCCAGCGCGCCGCCGGCTGATCCCTATCCTCGGCGGATGAACGCCTCGCCCACGCGGATCGACGCCGCCGCCCTGACCGCTCACCGCGACGAGCTCGCCGCGCTGCTCTTCGCCGTCGTGCGCGGCGGTTCCTCCATCGGCTTCCTCGCCGACCTCGACCACCGGGCGGCCGCCGCCTGGTGGGACTCGCTGCTCCCCGCCGTCGAGGAGGGCTCCCTCGCGCTGTGGGTGTCCCGGGGGCCGGACGGCCGGATCGACGGCACCATCAGCTGGAGCCGCGAGACGAAGGCCAACGGCCGCCACCGCGCCGAGGTCCGCAAGCTGATGGTCCACCCCGAGGCCCGCGGCCGCGGCACCGGCCGCGCGCTGCTCGCCGAGGCCGAGGCCGCCGCGGCCCGCGCCGGGGTGGTGCTGCTGTTCCTGGACACCGAGAGCGGCAGCCCGGCCGAGCGGGTGTACCGCGCCGCCGGCTGGACCGAGGCCGGATCCATCCCCGACTACGCCACCGACCCGGCCGGCCGCCTGGTGGCGACCACCCTCTACTACAAACACACCGAGCAGTAGAGGGCTCCCCGGTGACCTCGCCCGCCGCGCCGCGTTAGACCCGTAGCCACCGGCCACCGAGCGAGGGAGACCGTATGTACGCAGCACCCGCCGCACCACTCACCCGCCGAGCGGTCCTGCGTACGGCCTTCACCGCGGCCGTGTTCGCGGGCACGGCCGCGGCGCTGGCCCCCGTACTGCGCGCCCGCCGTCCCCGGCAGACCCTCACGCCGGCACCGTTGACCCCGGCGGGCGAGGAGACGTACCGCGGCCGGCACATCGCCGTCGACCCGGCGGGCACCAGTGTCCGCATCGACGGCCGTGCCCTGCACGTCATGCGCCGTTCCGACGGCACGTACCTCAGCGGGATCAACCACTTCCAGTCCTACGCGACCCCGCTGGAGCTCGCCCGCGCGGCCGTCGACGAACTGGGCACCACCCAGCTGGCGTTCGCCGCCGCGCAGCACGGGGGACAGGAGTAGCAGGTCGTGTACACCCGGCAGAACCAGAAGAACCTGACCAGCGCGCAGAAGAAGCGCTTCACCGCGGCCGTGATCGAGCTCAAGCGCAACGGCACCTACGACGCGCTCGTCCGCACCCACGACAAGTACTTCGTCCCCGACCGCGACCGCAAACTGCGCGTCGGGCACATGTCGCCGTCCTTCTTCCCCTGGCACCGGCGCTACCTGCTGGAGTTCGAACGCCTGCTCCAGACCGTCGACGCGGGCGTCACCATCCCGTACTGGGACTGGACCACCGACAACAGCCCGGCCTCCTCCCTGTGGGCGGAGGACTTCCTCGGCGGGACCGGCCGCGAGAGCGACCGCCAGGTGATGACCGGCCCGTTCGCCTACGGGAAGGGCAACTGGACGGTCACGGTCGGCATCACGGAGGCCCGCTTCCTCACCCGCAACCTGGGCCGGCCGGCGAACCCGATCAGCCTGCCGACCCCGGCCGAGCTCCAGTGGGCCATCGACGACCCGCTGTACGACAGCTCGCCCTGGGACTCGACGGCCGGACGCGGCGGCTTCCGCAACAAACTGGAGGGCTGGGCCGCCCCGAAGAGCGAGAAGTGGCGCAACCACAACAAGGTGCACCAGTGGATCGGCGGCCACATGACCGGCGGCACGGCCCCCAACGACCCGGCCTTCTGGCTGCACCACGCCTTCGTGGACCTGCTCTGGGACCGCTGGCAGCAGCGGCACCCGGCCTCCGGCTACCTGCCCGCCGCCCCGCTCGCACTCGGCGACCTCCAGCGCGGCCGGGTGATCGCCCTCGACGAGCCGATGCCGCCGTGGGACGTCACCCCGCGCGACATGCTCGGCCACCAGGGGCTCTACCGCTACGAGTGAGCCCCGGACGCGAGTCGCAGCCCCCACGCACACACACACGAGGAAGGGCCCCCGCCGTCGGCGGTTTCTAGGGGTCGTCGCAACACGTGGTTGGTTGTTCAGGCCGCGAGGAGTTTATGCAGGCGCTCGGCTGGGGTTTCCCAGCCGAGCGTTTTGCGTGGTCGGCCGTTGAGCTGGGCGGCGAC